>DASUKQ010000113.1:0-45918 GCA_036278635.1 Rhodanobacteraceae bacterium
TCCCTTCGACTTGCCGGGACTCCATGGTCGACGCGTGCCGGGTCTGGCAACAGGGGCAAATGCGCTCGACTTGCGAGCGCCGGTTACGCCGCCATCCGGTGTTCGTAGTACGGCCGGTCGCGGTCATCCAGGATGGCGTGCAGTGCCGGCAGGTTGGATGGGTCCGGGGCCAGCCACGCCTCGACGTTCTCCGGCTTGATCGGAATGATGCAACGATCGTGTCCCGCGGCCGCGATTTCCGGTGGCGGCTGGTCGGTGATGGACGCGAACGAGTAAAGCCCGGAGTCGCCCCCGGGCGAATGGTTCCACAGGCACGCCACCAGCATGTCGTGCGGTGGTTGCGGGCGGAATTCCAGCACCACGTTCTCCCCTTTTTCGCCGGGCGCAAGTTCGCGATGTTCGACCTTGTGCCGCGCGACGTTCTCGTAGAACGCGGTGACGATCATGATGCCGTGGCGATGTCCGAACAGCCTGGCCCACGTCTTTTCCAAACTGTCGCGTCGCGCGTTGTAGGTGCCGGGATATTTGCGCTCGGCGGCTTCGCTCCAGCCGGGCAGGCGACACTGGTAGCGCATCGGCACCAGCACCCGCTTGCCGTCGCGCACGATCATCACGGGCGCGTACTGACCGGGGAAGATGCGCGCATCGCGCGGCAGTCGTTCGGTCCGCCTGAGGTCGGCCAGGTTCCGCTGCGCAGCTTCCATCTTGTTGCGCGCGATGCGCCGCTCGTTGCCGGCCTTTTTGGTCGTCCGGGCCTGTAGCGCGCGCTCGGCGTCGGCGAGCCGCTTCTTCTGCGCGAACAACTCTGTTTCCAGCGTCCGCGCCAACTCGGCGTCGCCCGCCACGATCAAGTCGTGGATGTTGCGTTCGTCTTCGTTGCGCGGATCGGCGAACGCATCCTTCATCGCCTTGGTGATCTTTCGCCAGCTGCCGTCCTGCCGGCGTTCCCAGAAAAACCGGGCGTACTGCCGGATGTCCATGGTCGCGCCGAACTCCCGCTCGAACTTGCGATATTCGGCCCGGATTTGAGCGGAGTAGCACATGCCCCCGGATGGTAGCGCGGGTGGGCATCGCTTGCCGCATGCGCCTTCCGGCTGCGTGTCGGGAGACGGCCGCGCCGACGAAACTTCGTTCGATCCGCGACGGGGCTGTCGTTGGCGACGCGGCCACCTACAGAAATCTCAATAGATGCCCCTCGCGGTCGAACGCCGCGAACTCGCCGACCCGCCCGTCGTTGATCGCGTTGACCATGAAGCGCAGGGGCTGGTCGGCTTCGTCGGGATTGGGGGCGATACCGCCGCGGCCTTCGAGGCTGCCGACGAAAACGACGTCCCAGTGCTGGCCGGTGCCGACGGATTCGGCGGCGAGTTCGGCGAAACCGGCCACTTCGTCGGGGGACTTGTCCACGCACAGGCATGGTTGCAGATGTCCGCCTTCGCCGCGCGCGAAACTTTCGCGCTGCGCGGCCGTGGCATGCTCGCCCAGTTCGCGCCGGGCAAACACGAACAACAGCCGCTGCGGCTCCTGCTGCCGTCGCGCGGCATCCAGCAGCGTCCTGAAATCGGTCAGCGTCGGTGTGCCCGTCGGCGCCACGGCGGTCAGGCGCTTTTTGCGCGCGTGCGCGGCTGGTAATGGCCGGGCTCGGAGCGGAACGGAATCGCGAGGCGGTTCCAGCCGTTGATCGCGATGATCGCAAGCGTAAGCTCCACCAGCTCCTTGTCGCCGAATTGCTTGCGCACGTCTTCGTACAGAGCGTCGGACACGTCGTTGTCCGAGATCCGGGTGAGTGCCTCGGTCCACGCCAGCGCCGCGCGCTCACGCTCGCTGTAGAAAGGCGATTCGCGCCAGGCGTCGAGCAGGTACAGGCGTTGCTCGGTTTCGCCCGCGGCGCGCGCGTCCTTGCTGTGCATGTCGAGGCAATACGCGCAGCCGTTGATCTGCGACGCGCGCATTTTCACCAGTTCCATCAGGGGATGTTCGAGTCCCGAGTTGTCGACGTGTTCCTGGAGTTGGCGGATCGCCTTGAAGCCATCGGGCGAAGCCTGGACGTAATTGAGGCGTTGGGTCATGAGGTGATCTCCGTGCGTGTCAACCTGTTGATTCGTGAAAGCAAGCTTTTGTGAAGAGTCGGGCCATGGAGCTCCTGGTCATGGATGGCGGTTTTGCGGCCGTTCCGGTATGGCTGGTTCCTGATCGCGGCGGCGACCCTGGACCCGGAGTGGGCGGCGACCATGGATGATCGCATGACTAGTGGAACGGCACCGGCCGGTCGGCGTCCCGGGCCGGGTGCATGAAGAAGTCGTGCAGGTATTTCTCGCCTTCGTCGTCGAGGATGGTGACGACGGTTTCGAGTTCCGGGTGCTGCTCGCGGATGCGCCTTGCCGCGAGCAGGTGCGCGCCCGAGCTGGGGCCGCAGAAGAGTCCCCGCGTGCGCGCGAGCTTGCGCATCTCTGCCACCGCCTCGGCGCTGCCGACGCCCAGGGTGTCGTTCACCAGGTCGCGGTGCTGGGCGAAGATCCCGGGTACGAAACCGTCCGAGATGCCTTCGATCTGGTGCAACGCCACCTCGCCGCAAAGGATGGTGCGCGATTCTGACGGTTCCATCGCGAACAGGCGCACGTTCGGGTTGACCTTGCGGAAGGCCTGGCCGACGCCGATCAGCGTGCCGCCGGTGCCGACTCCGTGCACGAACGCGTCGGGTACGCGGCCCTCCGGCAACTGCGCGAGGATTTCCGGGCCGAGCAGTTCCCGGTTCTCGTCCACGTTCCATTCGGACTCGAACTGGCCGGGGAAGAAGAAGCCCGGTTGCCGGCCCAGCTCGCGCGCACGTTCCAGCGCGTCGTTGACGTGGAAGGTGCCGCAGAACAGGACCTCGGCCCCGAACGCGCGCGAGATCGCCACGCGCTCGCTGGACAGGCCTTCGGGCATCACCACGATCATGCGGTAGCCCTTGACCGCGGCCACCATCGAGAAGGCGTTGCCGGTGTTGCCGCTGGTCGCTTCGACGATGGTGTCGCCGGGTTTGAGTTGTCCGGCCTGTTCGGCGCGTTCGACGATGTAGTTGGCAATGCGCGCCTTGATCGAGCCGGACGGGTTCAGGAACTCGCACTTGACGAATATGCCGTCGACTTCCAGCAGCGGCGTGTCGCCGATGGCGTCGAGGATGCTCGCTGAAACCTTCGGGTAACGGGTTGACATGCCCGACCTCGTTGCTTGGACCGATAGTGTGGCCTCGCGCACGCGAAGGCCCCCTGACCCATGTCACCTGGGCATGACAGAAGGCCCCGGCATGGGGGCGGCCATGGCCGGGGCTTCCGGTTTCCGCAGGCCTACCAGTTGTCGCCGCCGGCCTTCTTCCCTTGAAGTTCGGCGGCGATCTTGCCCGCATCCTTTTGCACGCTGGCGAGCGAGTCCGATTGCAACGCGCGTTGCGCGTCGGCCAGTGCGCTCTTCAGTTTGCCGTTCAGCGCCTGGTTGGATGCCGAATCGGGGATGGCGCCATTTCCCTGGCCCTTGCAGGGGTTGCCTGCGGTGGCGTCGAAACCCGTACCCTGCGGCCCGACCAGACAATTGATCACGTGGTGCAGGTGGGTGTGCGCTTGCGCCACCGTGGTCGCGTTTTGCGCCATCAGCGCGTGCGCGTGCGCGGTGCTCGTCTCGGTGCTTGCGCTGTCTTGCGCAGGTGCAGCGAATGCAAGGCCGGTCGCGAACACGCCGGCGATACCCATGGCCAGCAACTTTTTCATTTCTGCCTCCGTAGGAAGTCCATCTGCCGTGTAGCAGCGCGTCAGCGTACGCGCCCGGATGTAATCGTGGCGTGTAGCGCGCCGCGGGTCCGTTCAGCCGGGGGCGCGTGCGTCTCACGCGGTCTCGAACAGAACCATGAAGCCGAAGTCCATGTGTTGCTGCATGTGGCAATGCCACAGCGTCCGTCCGGGCTGGTCGGCGGTGAAGTCGACTTCCGTGGTCTGGTAGGGCGGCACCAGCACGACGTCCTTCATCACGCCTGCGGTCGGCTGGCCCATGATGCGGGTCACCTCGAACGTGTGGCGATGCAGGTGCAGGGGATGGATGTCGTCGCTGGCGTTGCGGTAGCGCAGCCGGTAGCGCCTGCCAAGCTCAAGCTTGCGGGTCACGGGCATCGTCTTCCAGTCGTACGGCACGCCGTTGATCGACCAGAGATTGAAGCCGTGCGCAGCGCTCTGGCGTTCGGTGATCACCAGGTCGATGGTTTCGTCGGGCTTGGCAACCTTGCGTTTCGGGTCGGCGAACAGGCGGTAATCCCATTTGAACGCGGGCGGCGCCTGCCATTGCGGCTTGCCGCCGGCACCCGCGTATTCGACCACGATCCCCATCCCGCCCTTGCGGTCGGCATCGACGGTGTCGCCAAGCACCCACACGCCGGGATGATCCATCTCGACGATCGCGGAGACGCGTTCGGCGGTACCCAGCCACAACGCAGGCACCTCGACGGGGTGCGGCACCGGATTGCCGTCCAGCGCGACCACCTTGAAGGTGTGGCCGGGCAGGGCGAGGCTGCGGTTTTCGGTGGCGCTGGCGTTGACGACGTGCAACATCACTCGTTCGCCGCGCTTGACCCGGACCGGCTCGCCGTAACCCAGTGCCTTGCCGTTGATTGCGAAGGCGTCGTAGGCCAGTTCGTAGCCGGGCGGTACCTTGCCCGCGCCCGGGTCGGAATGCGCGGCGATGGTGACCAACTCAAGGTCCATGCCCTGCGGCGCCATGAAGGGGGTGTCGTCGTCCATCCGCGTGAGAAACGGCTGGAATTCCTTGAGGGTCAGGAACACCTCGCGGTCGTAGGCGCCCGGATCGTGTTTCGGTTCGATGTATACGGGGCCGGCCTGGCCGCTGTAAAGCCCATGCGCGAGATTGGCGCCGGCACGCACATGGGTGTGGTAGAAGCGCAGGCCCGCCGGTTGCGGCACGAACACCTCGCGGCGATGCCCGTGTGCCGGCACCGGCGGGGTACGCTCCTCGAACGCGCCGTCGACGCTGTCGGGAAGGAACTGGCCGTGCCAGTGCACCTGTTCGTCGAGATCGGTGTCGTTGAAGATGTCGATGACGGTTCGCCGGCCTTCCTTGAAACGCAGCAGGGGACCGGGGAAATCGCCGTTGTAGAGCGTGGTGGATACGAACCGCTCGTGGCTGAGTTCCAGCACGCCGGTGGCGATCCGCAATTCGTAGTCGGCCTTCGTGGAGGCAACGCCCGTGGCCGCGATCTGGCTTTTCCCGGCTGCGCGGGCCGGGGCCAACGCGTCCGCGCCGGGCGCGACACCCGCGGCGAGGGCGGCCAGGCTGGCAGTTTTCAGGAAATCACGACGACGCATGCATACCTCCTGGACATCCGGAGGTGGCAGCGTATCAGCCTTGCGCCGCATCGCCGAGCGATGCGGTCGACGGCAGCGGTGATGGCACGCTCAGGCGTGGCCGTTCGCTGCGCGCCGCGATTTCCGGTGGTAGCGGGTCCCCAGCAGGACATCCCACAGCCCGGTCGTCACCCCGAAATTGGTGTCCGGATGGTAGTGGTGGATGTTGTGGAACCCCGCCCAGCGACGCATCAGGGGGCTCTTGAAGCGGCGCACGTGGATCACGACGTGGCTCAGTCCGTAGGCCGCATAACCGGCGGCGATGATGCCTGCCAGCAACAGGGCGTAGCCAGCGGGGATCGCCAGCGCGAACACCACGGCCAGCGCGCACATGAACAATGGCGGCATGAAGAACGGCAGGGCGTCGTAACCCAGCGGATCGAGGTGATGATTGTCGTGGCCGGCTTCGAACGGGCCGGTGTGGCCGTGGAACAACCAGCGGTGCGCGGCGTATTCGAGGAAGGTGAAGGCGAACAGTCCGAGCACGACGGTCAACGTCGCCGCCACCAGTTTCAGGTGCCCGTACCAGAGTCCGGCAACGATCAGGATGACGCTGATCGCGCTGTCGCTGGCCAGGCCGACGTGCAGGTTGCGCCGGCTGGTGGATAGTCGGGATAGTGGGCGGGCGATCCGTTCGAGCCACGACGGCAATGCCGACGGGGCCCGGGCGGATGGGCGGCGCGTCGTGGGCGCCCTCGGGTTGGTGGACACGGTCGGGATGGCTCCTGTCGCTGGCAACAGGCGGTCGACGGCGACCATTCGCCGGTGCGCCGCCGCAGTATAGTGAGAAAACCGCTGCAACGGTTGAGGTACATCAGGATGAAAACCTTCCGGATCGTCGCGGGCCTGGCGCTCCTGTCGGCGGGAACCTTCCCGTTGCCCGGCCTGGCGCAGCAAACTCCAAGTGAAGCGCAAGACCTTGCCCGGTACCGGCGCTATGCGGAGGCGCCGGTGGATCACGTCCGTTATTTCCAGGTCAACGGGTTCCAGTACCTTGCCCCCGACACCCTCGCGATCCGTTTCGGGGTCAACGAGCTGTACCTGCTGAAAGTGCAAACTCCCTGCGCCCGCCTCGCGTTCGCGAACGGCATCGCGCTGACTGCGAAGAACAATACGCTGTACAGCAATTTCGACTTCGTCACCTTCGATCACCAGCGTTGCAAGATCCTCGGGATCACGCCGGTGAACGAGCTGAAGATGAAGCAGGACGCGGGCAAGGCCAAGGCCGCAAGCGCATCGTCAGGCAGCTGAGGCGCACGGGCATTCCATCGGCGCGGGTGCCGGGATCCATCCGGTTTCCGGTCGTCGAAGCGATCAGGGACGATCGCGTGCCGCATCGCACAACAACAGCTTCCGCACCGGCGCCGGAATGCCGAGTTCGGCGATGCCGGCACGATCGCACCAACGCAGGTCCGGCGTGTCGGCGACCGCGCGGCGAATGCTTGCACCGCGCCATTCGATCGGCGAAGCCTGCAGCGTGTAATGGGTGAACCCATGTTTGATCGTGGGCAATGCATTGCCGGCACGGCCGTCGAGATCGGCCCATTGCATTGCGGTGGTCCTGGCGTCTTGCTCCGTCGACGCTTCCGGCAGGCTCCACAAGCCCGGCCAGACGCCTTGCGGCGGGCGGCGTTGCAGCAGGACGCGACCACGGCGATCGCGCAACACGATGAATATCGTTTGTCTTTCCGGCAACACGCGAGCCGGACGTCGCATCGGCAGCGATGCCGTCCGGTCCTCCCGGAGCGCGGCACAGGTGCGCCGTTGCGGACAGCGCCCGCAGTCGGGCCGACGCGGGGTGCACACCGTTGCGCCCAGGTCCATGATGGCCTGCGTGTAATCGGCGATGCGCGCTTTGGGGGTATGCACTTCGGCACGCGACCAAAGCCGCTTTTCGACCGCCCGCTCGCCCGGCCATCCGTCCACCCCGTGGTATCGGCACAGGACGCGTTTGACGTTGCCGTCGAGGATGGCGTGGCGCCGTTGGTGCGCCAGCGCGAGGATCGCGCCGGCGGTGGAGCGCCCGATCCCGGGCAGCGCGGACAGCGCCTCGAAGTCGCGCGGCAGGCGACTGGCGTGCCGTTCGGCGCACAGCTTCGCCGCAGCATGCAGGTGGCGCGCGCGCCGGTAGTAGCCGAGCCCCGACCACAGCGAAAGCACCCTGTCTTCGTCGGCGGCGGCCAGGGCAGGCAGATCGGGCAACGCGTCGACGAAGCGCTGGAAGTAAGGGATAACCGTCGCGACCTGGGTTTGTTGCAGCATCACCTCGGAAATCCAGACCCGGTAGGGCGTGCGCGGATGCTGCCAGGGAAGGTCCCGGCGGCCATGCCGGTCGTACCAGTCGAGCAGGCGCCGGGCAAAGCCGTCCATCCGATCAGCGTCCGGCGGCGGCGGCGGCGGTGGAGGCGGGCGCGGGCGCGATCGTAGCGCCGCTGGCCGGTGCCAGATCCGGGCCGGCGTCGATCTGGAGGTCGGTGGCCTTGAGCCAGCCGAGGTCGAGTTGCTGGACCTGCGCGGTGCCGGTTAGCGGCAGAGGGCCGGGTGGATGCGCCGGGGTCGCGGACAGCAGCCGGTTCCACCAGTCCCCGAATTCGGTGGGGTGCAGGCGCACGTCGACATGCGCATCATTTCCGTCCAGTTTGAGCGAGGCGGTCATGGGCGTGGAGCCCTGCGCGGGTGACACGGCGAGGGTGATCCGGTCGGTGACGGTCGGGACGGCACGGGCGGTCGATTCGCCGGCTGCGGTTCCGGTGCCCGCCACGGCGCCTGCGGTGGTCGAGGCCGCGGCGGGAGCCGGAGCGCGATGGCGGAACGTGCCGTTGAGTTGCAGTGCGAGGGCCTCGCCGCCCCGCCAGTTTCCATGCCCGCCGAGCACCAGCGCCGCGCCGCCCTGTTCTTTGACGTGGATCTGCAGTGGATCGAATTCGATCACGCCGTCATGGGCGGCCGAGGGCACGGTGGTCAGGCTGCCGACATAGCGGCGGCCCGAGGAACTTTGCGCGGACGCGTCGAGGCGGAACGGCTCTCCGGGCGACAGCGCGCCGGTCTCCAGGCTGAGATCGAACAACAATGGCGCGCCGTTGCGCGTGAGCGTGCCCCGGCTCATGTGGATGCCGGTCGCGATGGTCGGAAGATGCGGCGGTCCGGCGCGGTGGGGCAGCCGGCCGAGCAACGATTCGAGCTCGCCGAGATCCATGCGCGGCGCATCGATGTCGATGCGTTCGATCGCCACTTCGCCGCGCAGCAGTGCGCGCCAGGGCACCACGATGGTGGCGCCCCTTGCCCGGAGCACTGGCGTGTCCGACCCGATGTTGGTCAGGCTGAAGGCGTGCAACTGCACCGCAGGGCGCGGAAACAAGGCAGGTTCCGCGGGCGCCTGCATGTCCAGTGCGAGCCCCGCTGCGGCGAGATCGTTCTCGAGCAGCGTCGTGAAGCGTTGCGGTTGCAACAGGGAATGGACGTAGATCGCCAGCGCAACCACCAGCGCGCCCAATACCACGACGATCGCCAGCACGATCCAGCGCAGTAAGTGCCGCGACGGTGGCGCGGATGCGGACATGGCTGTTCAGCCGCTGGCCGGAAGCAATCCGTCGACGAAGGCGCGCGCCTCGAACACGCGCAGGTCCTCCGCACGCTCCCCCAGGCCGACGTAGCGGATCGGCAGCGCGAATTCGCGCGCCAGCGCAAACACCACCCCGCCCTTGGCGGTGCCGTCGAGTTTGGTGACCGCAAGGCCGGTCACGCCGACCGAGCCGATGAACTGGCGAACCTGGTTGATCGCGTTCTGGCCGGTGGTGCCGTCGATCACCATCAGCACCTCGTGCGGCGCATTGGCGTCCAGCTTGCCCAGCACCCGCTTGACCTTGGCCAGTTCGTCCATCAATCCGGAACGCGTGTGCAGGCGGCCGGCCGTATCGGCGACCAGCACGTCGGTGCCGTGCGCCATGGCCATTTGCAGCGCGTCGAAAATCACGCTGGCCGAATCCGCCCCCTGCACCTGCGCACACACCGGCACGCCGAGACGCGTGCCCCATTCCTGCAATTGTGCGACCGCCGCGGCGCGGAAGGTATCGCCGCCCGCCAGCAGCACGCCGCGTTTTTCCTGCACGAAACGACGCGCGAGCTTGCCGATCGTGGTGGTCTTGCCGACCCCGTTGACCCCGACGACCAGCACCACGAATGGCTTTGCGGTGCCGACGTCTAGCGCCCGCGCAACCGGCTCCAGCAACGCAGTCAGGCGAGCGCGCAGGGCTTCGCGCAGTGCAGTGGCGTCGGCGAACTCGCGCTTGTGCATGCGGCGGCGCAAATCATCGACCAATTCGCCCGTGGCGCCGACGCCGACATCGGCAGACAGCAGGGTGACTTCCAGCTCGTCCAGCAGTTCGTCGGAAAGCACGGGGTTGCGCGAGAACAGCGACGACAGCCCGCGCGAGAAACCGCTTCCGGAAAGCCGCTCGCGCCATCCACGCCGCGGTTTCGTTTCCGCCGTGAGCAAATCGTCCGGGCCCGCGGCCACGTTCGGGAGGGCGGATTCCTGCCGTCCCGGTATGCTGGGCGAAGGCGTATCCTCGTCGGGGATGGACGTGGACTCGTCGGCGTCGGGGGAACGGGGCAAGGGCTCGGCGCGGGGATTGCGACCGGCCAGTCTGGTCCAGAGATTCGGCATTGCGTCCACATCGGGAAAAGCCATTCGGCGAATGCTAACACCGACATCCCAACGCCAGCCGTACCATGGTTTTTGCGATCGTCCATGATCGCTGCCTCTGCCGGACATCGGCTACACGTGGCGACATTGTATCCGGGGACATCAGAACGCCCGTCCATGGGCTGACTTTTCACAAAAGCTGCATGACAAGAATCGATCGAGCACCTCCAGGACACGTGCGAATCATCGGCGGGCGCCTGCGCGGATCACATTTGAGCGTATCGGGGGCGCCGGGGTTGCGGCCGACCCCGCAACGGTTGCGCCAGACCCTGTTCGACTGGCTGGCGCCCGTGATCGAAGGTGCGCGCGTGCTGGATGCATTTGCCGGGACGGGCGCGCTGGGCATCGAGGCGTTGTCGCGTGGCGCACGCGAGGCGGTATTTTTCGAACGCGGGCGTGCCCAGGCGGAGACGATCGAAATGGATCTCGTGCGCCTGCACCAGGGCGCGGGTCGGGTGCATTGCGTGGATACCCTGCAGGCGCTGGCGAAGCGTCCCCGCGGGACATTCGACATCGTGTTCCTGGATCCGCCGTTTGGCGAAGCCGTCTGGAGCGAAGCGGCGGCGTTGCTGGATGCCAATGGCTGGCTGGCGCCCCCCGCGTGGGTCTATGTCGAGGCCGGCGACGCCGATGCGTGGAACATGCCTGCGCGTTGGCGCATCCACCGCCAGCGCGAGGCCGGCGCGGTGCGTGCAACCCTGTTTCGCATCGACGCCCCCGCCGTGTGACGCGGCTCACGCTTCGCGCGAAATGCCACGTCTGCGCCACAAGATGGCACAATGGGGCATGGGGAGCGACAAGCCAACCCGGTCGAATCGGCGCATCGCGGTGTATCCGGGCACGTTCGATCCGATTACCCACGGCCACAGCGATCTGGTTGCGCGCGCGGCGCCCTTGTTCGACAAGGTGATCGTCGCGGTGGCGAAATCCAGCGGCAAAACCCCGCGCTTCCGGCTCGACGAGCGCGTGCGGCTGGTGCGGACTGCGCTGAGCGATATTCCCAACGTCGAGGTGCGCGGATTCGATACGCTGCTGGCCGGTTTCGTGGCTGAATGCGGCGCCGGCGTGATCCTGCGTGGCTTGCGTGCCGTGTCCGACTTCGAATACGAGTTCCAGTTGGCCAGCATGAATCGTCATCTGATACCGCAGGCCGAAACGTTGTTCCTGACGCCGGCGGAGGAATGGAGTTTCATTTCTTCGTCGTTGGTGCGCGAAATCGCCAGTTTCGGCGGCGATGTTTCCGATTTTGTCCATCCGGTAGTCCAGAAGGCGCTACGCCGGCAACGGCGCAAACCCCGCGGGCATGCTGGTCCTGTTTCACGCAAGCCATCGAGGTGATTGTCATGATGCGCAAATTCCTTTTCGTTGCAGCCATCGCATTGCTGGGCACCGTTGGTCTCGGCGCCTGCAGCAATGGCAATCAGGCCAGCACGACGCCGGAAGCCAAGGCCACCAAGCCGACCTGTTCGTCGACCGATCCGGACTGCCTGAAGGACTGGCAGAGCTATCTCAGCCAGATCGTCCAGGACAACATGGGAAGCATCTCCAACAACCCATATGTCTATTTCGTGCCTGAAGTTCCTGCCTCGGTTGTCGCGGCCGTGACCGGAAGTTCCGCGGGCGCGGCCGGTGCCGCGGCGGCGTCGCCGGGCATGGCCGGCACCGCGGCGGGTCCGGCCGGCGAATCGTCGCCCGCAGCGACCCTCGCCCGCGTCCAGGACCAGCTCGACACGGTGGTCGCGGCGACCGTGTTGCCGGGCAACATGGTGGCGGCGGGCGGCCCCAGTTCGTCCACGACCGCGCAGGTTCTGGAAACCGCGTTCAAGCAGGCGTCGCCGGGCTCCTTCAAGGGCGTGGTGGTGCTGTTCATCGGCGACCAGGCCGACGAAGCGGCGGTCAAGGCGGCGGTCGAGCCGAGCGGCGCGACGTTCAAGTTCGCGCAGATGTAGGGCGGAATCGGCGTAGCCGCTTCCGCCGCGCACCACGAACTCGGCGGAATCCGCAGCGCGGGTTCCGCCCTGCGTGCTTGCGGTGCTGGCCCACGGATGTTGGGCTTTGCGGTCCCGGGTCCCGGGTCCCGAGTCCCGAGTCCCGAGTCCCGAGTCCCGAGTCCCGGGTCCCGAGTCCCGAGTCCCGAGTCCCGGGCATGCGATAATCGCCCGTTTGCGCCACCAGACGCCGACGTCCGCGCTCCCATGCAGCAAATCCGCAACTTTTCCATCATTGCCCACATCGATCACGGCAAGTCCACGCTGGCCGACCGCATCATCCAGATTTGCGGCGGCCTCACCGAGCGCGAGATGGCCGCGCAGGTGCTGGATGACAACCCGATCGAGCGCGAGCGCGGCATCACCATCAAGGCGCGGTCGGTGTCGCTGCCGTACACCGCGCGCGACGGCAACACTTACGAGCTGAATTTCATCGACACGCCGGGACACGTCGATTTCAGTTACGAAGTCTCGCGTTCGCTGGCCGCGTGCGAAGGCGCCTTGCTGGTCGTCGATGCCGCGCAGGGTGTCGAGGCGCAATCGGTCGCCAACTGCTACACCGCGGTCGAGATGGGCCTGGAAGTCGTGCCGGTGCTCAACAAGATCGACCTGCCCACCGCCGACGTGCCGAAGGTGAAGGAAGAAATCGAGGCGGTGATCGGCATCCACGCCGACGATGCGGTCGCGATCAGTGCCAAGACCGGCGAAAACGTGGTCGAGGTTCTGGAGGCGATCGTGGCGCGGATCCCGCCGCCGAAACCGCGCGATACCGACAAGCTGCAGGCACTGATCATCGATTCGTGGTTCGACAATTACCTTGGCGTGGTGTCGCTGGTGCGCGTGATGCAGGGCGAGATCAAGCCGCGCGACAAGCTGCTGGTGATGTCGACCGGGCGCAGCCACGAAGTCGAGCAGGTTGGCGTGTTCACACCCAAGCGCACGAAAACCGACAAGCTCGGTGCCGGGGAAGTCGGTTTCGTTTGCGCCTCGATCAAGGATGTCCACGGTGCGCCGGTCGGCGACACCCTGACCCTGGCCGGCGATCCGGCGCCCAAGCCGCTGCCGGGCTTCCGGCACATGCAGCCCCGCGTATTCGCGGGACTGTTTCCGGTTGCCACCGACGACTTTCCGGCGCTGCGCGAAGCGCTCGACAAGCTTCGCCTCAACGACGCGGCGCTGTTTTTCGAGCCCGAATCGTCCGAGGCGATGGGCTTCGGCTTTCGATGCGGGTTCCTGGGCATGTTGCACATGGAGATCGTGCAGGAGCGGCTTGAGCGCGAATACGACCTCGATCTGGTCTCCACCGCGCCGACCGTCGTGTACCAGGTGCTGCGCAGCGACGGCGGCGTGCTGGACCTGGACAATCCAGCCAAGCTTCCGCCCGCCAACGAGGTCGAGGAAATCCGCGAGCCGATCATCGTCGCAGACATCCTGACGCCGGCGGAGTACGTCGGCAATGTAATCACCCTGTGCGAGGAAAAGCGCGGCGTGCAGCGTTCGATCCAGTATCTGGCAAGCCAGGTCCGGATCAGCTACGAGCTTCCACTGGCCGAAGTGGTGCTGGATTTCTTCGACCGGCTGAAATCGGTAAGCCGCGGATACGCCTCGATGGACTACCACTTCGACCGTTTCGAGGCCGGTCCGTTCGTGCGCGTCGACGTGCTGATCAACGGCGACCGGGTGGACGCGTTGAGCCTGATCGTGCATCGTTCGCAGGCCGACCGCCGCGGCCGCGACCTGGTCGAGCGGATGCGGGAGTTGATCCCGCGGCAAATGTTCGACGTGGCGATCCAGGCCGCGGTCGGCGCGCAGATCATTGCGCGCTCGACGGTCAAGGCGTTGCGCAAGAACGTGCTGGCCAAGTGCTACGGTGGCGACGTAAGCCGCAAGCGCAAGCTGCTGGAGACACAGAAGGAAGGCAAGAAGCGCATGAAGCAGGTCGGCCAGGTGCAGATTCCGCAGGAAGCGTTTCTCGCGGTGCTCAGGACCGATAAATGACGGAAGCCGGGACCGGGGACCCGGGACCGGGGACCGGAGAATTGCGAGCGATGTGGAAATTCCAGCTTCTGCAGGGATGCCGAACGACACTGGACCCGCACGTGCGCCGGGGTGACGATTGCAACGGAAGTAGCGTGCACGATGCGCCAACAGCCGGAATTGGAATGATCACGGGGTATGCGCTTTTGCTTCTTCGGGTCCCGCGTCCCGGGTCCCCGGTCCCGAAACAAAGGAACACGCAGTGAAGAAAGATGCCTGGGGTACCGTCGTGCTGGTGGCGATCGTCGCCGTCTGCCTTTACATCTGGTACAGGACGTCGGATTTCGCGCTGGCACTGGTGCTGATCACCGCCGCGTTCTTCGTGGTCTGGATCGTCGACCGGCTCGCGTTCGCGCGCCGCCGCAGGCAACGCGCCGCCGACGAGGGCGTCAAGCCGCACGAACCGCTGCTGGTCGACTACGCGCGCTCGTTTTTCCCGGTGATCCTGGCGGTGTTGCTGTTTCGCACCTTCCTGCTCGAACCGTTCCGGATCCCCTCGGGTTCGATGATGCCGACGCTGCTGGTCGGCGATTTCGTGCTGGTCAACAAGTTCGCCTACGGGCTGCGCCTGCCGGTGACCGACACCAAGATCATCGACATCGGCGAGCCGAAGCGCGGCGACATCGCGGTGTTCCGCTACCCGCGGAATCCGAAAGAGGACTACATCAAGCGCATCATCGGGGTTCCTGGCGACACCGTCACTGTCAGGGGCGAGCAGGTCACCATCAATGGCAAGCCTGTTCCGCAGGCCCTGGTCGGGCCCTACAACGGAACCGACAAGGTCAGCATCCGGATGGAAGAGAATCCGAACATGTCGCCGGTCACGGAACACGTGGAGGACCTGGGCGGCGTCAAGCACCATACCCTGCATTTCGCCTACATCATGCCGAACCCCTGTTCGGGCGGCACCCGGCTGTCCGATGGCGGCTGC
This sequence comes from Rhodanobacteraceae bacterium, assembly GCA_036278635.1. GTDB lineage: Bacteria > Pseudomonadota > Gammaproteobacteria > Xanthomonadales > Rhodanobacteraceae > 66-474. Next base: position 15,049 of record DASUKQ010000113.1, read on the forward strand.
CAATGGGTCGTGCCACAGGGCTACTATTTTGCCATGGGCGACAACCGCGACGACAGCGAGGACAGCCGGTTCTGGGGATTCGTGCCGGAGCAGAACCTGGCCGGCAAGGCGTTTCTGATCTGGTTCAGCCTGGCCGACTGGCACCGCATCGGCACCGTGTTGCATTAAGCTCTGGCTGTCCGGCGGGATGCCGCGGCTGCGCGCGTTGCGGCGCGGCCCGAAAACGGGCGGATTCTCAACCGAAGTTCGAGGGGGCGACGACATGAAACGTCAATCGGGCATTACCCTGATCGGGTTCGTGATCATCCTGGTCATTGCCGCGTTTTTCATCTACACCGCGATGAAACTGGTGCCGGCGTACATGGACTACTTCAACGTGGCCAAGGCGGTGAACACGGTCGCCTCGCAATCCGCCTCGGGCGGCATGAGCCCGGAGGAGATCCGCCGGCAACTCGATACCCAACACCTTTCGCAATATTTCGACGACGAGGATATCGCCGCGGAGAACGTCCATCTGGTGACCAGCCCGAAGGGTGGCAAGTCGCTGAAGCTGAGTTACGACAAGAAGATCCCCTGGATCTACAACATCGATTTCCTGCTGCATTTCGAGAAGACGGTGCCCCTGCAGGGGGCGGCGTCGGAGTAACGTGAAGCTCGGCTATCGCTTTGCAGACGAGTCGCTGCTGAAACTCGCGCTGACCCATCGCAGCGCCGGGCGCCCCAACAACGAGCGGCTGGAGTTCCTGGGCGATGCGCTGGTCAACCTGGTGGTTGCGGAAATGCTGTTCGATGCGCGACCGCGCGCCAACGAGGGCGAACTTTCGCGCTTGCGCGCGCAACTGGTGAGCGAACCGGCACTCGCCGAGCGCGCGCGTGCATTGCAACTCGGCGACGAACTCAGGCTCGGTTCCGGTGAACTGAAAAGCGGCGGGTTCCGGCGTGATTCGATCCTCGCCGACGCGTTCGAAGCGCTGGTGGCGGCGATCTATCGCGACGGGGGTTATGCCGCGTGCCGGGAGTGGCTGCACGGGATATTCGCGCATCCGTTGGCCGACGCCGGACCGCCACGGAAGGATCCCAAGACCCGTCTGCAGGAGTGGTTGCAGGGTCGTGGCGAGCCGTTGCCGCATTACGAGTTGCTGGCGGAGCACGGTGAGGAACACGCGCGCAGGTTCGAAGTCGCGTGCGTGATCGAGGCACCGCGCACACTGCGTGTCGAGGGCAGTGGTGGCAGCCGGCGCGCCGCCGAACAGGTGGCCGCGGAAGCGGCATTGGCGGAGCTTGCAGGGCAGGATCCGGCCCGCGCGTAGCGCTGGTGGGGATGGATTTCATCCTCGAGTTGCAACACCATCCCCATCCCGGCCTTCCCCTTGAAGGGGAAGGAGACCAGCGTCGCCCGCCGCTTCGATCATGGAATCCGAATGGCTGAAGAAACTCCTTTCCGTTGCGGCAGCGTCGCGATCGTCGGGCGTCCCAACGTCGGCAAGTCCACGTTGTTGAACGCGTTGATCGATACCCATCTGTCTATCGTGACGCCGCGCGCGCATACGACCCGGCAGCGGATCCTGGGCATCGCCAATCCGGCCGGCGGCCAGGTTCTCTTCCTGGATACTCCGGGATTGCACCGCGAGGCGAAGCGCGCGATCAACCGCAGCCTGAATCGGGCCGTGCACGCGGCAATCGCGGATGCCGACCTCGCGGTGCAGGTGATCACGGCCGGCCAATGGGACGACGAGGACGCCGGTGTCCACGCGGCCGTGGCCGAGCGGCGGATTCCATGCCTGCTGGTCGTCAACAAGATCGACAAGTTGCGCGACAAGGCGGAACTGTTGCCGTTCGTGGAGGGATTGACCCGCGAACGCCGCTGGGACGAGGTCTACCTGGTCAGTGCGGAAAAGCGGTCGGGGCTGGCCGAGCTCGAGCACGGCATCCTCGCACGGTTGCCGGTGGGCGAGCCGCGCTACGACGACGAAAGCTTTACCGATCGCAGTGAAAGGTTCCTGGTCGCCGAACTGGTGCGCGAACAGTTGATGCGCCAGTTGGGCGAAGAGTTGCCGTACGCGACCACGGTCGAGATCGAACGGTTCGAGGATCGAGCGGACGGCATCGCCGAAATCGCCGCGGTGGTCTGGGTGGAGCGCGAAGGCCAGAAGGCGATCGTGATCGGCGCCGGCGGCCGTCGCGCCAAGGCCATCGGCAGCGCGGCCCGCCGCGGCATCGAGGAACTGCTCGGCCGACGGGTATTCCTGAAGCTCTGGGTGCGGGTGCGGGCAGGCTGGTCGGATGATGAAGCGGCGCTGCGGCAGTTCGGGTATGAGTGAACAGCGGGACTCGGGACCCAAGAGCCGGGACTCGGGACCCGGGACCCGGGACCCGCGAAAGGCGGCATTTGCCAGCTGCCTGGCGCCGGGGGCTCGCGGCGATGCGGACATCTACAAAACCGCCACGGGTCCGGGACATCGGGTCCCCGGTCCCGGGTCCCGGGTCCCGTAACTCGTGCGCATCACCCAGCAACCCGCGTACATCCTGCACACCCGCGCCTGGCGCGAGACCAGCCTGCTTCTGGATGTCTTCAGCCGCGACTTCGGCCGCGTCGGACTGGTCGCCCGGGGGGTGCGCGGCGCGCGTGCGCGCTTGTCGCGCTCGTTGCTGGAACCGATGCAGCCGTTGCGCATGGACTGGACCGGTCGCGGCGAACTGCAAACCCTGGTCGCGGTCGAGCCGGTGGCCGCGCCGCACGCATTGCGGGGCGACGAGCTGCTGTCGGCGATGTATGTCAATGAACTGCTGGTGCGGCTTGTTGCCCGCAACGATCCTCACCCGGTCCTGTTCGATCGTTATCGCGAATTGCTGGATGAATTGCCGCGGTCGGCATCGGTGGCGTGGAGCTTGCGGTGCTTCGAGCGCGACCTGCTGGGGGCGATCGGCTACGCGTTGCAGCTCGATGCGGCCGCCGACACCGGCGAGCCGCTCGACCCCGCGCGGGCGTACGACTACCTGCCGGAATTCGGCGCGGTCGCGGCCGGGGACCATTCCGACGGAACGCGGATGCGCGGCTCCGCGCTGCGGGCGCTGGCCACGGGCGTGTGCCCCGACGTGCAGGACATGGCTGCGCTCAAACGCCTGATGCGAAACCTGATTGGCCAGCAGGTCGGTCCGCGTGGCCTCCAATCCTGGCGGGTACTGGCGGATCCGCTGCGGCGTTGAACAGGCGCCGCACTGCACGTTCGCTTCCCGGGGTATTCAGGATCGGTCGAGGTGCGCGTGCAGCGCCGCGCGCGTATCCGCGAGTGCGACCCGGAACAGTTCCCGCGCGGCCTCGAGTCGCCCGGCATCGACGCCGGATGCCAAGGCGCGCTGCAGCGTGGCACTGGCCTCGGCCAGCGCCCTCGCGCCGCAGAATCCGCACGATGCCCTCAGCCTGTGCAGCATGGGTTGCAGCGATTGCAGGTCGTCGCCGAGGCGCTCGAATTCGTCATGGATCCTGGGCAGTTCCTGCTCGGCGAACAAGCGCCGCAACCTTGTGACGGCTGCCGGTGATCCGCAGGCGCGCAACGCGTCTTCATCGTCGAGCTCGGCATCGACAACGCAACCATGGCGGCGCAGGGCGGCGCGGAGCGTCCCGATCCGCATCGGCTTGGGGAGTACCTCGGCAAATCCCGCGTGCCGCAGCGTCGCGGTCGTCGTTTCGGCGGCGGCGCTGGTGGCGATCGCGGGCGTGGCGTGCGAAGCCGCATCGGGCTCGGCGCGCAGCGCGGCAAGGATGGCATGGCCGTCGAGGCCGGGAAGGTGGTGGTCGAGGATCAACAGGTCCCATGCGTCCGCGCGTGCCATGGCGAGGGCCTGTCGACCGTCTGCGCAGTCCGTGATCGTGGCGCCGCAGGCCCGGCATGCTTCCCGCATGAAGACGCGGCTGACGGGGTCATCTTCGGCCAAAAGCACCCGAAACCGGACCGTTTCCGTGTCCAATTGTCGCTCCCGTTGGTAACCGTTCCGATGTGGGCTGGCACAATCGGGGCCAGTCATACCGGAAAAGGGTGGTCGTGGCAAGGAAATTGCCGAACAACCTGGCGCGCCCGGCCCGATGCGTGGCGCGGCCGGCCCCGGCCTCGTCCGCGGCGGGGCGGCGACGATTTCCGGGTTGGCGCCGGTACGTCGCGACGGCGTGCCTGTTGCTGGCCTGCGGGTATGCCCAGGCCGCAGTTCACATGCACGCTGCATCCCTGGAACTTCCGGGCGTCCACCTCGCCGATGTCCACGTGGTGGCCTCGCTCGGGCCCGGCGGACTTCCGCAGTTGCAACTCGACGCGGCCAAGGTCGCGGTGCCGGCGCTCGGCTGGAAGGACGTGGCGTTGACGTTGCAAGGCCAGCCGCAGCGGGCGGGCGGCAAGGCCTGGAAATTCGTGGGCCACGTCGCGACCCGCCGCGCGCCGGGCAGCGCGTTCGGCGACGCCGATCTGGTGGTCCTCTACGACCCCGGTGCGGGCACGCTGGAAGTCGACGTCGAGCAGGGCAACGGCAAGGTGCACGCGTTGATGCCGCTGGACCAGACCAGCCACGTGCAGATGACGCTCACGGCATTGCCGCTGACGTGGTTGCGCGGGGTGCTGGCCGCGGCGTGGCCCGACGGGCGGCTCGCCGGTGGGCACGTCGGCGGCGACGTGGCGCTCGATCTCGCCGCCGACGGGGCACGGATTTCCGGTCGGGTCAAGGTGGCCGATGTGGACCTCGACAGTAAGGCCGGCAACATCGCGATGCAGAAAGTCGATGCCAACGGCACCTTCAGGATCGCGAACGGCCCGGCGTCGACCAGCATGATGTTCGACGGCGAATTGCGTGGCGGGCAGATGCTGTTCGGGCCGCTGTACGCGCAACTGCCCTCGCATGCCGCCAACGTCCATGTATCGGCCGTGCTGGGGCCGGCGGGCATCGCGATCGATTCGATCGATTACGACGACCACGACGCGCTGCGTATTTCGGGCAGCCTCGGGTTCGACCGCAAGGGCGCCCTCGACAAACTGGATCTCAAGCGGATTGCCGCCACTTTCCCCGCAGCCTATACGCGTTACGGGACCTCGTTCGTCCAGTCCACGACCGGCTTCATGAATCTGGAAACTTCAGGCAGCCTCGCCGGCTCGCTGGACATCGGAGACCATGGCCTCAGGGCCTTCGATCTGACCGCCCGGGACATGTCGATCAACAGCCATGGCGCAGGCCTGGCGGTCGCGGGTCTCGATGGCAAGGTCGATTGGCGCGCGGGTGCGTCGCGTCCGGCCACGACCTTGTCCTGGGACGCATTGGCGATGTACCGGATTCCGTTCGGACCCGCAAGACTTTCGCTGGAGGACAACTCGGGCGCGCTGACCCTGCGCGAACCCGTCGCGGTGAAGGTGTTGGGAGGGTCGTTCCAGCTCAACCGTTTTGCCTGGCGACCCGACTCGGACGCAGCCCAACGCCTGTCGGCGGCGTTCGCCCTGACCGACGTCGATCTTCCCGGGCTGTGCAAGGCGTTCGGGTGGCCGGCGTTCGGCGGCAAGCTGGGCGGCGCGGTCCCCGACCTGAGCTATCGTGGCGACACGCTGGTATTCGGTGGTGGGCTCTCGCTGGACGTGTTTGGAGGTTCGGTGACGGTCACCGACCTCGCCATGCAGCACCTGTTCGGTGCGACGCCTCGGCTGGCCGCCGACATCGACATGCGGCACCTGGACCTTGCGCAACTTACGAGCGTGTTCGCCTTCGGCGAGATCACCGGTCGACTGGACGGGGACATCGACGGGCTGCGGATGACGGACTGGAAGCCGGTTGCATTCGACGCGAAATTGACCGCGAACGAAGGCGGCAAGATCAGCCAGCACGCGATCAAGAGCCTGACGGAAGTTGGCGGCGGAGGCATCGCGGGCGGCCTGCAGGGCATGGCGCTGCGCCTGTTCAAGACTTTCGGTTACTCGCGCATCGGGATCACGTGCACGCTGGCAGGCGGCGTGTGCACCATGGGTGGCATTACCCCGGATCCGAATACCGAGGGCGATGGCTACACCATCGTGGAGGGCAGCGGCCTGCCGCACATCACCGTGATCGGCCACCAGCGCGAGGTCGACTGGGCGACGCTGGTCAACAGGTTGGCGGAGGCCACGAAGGGTGGCGGTCCGGTCGTCCGCTGAGGCGGCCGGTCGCCGCTGCGGCCGCGGCGTGTACACTTTCGGACGTGGTGCACCGCGCATGCGTCGATTGCAAGGTTGCTGCACATTCAGTCACAGTCGGAGGTTCGTGATGCGCAAATCCACTTTCCTGGTCATCCTTGCAATGGGACTGCTGGCCGGGTGCGTCACCATCAACGTGTATTTCCCTGCCGCGGCCGCGCAGAAGGCGGCCGACAAGGTCATCGGCAACATCATTGGCCCGGAGAGCCAGCCCTCACCGGCGAGCAGCACGCAACAGCCGGCGAACGACGAGCCGTCGGATGGCGGACGGCGCGGCGAGCCGCTGGCGATGCGTCTGCTGGACGCGGTGATTCCGGTCGCGAACGCCGCCGAAGCGCAGCCGGACCTCGATATCCATACCCCGGCCATCGACGCGATCATGGCGCGCATGCGCAACCGCTACCGCTCGACGCTCAAGCTGTTGCTCGATTCGGGCGCAATCGGCTATACCCACAACGGCGATGTCGCGATCCACGACGCCGCGAAGATTCCACTGTCCGGCCGTGCCCAGGCGAACCAGGCCATTGCTGCCGAGAATACCGACCGGGCCGAACTGTACAAGCAGATCGCGGTCGCCAATGGCCATCCGGAGTGGGCCTCGCGGATGCGCGAGTCGTTCGCCAAACGCTGGATCGCGATGGCGCACGCTGGCTGGTATTACCAGAATGCATCCGGAAACTGGCAGCGCAAGTGACGACAGGATGTCGTCATCCCGGCCAGCACAGGGATGTGCGTTGAGCCGGGATCCAGAAGGAAGTGCGTCATCCCGGCCAGCGCCTGGGTGTGCGGTGGGCCGGGATCCACGGATGGCAGGTAGTCGTTTCGGTACGGCGGAGTGGAGCGCTTTCGCAGGCTGACGGGAGGGAGACGCCATGCGCATCGGTATCGTGATGGACGCGACCTGCGATCTTCCGCGCAGGTTCATCGACGACAACCAGCTCACCATCTTGCCGATCACGATCCGTATCGACGGGCATACGTTCGTCGATGCGCGCGAACCGGCGGCCATGGAGAACTACTATCTGGGCGAAATCGGCAAGCGTGGGCACGCGGCCGAAACCGAACCGTTGTCGATCGATGCGATCCGCGAGCTGTTCCTCGGGCGTCTGGTGCTCGATTACGACGCCGTGTTTTGCCTGACGGTGACCTCCAGCCGCAGCCCGATCTTCGCGAACGCCACCCAGGCGAGTTTCGCGGTCCTCAGCAGTTACCACGAGATCCGCCAGGCTGCCGGGAACAACTCGCCTTTCCTGATGCGGGTGATCGACACCCGCAGCCTGTTTGCGGGGCAGGGCGTCAGTGCGGTGGAAGCCACGCGCATGATCGCGGCCGATGCCGGTCCCGGCCAGATCCGCGAGCGCCTCAGCGAACTATCCGCCCAGACGTACGCCTACGCACTGCCGCGCGATCTGCATTATCTGCATGCGCGCGGTCGCAAGAAGGGTGACCGCAGCGTCGGATTGCTCAGTGCCACGCTCGGCACAGCGCTCGACATCAAGCCGATCCTGCGGTGCTTCCAGGGCGAAACCAGGCCGGTCGCCAAGGCGCGTGGCTTCGAGCAGGGAGCCGAAATGCTGTTCCGCCATGCCGCCGAGGCGGTCGAACGCGGTTTGCTGGTGCCGGTGTTGTGCGTCAGTTACGGCGGGGATCCTGCCGAGTTGGAGGCGTTGCCCGGCTACGCGGGCCTGGTCGTTGCCTGCGCCGATCACGAGGTGGCGCTTTATTCGACCGTAATGAGCATCACCGGAATGGTCAACGTCGGAACGGGCGCCGTCACGCTGGGCTATGCCGCGGCCGCGGACAACGCGAACTTCTGACCGTCGGCTGCGATGTTCCACGGGTCTGGCAAGATGCGCGGATGAAAACACCGCGGCACGAAGTTCATTTCGAAACCACGATCGACGATCTCTCCCACGATGGACGGGGCGTTGCGCGCGTGGATGGCAAGACCGTGTTCGTGGCCGACGCCTTGCCCGGCGAGCGCGTGCGCGCGAGGCTGGTCCGCAAGCACCGGCATTTCGACGAGGCGCGCGCCGATGGAATCCTCGCCGCGTCGCCGGACCGCGTCGAGCCGCGCTGCCCGCACTTCGGCGTCTGCGGCGGCTGCGTGTTGCAGCATCTCGATCCGGCCGCGCAGATAGCGGCCAAGCAGAACGTGCTGGCGCAGAACTTCGCGCGGATCGGGCACGTGGAGCCGACCCGCTGGCTGGCGCCGCTGACGTCTGAGCCGTGGGGCTATCGCCGCCGCGCGCGGCTGTCGGTCAAATACGTCGCGAAGAAGGGCAAGACGCTGGTGGGGTTCCGCGAACGCGATCCGCGCTTCGTGGCCGACCTCGCGCATTGCGATGTGCTCGATCCCGCCCTGGGCGACAAGCTCGATCGGCTCGGGCTGCTGTTGAACGAGCTGGAGGCGGGCGCCTCGATCCCGCAGGTCGAGTTCTCGGCGGGAGATTCGACGAAGGTGTTGGTGTTCCGTCACCTCGCGCCGTTGCCCGATGGCGATACGGAAAAGCTTGTGGCGTTCGGTCGCGGGCAGGGATTCGCGATCCTGTTGCAACCGGGTGGTACCGACAGCGTGCATGCGCTGTGGCCTGAACTTGTCGATCCGGGTTACGCGTTGCCCGCGTACGATTTGAGACTCGCGTTCGCGCCGCTGGACTTCGTGCAGGTCAACGCGCGCCTCAATCTCAAGATGATCGACCACGCCCTGGCGTTGCTCGCGCCCACCCGGGACGATCGTGTCCTCGATCTCTTCTGCGGGCTCGGCAATTTCAGCTTGCCCATCGCACGCGGTGCGCGGCAGGTTTGCGGGGTGGAAGGCGACGCCGGACTGGTCGGGCGCGCGCGCGCCAACGCCTCGGCCAACGGCATCGGCAATGCCGAGTTCCATGTGGGCGACCTCGCGGGCGAGGTACGCGGCAGCGCGTGGGCACGCGCCGACTGGGATCTCGTGTTGCTGGATCCTCCGCGCAGCGGCGCCGACGAGCTCTTGAAGCAATTGCCGGGCAAATCGACGCGACGGGTGGTGTATGTCTCGTGCCATCCGGCTTCGCTGGCGCGCGATGCCGGCACGCTGGTGCGCGAGCGTGGCTTCCGGCTCGCGGCGGCGGGCGTGATGGACATGTTCCCGCACACCGCGCACGTCGAATCGATTGCGTTGTTCGAGCGATGAACGGCGCCCGGCGCTTTCGTTCGGCATCCCTTATGATTGACCGCTTGGGCCGAACGGCCGCAGGGAAACGCGTCATCCATGTTGATTGTCGGCATCGAAGGAACCGAGCTCGGCGCCCGCGATCGTGCACGCCTGCTGGCACCGGAAGTCAGCGGCGCGATCCTGTTCACCCGCAACTATGCGGATCGTGCGCAGCTGCAGGCACTGGTCGCGTCGATACGGGCGCTGCGTGGCGACGACTTCGTGTTGTGCGTGGACCATGAAGGTGGCCCGGTGCAGCGTTTCCGTCCGGGATTCACGCGGCTGCCCCCGTTGGCGCTTATCGGCCAACTGTTTCACCGCGACCGCGACGCGGCGATCGCGATGGCCGAGATGCACGCAATCGTGATGGCGAGCGAGGTGCGCGCCTGCGACATCGATATTTCGTTCGCGCCGGTGGTGGACCTCGCGCGTGGCAACCGCGTGATCGGCGAACGCGCGTTCGACGCCGACCCCGCGACGGTGGGCGAGCTGGCCGCCGCCTACGTGCGCGGCATGCGCCTCGCGGGCATGGCGGCGACGCTCAAGCACTACCCGGGGCATGGCTCCGTAGCCGAGGATACCCATCTCGAAGCCGCGATCGACCGACGGCCGTTGGCCGCGATCCGCGACACCGACCTGGTGCCGTTCGCGGAAGGCTTTGCCGCGGGCGCCGAGGCGGTGATGGTCGCGCACGTGACCTATCCGGAGGTGGATTCCGCCGCGGCCGGGTATTCGAGGAAATGGATCGATGGGGTGCTGCGCGGCGAATTGGGTTTCCGCGGGGTGGTGTTCAGTGACGACGTCGGCATGGTCGCGGCGGAAGCTGTCGGCGGCATCGGCGCGCGGGTCACCGCGCACCTCGGCGCGGGCTGCGACCTTGTGCTCGTGTGCGCGCCGTCGATGGTCGACGACGCGATCGGGGCGGTGCGCGGTCGCGCGCCTTGTCCACCGGACAAGGTCGCGACGATGTGCGGTTCCGTGGCCGCCGGCTGGGACAGCCTGCGGAACGACCCGCAGCACGCGCGCCATGTTGCGGCACTGGATGGCCTGGGCACGAATGGAAAAATTTGCGCATGAGTGAAGGATCGCATCCGCTGGCGGAGGCGATGGTACGTGCGGAGCGGCTGCATGGCCGGGATTCACTGGACGCCGCGATCGCGCGCATGGGCGCCGGGATCACCTCGGCGCTCGACGGCGAGCGCGCGGTCTTCCTGACCGTGATGAATGGCGGGATGTTTTTTGCCGCACCGCTCGCGTTGGCCATCGACGGCGACCTGGAGTTCGATTACGTGCACGCCAGCCGTTACCGCGGGGACACCGTCGGACACGAGGTCGAATGGCTGCACAAGCCGCGCGTTGCGCTCGCCGGCCGCACGGTGCTGCTGGTCGACGACATCCTCGATGAGGGTTATACGCTTGCAGCGTTGCGGGACTACTGCGTGGCCGGGGGCGCACGTCGCGTGCTGGTCGTGGCATTGTGCGTCAAGCGCCACGACCGCCGGGTGCCGGGCCTCGAGCCTGACTTCTTCGGCGTGGAGGTTCCCGACCGCTACGTGTTCGGTTATGGCCTGGATTATTACGGGCAGGGGCGCAATCTGCCGGATATCTACGCGCTCCCGCAGGGCCCGGCCGGCAGGTAGCGCTTGCGCTCTCTTTCGCGGCGATCGCGTTGTGCAGGACTCCATTCGCGCGCAGGCGCGCTCCCACGAAGCAATGGTTGGAGACGCATCATGAGCATCGACCTCGGGATCATCGGTGGCACGGGGGTGTACGGGTTTCCGGGGCTGGACAACCCCGTCCGGCACGAGCTGTCCACCCGTTGGGGCGAGCCGTCCTCGGCGATCGTCACCGGCGACGTCAGTGGACAACCGGTGGCGTTCCTGGCCCGGCATGGCGAGAAGCACACGATCGCGCCGCACCGCATCAATTACCGCGCGAACATTGCCGCGCTGCACCAGATGGGCGTGCGTCGCGTGATCGGCGTCAACGCCGTCGGCGGCATTCGGGAAGACATGGCGCCGCGGGCGCTGGCGATCCCGGACCAGTTGATCGACTACACCTGGGGACGCGCGCCGAGTTTCTGCGACGCGGATGGCGAAGCCGTGCTGCACGTCGAGTTCGGCGAGCCCTACGCCTCGGGGCTGCGGCACGCAATCCTGGCCGCCGCGCGCGATGCCGGCGTCGCGGCGATCGATGGCGGTTGCTACGGTGCGACCCAGGGGCCGCGCCTGGAAACGCGCGCCGAGATCGCACGCATTCGCCGCGATGGTTGCGACGTGGTCGGCATGACCGGAATGCCCGAAGCTGCACTCGCGCGGGAACTCGGGGTGGACTACGCCTGCATCGCGGTGGTGGCGAACTGGGCCGCGGGGTGCGGCCCGGATCCCGATGCGCAGATCGACATCGAGGAAATCCGCGCCCATCTCGCGGCGGCTTCGGGCCGGGTGCCGGAGATCGTTCGCGTGCTGCTGGCGCATTGAGCGATCCGGGTCACGAAACCGTACTTGCGCGGCGTCGGGGTCCGACTGATACTCACAGCCGCGGCGGGTGCATGCCGCGATATGGATCGTTGCGAAGAGGGGTCTTCGACATGGCAGTGGGTACGGTGAAGTGGTTCAACGACGCCAAGGGCTTCGGTTTCATCACGCCTGATGGTGGGGGCGCGGATGTGTTCGTGCATTTCTCGGCGATTCGTGCGCAGGGATTCCGCAGCCTGAAGGAAGGCGAGCGGGTCCGGTTCGAAATCGTGCAGGGCCCGAAGGGCACGCAGGCTGCGGAAGTATCGGCCGAGGATGCGGGCGCGACCGCACCGGAGACGCCGACCGCGCCGGCGGCCTGAACCGGGGAACTTCGGATAGCCACCGGCATCGATGCCGGTGGCAGACGGCAGGGTGTCGGCGTGCAAGCGAGCCGAACCCGCGCGCTCCGGCGCATCTCCACGGCAGCCGTTCGAAGCGCTGTTGTGAAAAGTCAGGCCACGGAGCTCTTTGCCATGGATGGGGCCTTGATGGCCGTTCTGGAGCTGCGGGAACTCGAAACGTATCCCGGCCTGAGTGCTTCAGGAAGCGGCGGTCACGGACGATCGCAAAACTATGCCGCGAACTGCAAGCGCGCCAACTCCGCGTAAAGCCCGCCTTCGCGCAGCAGCGTGTCGTGGGTGCCCTGCGCGACGATCCGGCCCGCGTCCATCACCACGATCCGGTCGGCGTGCTGCACGGTCGCCAGGCGGTGCGCGATCACCAGCATGGTGCGGCCGCGTTTGGCGCGCTCCAGCGCGGTCTGGATCGCGGCTTCCGATTGCGCGTCGAGGTTGGAGGTGGCTTCGTCCAGCAGCAGGACCGGCGCGCCCTTCAGGATTGCACGGGCGATCGAAATGCGCTGGCGTTCGCCGCCCGAGAGGCTGGTGCCGCGCTCGCCCAATTGGGTCTCGAAGCCCTCCGGGTGCTGGTTGATGAATGCGCAAGCCTCGGCATCGCGCGCGGCAGCGCGTACTGCCGCGTCGTCGGCATCGACGCGACCGAAGCGGATGTTGTCGGCGGCGCTCGCGCCGAAGATCACGGTTTCCTGCGGCACCAACGCCAGGGCGCCGCGAAGTTCGTCCTGCGTCAGGTCACGCAGGTCGACGCCATCCAGCGTGATGCGCCCGCGTTGCGGGTCGTGGAATCGCAGCAGCAGCGTCAATACCGTGGTCTTGCCTGCGCCGGAGGGGCCGACCAACGCGACCGTTTCGCCGGGCTGCACGTGCAGCGTGAAGTCGTGCAGTGCCGGGATGTCGGGGCGCGTCGGATAGTGGAACCCGACGTTTTCGAATGCGATTTCGCCGCGCGCGGGACTCGGCAGGTGCGCAGGTTGCGCGGGATCGGCGATCGACGGGCGCTCGGCCAGCAATTCGCTGATCCGCCCCATGGATCCCGCCGCGCGCAACACATCGCCCCACACCCCGCCCAGCGCGCCCACCGACCCCGCCGCCATCACGGCGTACAGGATGAACTGGCCGAGCAGGCCGGCGTCCATCGTGCCCGCCAGCACCTCGCGCGCACCGGCCCACAACACCAGCGTGATCGCGCCGAACACCAGCACGATCACGCCGCCGGTCAGGATCGCCCGTGCCGTGATGCGTTTTTGTGCCGCGCCCAGCGCACGCCACACCGCATCGCGATAGCGCGCGCTCTCGATGCCTTCGCGCGCGTAGGCTTTCACCGCGTGCACCGCGTTCAAGGTCTCGTTGGCGATCGCGCTGGTGTCGGCGATGCGGTCCTGGTTGGCACGCGAGAGTCGCGTCAGCCGACGCCCGTACAGGGCGATCGGCACGATCACCACCGGGATCACCAATGCCGCCAGGCCGGCAAGGTGCGGGCTGGTCCACACCATCAGCGCCGCGGCGCCGACGACCGTCACCGCACTGCGCAAGGCGATCGACACGCTGGATCCGACCAGGGTTTGCACCACTTCGGTGTCGGTGCCCAGCCGCGAGACCAGTTCACCGACGCGGGATCTTTCGTAGAAGGCCACGTCCAGCCGGATGATGCGCGAATACAGCAGCTCGCGCAGGCTCGCGATCGCGCGTTCGCCCAGCAGGGTGATGCAGAAATAGCGCGCGGCGGTCGAGATCGCCAGCACCAGCGCGATCACGAACAGGATGAGGAAGGTGCGGTTGATCAGTGCGAGGTCGTGGCTGGCGAAGCCACGGTCGATCATGTGACGAACCCCGACGGGCAGCGACAGTTGCGCCGCCGCCGACAGCGCAAGGAAAAACAGCCAGCCCGAAGCCAGCGCGCGGTGCCGGCGCATGTAGGGCCACAGGGCGCCCAACGCGGCGAGCGAGCGGGCGGGACGCGGGGCGTCCGCGGTGCCGGGTTTGGTCATGGGCGAAAGATGGGGATCACGGAATCGCGTTCAACTGCTGCGACGCACTCAGCGGTCCCTGATCACCAGCAATCTCCGCTCGGTCATGTCCTCGATCGCATAGCGGATACCCTCGCGGCCAAAGCCCGAGAGTTTCACGCCGCCGTATGGCATGTTGTCGACCCGGAAGCTCGGGATGTCGCCCACCACCACGCCGCCCTCGACCAGGGTGTCCCACGCCTGCATCGCGTGGGTCAGGTTGTCCGTGAACACGCCGGCCTGCAGGCCGTAACCGGAAGCATTGACGGTCGCGAGCGCGGCATCGAAGTGCTCGAACGGTTCCAGCAGCGCCACCGGGCCGAACGCCTCTTCGCGATTCAATCTCGCCGTGTGCGGCACATCCTCGAGCACGGTCGCGTCCAGCATGCTGCCCTTGCGTTTGCCGCCGCACAGGACTTTCGACCCGGCCTTTTTCGCTTCGGCGATCCAGCCTTCCAGGCGCTTTGCGGCGGCTTCGTCGATCATCGGCCCGAGGAATATTTCCGGGTCCTTCGGGTCGCCGGCCTTGAGTTTTCTGGTGGCGGCAACGAAGCGTTTCTTCACGTCTTCGTACACGGACGCGTGCACCAAGATCCGCTGTACGCCGATGCAGCTTTGCCCGGATTGGTAGAAGCTGCCCGAGATCAACCGCGATATCACGAAATCCAGGCGCGGCCGCTGGTCGGAATCGACGATGCACGCAGCGTTGCCGCCGAGTTCCAGGACGACCTTCTTCCTGCCGGCCCGTGCCTTCAAGTCCCAACCGATCTGGCCGCCGGTGAACGACAGCAGTTCCAGGCGTTCGTCCTCGACGAACGGATCGGCGTCCTCGACGCGACACGGCAGGATCGAGAATGCGCCCCCGGGCAGATCGGTTTCGGACAGCACCTCGCCGATGATCAGCGCACCGATCGGGGTGCGCTCGGACGGTTTCAGCACGAACGGACAGCCCGCGGCGATCGCCGGCGCGACCTTGTGCGCGACCAGGTTCAGCGGGAAATTGAACGGCGTGATGAACGAGCACGGTCCCAACGGTACACGCTTGACGAAGCCACGGTAGCCCTTGGTGCGTTCGGAAATCTCGAGGTTCACGATCTCGCCGTCGATCCGGGTGGATTCGTCGGCGGCGATGCGGAAGGTATCGATCAGCCTTTCCGCTTCGCCCTGCGCATCCTTGATCGGCTTGCCGGCCTCGACGCACAGCGCGTAGGCCAGGTCTTCCTTGCGCTTGGCGAAGCTCGCAACGCAGTGCTCCAGGACTTCGCGACGCTGGTACGGCTTCAACGCC
Source organism: Rhodanobacteraceae bacterium (assembly GCA_036278635.1). Lineage (GTDB taxonomy): Bacteria > Pseudomonadota > Gammaproteobacteria > Xanthomonadales > Rhodanobacteraceae > 66-474. The sequence continues at coordinate 30,614 of DASUKQ010000113.1, forward strand.
GCCATCGGTGCGGCGGCCTTCTTCGCGGCGCCGATCGCGGCGTCTATGGCCTTGGCGTCGGCCAGGGCCACGCGGGTTGCGACCTTGCCGGAATACTTGTCCAGCACTTCAAGGTCGCTATTGGCCTGCACCGGCTTGTTGGCGAGGTAGTAGGGATAGCGGGGTTGGAGTTTCGGTGCCTTGGGCATGCAGAGGGTTCCGGAAGCAGGAGAAAGGCGTTCAAGACGGGCGAACGCGATTGATGGATGGATGATCGTATCGCGCCTGCGTACGTCGCGATGATTCGTGTCAACGTTGCGGGGGTTGTGTCGCTTTGTCCACGCGCAGTGGCAACTCGCCATCCGCGAGCCGTGCGCGCAGACCCGCGCCGGGCCGGGTGTCGTGGACCGATCGCAGGGACTTGCCGCGCTCGTCGTAGAGGATCGCGTACCCGCGTTTCAGGACATCGAGCGGGCTGACCGCGTGCAGGGCGCGCGCAAGTTCCGCAAGCCGCTGGCGCCGGCGTTCCGAGGCGTGTCGCCACGCCGATTCGAGCCGCCGCGAAAGATCCGTGTTGTGGCGGGTCAGTTGCCCGAGCCGCGCGCCGGGCTGTTGCGCGAACAACCTTCCAGACGCGTGGGCCAGATGCGCAGCGGCGCGCTCGTGCGCGTGCACCCGCGCGCGCACCAGGCGTTCGCGCAGGGCGAGCATGCGTTCGCGGCCGCTGGCGAGCCGTTGCTGCGGACGTTGCGTATTCAAGCGCGTCGCAAGGTGGTCCAGTCGTTGCATGACGTCCTGCGCACGTCGCAGCCACACGTTCCGCAGGCGCCTTTCCATCTGCACCAACGTACGCCCCAGCGCGTCGCCGTCGGGCAGGATGAGTTCCGCCGCCGCGGACGGCGTGGGGGCGCGCAGGTCGGCAACGAAGTCGCTGATCGAGAAGTCGATCTCGTGGCCGACCGCCGACACGACCGGCACCGGACTGGCGGCGATCGCGCGCGCGACGACTTCGTCGTTGAAGGCCGCGAGGTCTTCCAGCGAGCCGCCTCCGCGGGTCACCAGCAGCACGTCGTGGCGTCGCGTCCGGCCGGCCGCGTCCAGCATCGCGGCGATTTGCGCCGGGGCTTCGATACCCTGCACCAGCACAGGCAGCACCTCGATTTCGGTCAGGGCAAACCGGCGCCGCGCCACCGACAGCACGTCGCGGACCGCGGCACCGCTGGCCGAGGTGATGACGCCGAGCCGGCGTGGAAAGGCGGGCAGGCCGCGCTTGCGTTGCGGGTCGAACAGGCCTTCGGCCTGCAGCCTGGCTTTCAACAGTTCGAAGGCGCGCCGCAGCGCGCCCTCGCCGGCATCTTCCATCTGCTCGACGATCAACTGGAAGCTGCCGCGCGGCTCGTACAGGCTCACTTTCGCACGCGCCAGTACCCGCGTTCCATTGCCCGCCCGGAATCGGAGTTGCGCATTGCTGCGCGCAAACATGGCGCAACGCACTTCGGCGCCGGCATCCTTGAGCGAGAAGTACCAGTGCCCGGACGCGGCGCGCACGAAATTGCTGATTTCGCCTTCGATCCACACCATCGGCAACGCACCCTCGATCAGCTCGCGCACCAACCGGTTGAGTGCGGACGGCGTCAGGACGTTGCGTGGGGCGGAACCCGGTTCAGTGGCCATCGTCGGCGCGCGGGGACGGAGGAGGAATTTCAGTGTCGCACGCGTGCCGACGGGATTCGTGCCGGTGCCGGCGCAGCCGCGCCCAGCGCACCACCAGGCTGATGCCAATCCACACGGCGAACGCACCCAAAGGCCAGGCCAGTGCCCACGGCCACAATGCGGCGATCACCGCAATCGCGAGCAGCAACAAGGCACCCCCCAGCAGCGGGCGGGTTTCCGTGTCGCTGAGCACGCGCCGATTACCCAGCGCGGCACCGAGGGTGGTCGCCATCCGCATCGCGCCAACCGCGCTGCGCCCGGCACTGCCATGGCCTCGCAGGCCGTGGTGTGGCGGTGGCGTGGCCGGCCGCGCCCGCTTGCGCGACAGCACGATCTCGGTGGCGTGGTCGAGGTCGCGCTCGTACTGGTCGGCGAGCTGCCTGGCGAAGGCAGCGTTCTCGATCGCCACGTCGATTTCGCAATTGCCGAACCAGCTTGCAACATTGAGGTTGCTCGACCCCACCCGCGCCCAACGGTCGTCGGCCACGGCGGTCTTGGCGTGCAACATCGAGCCCTTCCACTCGAAAACGCGTATGCCCGCTTCCAGCAGCGCGCGGTAACCGGTGCGCGAGAGGGCGGCGACCGCGGGGATGTCGGATGCCCCCGGCACCAGCAGGCGCACGTCGACGCCGTCGCGTGTCGCATTGGTCAGCGCGCTCATGTAAGTCGCGACGCCGATGAAATAAGCATCGGTCAGCCACAACCGCTCGCGCGCCAGCCCGGCGATCAACTGGTCCAGCCGGTAGGCGCCGGTGGTTGCCGGGTGGGTCGCGACGACCCGCAAGGCAACGTCGCCCGCGGGCGTGGGCGCGGCCTCGCTGTCCGCCGGGACGTCCGTGTCCGCCGGCTCCCCGAGGGTGGCCCAGGTCTCGGTAAAGGCACGTTCGAGATCGCCGACAGCGGGACCGTGCAAGGCCACGCCGGTGTCGCGCCACGGATCACGGCCGCGCGCCGGATCACCCAACCACGCCGCGCTCACGCAGACGCCGGAAACGAAGCCGATGCGCCCGTCGACGGTCAGCAGCTTGCGATGGTCACGATTGATCCAACCGAAGGGGCTGAGCGGATCGAACGGATTGAAGGTGCGTACCTCGCCGCCGGCCTCCCGCAACGGCTGCCAGAAGTTCGCCCGCGATTGGCCGAGGCAACCCAGCCAGTCGTACAGCACATGGACCCGCACCCCGGCGCGGGCGCGCTCGACCAAAGCCGAAACGAACTCGCGCCCAATAACGTCGTTCCTGAAAATGTAGTTACCGAACAGTATGTTGTGACGTGCATTTGAGATCGCTTCGAGCCACGCATCGAAGTTCCCCCGGCCGTCGATCAGCAGATCCACGCGGTTGCCGAGCGACAGGGGGGCGCCGGCCGCGCGCGACAGCGCCTGTTCGGCGAGCGGGCGAAACGCCGCGGGCGGGGATTGGCGCGAGCCGTGCATGACGGTTTTCACTTGCCCATGGTGGGCGGCCTCGGCTTCCGGTTCAAGGCTAGAATGAGAAGAGATCGGCGCTGCAGGCCGAACCACGACAGGGGGATCGTGAGGCGATGGACAGTTATCAACGCTTGATCGATGATCTGCCGGCGCGCCTGTCGCCGGGGCGCTCGCGTCGCACCAACGAGAAGGCGACGCGGGAGGCCGTTGCGGCCCTGCCGCTGGCCAATCCAGGCCAGGCCATCCGCGAGGTCGAGCAGATCCTCGACGGCATGCTCGCGACTACCTGGACCGGCGGCGAGCGCATCGCCGCACTGGAACATCTGCGGACGCCGGTGGAAGGCCTGTGTGCCGGGATCGAACGCGAACTCGGTGCCGAGCCCCACCCGCTCTCCGAGGCCGGCGCCGCCCGCGCGGATACCGCCCAGCGCCTGCAAGGGAAACTGGTGTGCGGCTACGCGCTGGGGTTGCACGAGTTGTGTGCGCCCGCCGGCAAGCTGCCGAGATTCAAGGCCAGGGCCGCCGCCCTCGCGGCGGTGCGCGGCCTCGTGCATGCGGACCGGGTCCTGATGTGGGCCTACCGTCGCTATGAATCGCCGCCGGCGGGCACGTGGCGGCGAATCCATGCACTGCATGCTTTCGCGGGTGAGATCGGCATCGGCGACCAGGCCGTGGACGACGCGCTCGCGGGCGGTGTGCCGCTGACGCCCCGCACGGCCTACACACACCTGTTGCTGCTGGCGATGAGCAATCCGTACCGCTTCTCCGCGCGCGAGTTGCAGGATGCGCGGCTGGTGACCCGCTGCATGGCGGGCCAATGCAGGCTTGCGCGCGCCACCTCGGAGGGCGTCGGGGTGGATACCGACAGCGACGCGGGGCCCGGCTGCATCACTGCGGAACGGCTCGCCGCGGGGTCCGGGGTGCTGGCGGTGGACATGGCGCCAGTGCAGGAGGTCCTCGACGGGCGGACCGCATTGTTGCCACCGGGCGTCGACACCATCGACCTGCCGCAGCCGGGTGGCGGCCGCATCACCGCCAGCGTGCGTTTCCTCGACCGCCTGCGCGCGGGCTGGGGTACGGCGGAGCGTGGCCATCCGCGCCTCGGGGCCACGCATTTGCTGGATGTGGTGGTCGGCATGCACGCGCTGCATTACGTGCTCGCGGGGAACTCGGAATTCGGGACCTTCGTGAGGGCGGTGCACGGCAACGCCATCATGGTCGGCACGCACGAACTTGCGTCGGCCTGGTTGGCGACATCCGACACCACGCGTCCGCAAGTTTCCCGTGGCGAAGTCCTGGACCAGAGCGAGGGCGGTTACCGGATGCGGCTGCGCGATTCGGAAGGGCTGCGCATGCGGGTCGGCGAGCTGGTCGGGCTCGCGCCCGTGGACGACGAGGCTGATGAACGCGACTGGATGGTCGGCGTGATCCGCTGGTTGCGCCACGAGGGCGAGGACGAGTTGGTCGGGATCGAGTTGTTGCGCCGCGAGGCGCGTGCAGCCGGCTTGCGGCCGGTTACCGCGGACGGCGAAGCGCTGACCCCGCAGCGCGCGGTGGAACTGCTGGATGGCGATGACGCGGACAGGTTGTCGCTGCTGTTGACCCATCGGCTGGCGCGCAACATCGTTGCCGCCGAGGTCGTGTTGCCGGCACTCGCGTCGGATTGGAGCTCGCGCGCGACCGTGGCGACATGGCGCGCGGGGGAGGCGGAACCGCTCGGACCGGCCTGCTTTCGGGTTACCCTTGAGCGCGACGAGTCGAGCAACGACAGTGAGCTGAGGAGTCCGTGACATGGCGCTCGAGATGCGCACCGAATGCGAACGCTGCCAGGCCCCGTTGGCGCGCGATGGCGAAGCCTGGATCTGCGCGCACGAGTGCACGTTCTGTCCAGCGTGCGTGGACGTGTTGGCGCGCGTATGCCCCAACTGCGGCGGCGAGTTGGTGCGTCGGCCGAGGCCGGCGCCACGATCGGAAGCGACGGCCGCGTGAACAAAGCGCAGGAGTTCATCGTCGCGATTCCCGCGCGCCATGGCTCGACCCGTCTGCCGGGCAAGCCGTTGCGACTGCTGGGCGGCGAGCCGCTGATCGTGCATGTCGCGCGTCGTGCGCGTGCCGCGGGAGCCGTGCGCGTGGTCGTCGCCACCGACGACGAGCGGATCGCGGCGGCACTGGGCGGCCACGGCGTCGAGGTGTGCATGACGCGTTCGGATCACGCCAGCGGCAGCGATCGCCTCGCCGAGTGCGCGAGCGTGCAGGGTTGGCCTGACGATGCGCTGGTGGTCAATCTGCAAGGCGACGAACCCTTCGCGCCGGCTGCCGGGATCCGTGCCGTGGCCGATGCGCTGGGCGAGGACGATGCGCCGATGGCGACGCTCGCAGCCCCCATCGAATCCATGGAGCAGTGGTTCGACCCCGGTTGCGTCAAAGTGGTGTGCGACGTGCGCGGCCACGCGCTGTATTTCTCGCGTGCGCCGGTGCCGTGGGCGCGCGACGCGCTGGCGCGTGATCGCCATACGATGCCGGTGGGTGTCGCGGCGCTGCGTCACATCGGCATCTATGGCTACCGCGCCGGTTTCCTCAAGACCTTCGCGGGCCTGGCGCCCACGCCGCTGGAGCGCGCCGAGTCGCTGGAACAGCTGCGTGCGCTCGAGCACGGGTATCGGATCTCGGTGCGCCTGACGCCGGAGCCGTTCCCGCCCGGCATCGACACGGTCGAGGACCTAGCGAGGGCGGAGCACGCACTTGGCGGGGAGACACCGCGCCCATGACCCAATCGCCTCCCGGTGTGCTGTTCGTCTGCCTCGGCAACATCTGCCGGTCGCCGACCGCCGAATACGTGGCGCGGGTGGAGTTCGGCAAACTCGGGCTGCGCATCCCCGTGGCGTCGCGCGGCCTTGGTGCGTGGCATGCCGGGCAGGGTGCCGATCCGCGCGCGGTGGCGACGGCACGCGAGCACGGCTATGACCTGTCGCCGCACCGCGCGCGGCAGTTCCACGATGACGACTTCAATCGTTTCGCGACGGTGTTGGCGGTCGATCTTGCAACCCTCGTCGAACTGCGCCGACGCGCCCCCGCCGACGTGCCCACGCCGGAGCGCTTCCTGGTGGCGGCCGGTCTCGCACCGCCGCAGTCGGGCGAGGATGGCGATGTACCCGATCCGTATACCGGAACGCTTGGCGATTTCGACGATGCGCTCGAGCTGATACGGCGCGGCGTGGAGGCGCTGGGCGACCGATTGCGCCGCGCCAGGCCCGGCCCGGGCGGAGCAACGCGGTGATTGCCGGCGACGTGGCCTTCGACGTCAGCCGGACGGGCTCCCGCCCCGCGCTGCCGGAGTTTCCCGAATCGTTGTCGTGGGTCAATCGCCGCCAGCGCGTCCGGCTTGCGGACTTGCAAGGTCAAATCGCGCTGGTGGTGTTCTGGAACGGTGCCAGTGTCAGCAGCCTGAACCTGCTGGGCGAACTGCGCCAACTGGAGAAAAAACATCCCGGCGCCTTCGTGTCCGCATACATCCATACGCCGCGCTACGGGGCGCAGCAGTCCGATGCGGCGGTGCTGAAGGCCGCGCATCGCGGCCGCCTGCGATCGCCCGTGGCCAATGACAGCCAGTGGCTGGCATGGAAGCAGTTCACGATCGGCGCGTGGCCGACAACCTTGCTGGTCGATGCCCACGGCGGCCTCGCCGCCCGTCTGGTCGGGGAGGGTCGTTGCCAGGAAATCGAGGATGCGATCGTGCAGTTGCGGGACGAATCGTTGCCGCCGGGCGCAGCAAGCGTGTACAAGTCGTCGCGCGACATGCGCGCCGAACCCGTTGGTCCGCTGGCATTCCCCGCACATGCGTTGGCGACGAAAACGCGGCTGTTCGTCAGCGATACCGGGCACCATCGCATTCTCGAGTGCAGCCACGACGGCCGCGTGTTGCGGCAGTTCGGATCGGGGACCCCCGGCAACTGGGACGGGCAGTTGGCCGCGTGCGGATTGCAGTTGCCGCAGGGATTGGCCGTCGATGGACAGGCGTTGTACGTGGCCGACGCCGGCAATCACTGCGTGCGTCGCATCCGGCTGGATGCCGGCGACGTCGAAACGGTATTGGGCGCGGGGCGGCCCGCGTATGCCAACGTCGAGGAGCAGGGCGGGGGCCTGCGCGCGGCGATCAACGCACCCCACGCGGTCGTCAGCAGCGGCGATGCACTGTATGTCGCCGCGACGGGGCAACACCAGATCCTGCGCGTCGACCTGCGCCACCAACGGGTCGAAACCGTTGCCGGGGACGCGCGCAGCGAAGTGCGAGACGGTATCGGCGGACAATCGTCATTGTCGCAACCGATGGCACTCGCGGCGATGGCGGGCCAGTTGCTCGTTGCGGATGCCGGCGGCAACGCGATCCGGCGGCTGCGCTTCGCCGACCTGGCCCTGACCACGCTGGCGGGTTCGTCGTCGTGGGAACCGGGCAACCTCGCCGGCGCGGGCCGCAGCGCACGCTTCGCGTATCCGTGCGGGATCGCGGTTGCCGACAACCGCGTGTACGTGGCCGACACCTTCAACGATCGCCTGTGCGCGCTTGATCCCTACAGCGGGGAGGTCGTGGCGCTGCAGGTCGACCGTCCGCTGCACGAACCGCAGGGCCTCTCGTTTGCCGCGGGTTCGCTGTGGATCGCCGACCGCAACGACCACTCGATCCTGCGCTTCGACCCGGTGCGCGGAACCTGCGAGCGGGTCCCGGTGGACGAATAGTCCTTCGCGCCGCTGTCGGCCACCGGCCGCGCGGGCCGCAACTCCTGGTGGCGCGTTCGCACGACGGCCGCGTGGCGCGGCGCCGATAGAATATGCACATGTCCAGCGCTGCCGCGGCCTTTGACGGCAAGGCCTTCGTCCGTACCCTTTCCACCTCGCCCGGCGTGTACCGCATGTTCGGCGATGGCGACGCGCTGCTGTACGTCGGCAAGGCGAGCAATCTCAAGAAGCGCGTCGGCAGCTATTTCCTGAAGCCGCAACTGGAGCCGCGGATCGCATCGATGGTGTCGCAGATCGCGCGCATCGAGGTGACGTTGACTCGCACCGAAGGCGAGGCGCTGCTGCTGGAAGCGCAACTCATCAAGTCGCTGAAGCCGCGCTACAACATCATGTTGCGCGACGACAAGAGTTACCCGTACATCTTCGTGTCGGAAGACCCGTTCCCGCGCATCGTGTTCCATCGCGGCGCCAAGCGCGAAAAGGGCCGATATTTCGGGCCGTACCCCAGCGCGCACGCGGTGCGCGAAAGCCTCGACCTGATGCAGAAGCTGTTCAAGGTCAGGAATTGCTCGAACGCCTTTTTCCGCAACCGCACGCGCCCGTGCCTGCAGTACCAGATCGGCCGTTGTAGCGCGCCGTGCGTGGCCCTGATCGACAAGGACGAATATGCCGAGGACGTCCGCCACGCAGTGATGTTCCTCGAGGGTCGCAGCACCGGCGTACTCGACGAACTGGCGGCGGCGATGGATGCGGCCAGTGCCCGCCAGGACTACGAGCGCGCCGCGCGCCTGCGTGACCAGGTCGCCACCCTGCGCAGCCTCCAGGCCCACCACTACGTCCGCGGCGCGAGCGCCGACATGGATGTGTTCGCGTGCCGGGTGGAAGAGGGCATCGCGTGCGTGTCGGTGCTGTTTTTCCGCAATGGAATCAGTCTCGGTTCGCGTGACCATTTTCCCAAGCTGTCCCTCGATGCCGCGCCCGAGGACGTATTGGCCCAGTTCCTTGCCCAGTACTACCTCGACCAGCCGGTCCCGGCAGAAGTCGTGTGCGACCGCGAACCCGCCGACGCGGATGCGCTGGCGGAAATGCTGTCCACGCGGCGCGAGCGTGGGGTCGCGCTGAAATGGCGGGTACGTGGCGAGCGTGCGCGCTTCGTGGAGCTCGCCGCCCGCAACGCCGAGGCGGCACTGCTGGCGCGGCTGTCCAGCCGACAGACGCTGCATACACGTTTCGAGGCCCTGCGCGTCTTGTTGCGACTCGACGAAACCCCGCTGCGCCTCGAGTGCTTCGATATCAGCCACACCATGGGCGAGGAAACCGTCGCGTCGTGCGTGGTGTTCGGCCCGGAAGGCCCGCTGAAGAACCACTACCGGCGCTTCAACATCCGCGGCGTCACCGGCGGCGACGATTACGCGGCGATGCGGCAGGCGCTGGAACGGCGTTTCAAGCCACTCGCGCGCGGCGAGGGCGAGGCGCCCGACGTGCTGCTGATCGATGGCGGCAAGGGCCAGGTCGCGCAGGCACTCGACGTGTTGCGGGAGCTGGGCCTGGCCGGCATCGAAGTGGTCGGCGTGGCCAAGGGGCCGTCACGGCGGGAAGGCGAGGAAACCCTGGTGCTGGGCGACAGCGGGCGCGAACTGGAGCCCGGCCCCGACTCGCCCGCGTTGCATCTGATCGACGCGGTACGCGACGAGGCCCATCGCTTCGCGATCACCGGCCACCGCAAGCGGCGCGAAAAGGCGCGCGAGCGGGGCGTCCTGGAGGATGTCCCGGGCATCGGCGCGGCCCGGCGCGCGGCCCTGCTCAAGGCATTCGGCGGGCACGCGGGCGTGGTCGGGGCGGGTGTCGAGGAACTTTGCCGGGTGCGCGGCATCAATCGCGACCTGGCCGAACGCATCCACGCGTTCCTGCATGGATGATTTGTGCGATCGTCCCGGATCGCCGCGCCACGGGAATCCGGGCGCAAACTCAGGCCGTCCGGATCATGCAGTCCAGAACGGCCAAAGCCGCCATCCATGGCCAAGAGCTCCCTGGCCTGACTTTCCACAACAGCCGCTTCGTCTCTTACACCACGGCGATGGCTTCGGGCAGTCGATGACGGTTTTGCGTGCGTATGCGACACTTGCGGCGTTCTCCTGGAGTGAATCGCTTGCGCATCAACCTGCCCACCTGGCTGACCTTGTTTCGCGTGGCGCTGCTGCCGGTCATGGTGCTGGTGTTCTATTCGCACAGCGCGGTCCCGGCGATACCGCTGCGCGCGGCCAACGTCGCGGCGGTCGCGGTGTTCGCGCTGGCCGCGCTCACGGACTGGCTGGATGGCTGGATCGCGCGTCGTTTCCACATGGAATCGGCGTTCGGTGCGTTCCTCGATCCCGTGGCCGACAAGCTGATGATCGCGGTGACGCTGTTCATCCTGGTGCAAAGCCACCCGACCGCGTTGCTGGCGGTCACCAGCGCGGTCATCGTCGGGCGCGAGATCACGGTCTCGGCGCTGCGCGAATGGATGGCATTCGTGGGCGAGCGCAGGCGGGTCCGCGTGCAGTGGATCGGCAAGTTCAAGACCGTGATGCAGATCGTCGCGATCCTGATCCTGCTGTGGGAGCGCGACAAGAACACGACCGCAGCATTCCTGCGCGTCTGGTACGTCGGCGAGGTGCTGCTGGTGGTCGCTGCGATCCTGACGATCTGGTCCGGACTGGCCTACATGAAGGCGGCCTGGCCGGTGCTCAAGAACGGCAAGATGCCGGGGGGCGGATGACTCCCAGGGAGGAGGTCGCCCCCTCACTCAGGCTTGAACCGGATTGCGTCCGCCCGTATGATTGCCGGCTCGCGCGGGAATAGCTCAGTTGGTAGAGCACGACCTTGCCAAGGTCGGGGTCGCGAGTTCGAGTCTCGTTTCCCGCTCCAGGTTTCGAGGAACCCCGGCGCGCCGGGGTTTCGCTTTTCGGGGCCGCGCAAGACGGTCCGCGCTGGAAATCCACGCCGCGTGGCGTCAGGATCCACCGCGTCGAGTTGTCGTCACCGGCCAGGTGGCAGAGTGGTCATGCAGCGGACTGCAAATCCGCGTACGCCGGTTCGATTCCGACCCTGGCCTCCAACTCGTTAACGCCGTTCGCGCGCGCGAACGGCGAGCGAAAGTTCGACCTTGGCCTCCCGATGTTTCCCATTCCGCACGATCGCCTTGGCCGTGCGCGTGGTTTGTGGATGCTCCTCAGCCTGGGTGTTGCTCCGGGACTCACTCGAGACAGGCATCCCGAATCGCGATTGTTCCTGTTCATCGGCGGCTGGCGTGGCCGGTGGTTGACATTGCTCAATTGAGGCGTGGCTGACCGGGGCATGCTGTCATCGAACATGCATGTGGAGAACGCCATGGCACACGTCGTCATCATCGGCGCCGGACTCGGCGGCATGAGCGCCGCCTTCGAGATCAAGGCCGCACTGGGCGCCAGCCATCAGGTTACGGTGGTGGGCGAGGGCGGGTGGTTTTCGTTCACACCGTCCAACCCCTGGGTCGCGATCGGCTGGCGTGCGCCAGCGGACGTGCAACTGGATGCCGGCGCTGCGCTGGCGAAGCGCGGGATCGCGTTCACCGGGGTGCCTGCGACGGAATTGCACCCGGCCCGGAACCGCATGGATCTCGCGGACGGCCGCTCGCTGGATTATGACTACCTCGTCATCACGACCGGGCCGCAGTTGGCTTTCGACGAAGTGCCCGGCCTCGGCCCGGAAACCGGTTTCACGCAATCGGTCTGTACAACGCCGCACGCGACGCAGGCGTGGCAAGCCTACCAGGCGTTCCTGAAGGACCCCGGCCCGATGGTGATCGGGGCTGCCCAGGGTGCGAGCTGCTTCGGCCCGGCATACGAATTCGCGATGATCGTCGATGCCGACCTGCGCCGCCGCAAGTTGCGCGACCGGGTGCCGATGAGCTTCGTCACGCCCGAACCCTACATTGGCCACATGGGGTTGGGCGGTGTCGGCGACTCGAAGGGGCTGCTCGAGACGGAACTGCGCCAGCGCCACATCAAGTGGGTCACCAATGCACGCATCGACAAGGTCGAGGAAGCCCGCATGCACGTGATCGAGCACGATGAGCGCGGCAAGCCGCTGCAGCCGCACGAACTGCCGTTCCGCTACGCGATGGTGATCCCCGCGTTCACGGGCGTGGCGTTGCTGCGCGGCATCGAAGGACTGGTCAATCCGCGCGGCTTCGTATTGATCGACGCCAACCAGTGCAACCCGAAATACCCCAACGTCTTCGCGGCCGGCGTGTGCGTGGCGATCCCGCCGGTGGAAGCGACGCCGGTGGCCACCGGTGCGCCCAAGACGGGATTCATGATCGAATCGATGGTCGACGCGGTGGCCACCAACATCAAGGCCGCGATCGACGGCCGTCCCTTCACGGCAGAAGCAACCTGGAATGCGGTGTGCCTCGCCGACATGGGCGACACGGGCATTGCCTTCGTCGCGTTGCCCCAGATTCCGCCGCGCAATGTGACCTGGGCGAAGAAGGGGCGGTGGGTGCACGTGGCGAAGGTCGCGTTCGAGAAGTACTTCATGCATAAGGTCCGCGCCGGGAATATCGGGCCGTTCTATGAAGAAGGCGTGCTGAAACTGCTAGGCATCACGCGGCTGAAGCGCCGCGCGTCGGCATGATGACGGCGCCATGGCGGGACTGCGCGACCACGGACGCCGGAGGCAGGAAACCATGACCCGGAAAATCCCGAACGATCGTTACCGCGCACGGTCGATCGGCGCGCACAGCCGTGATCCCTTGCCGCAAGCATTGCCGCAACGGTGTCACGGCGCCTGCGTGGCGCGTGGACGCCGGCGCCGGTCGCGCCGCGGACGGCAATAGATGCCATGCAAAGTAGCGATGATCTCCCGCGCCGGCCCCTGAGGCAGCGAGTACCACACGCTCTGGGCCTCGCGTCGCGTCGCCACCAATCCTTCGTCGCGCAACTTCGCCAGGTGCTGGGAAAGCGCGGACTGGCTCAATTCGGGCAGGTGTTCGTTGATGCGGCCAACGGTCAGTTCCTTTCCGACCAGCATGCACAGGATGCGCAGGCGCTGCGGATTGGACAGCGCCCGCAACAGGCGGGCGGCTTCGTCGGAGTGGGACGCCATTTGTTCGTAACGGAATGCAGGGGTACGGGCCGGTTTCATGGGATCGCCGGTGACGGGCAACGCCCGGTGTTGACAGTATACATTTTCCTAATTAAGATTACGCTACATTAGATATGTGATATATACAAGAACTGCAAATGCGCCGGACGTTGGCAGCAGGAAGTTCCTCGCTGCTGGACGCCGGCCTCACACCGGAACCCACGGAGCAAGACGATGAACATTGACCGCATGGTGATGCGTTTTGCCGGAAGCATGGTGATCGTGAGCCTTGCGCTGGCGTACTTCCACTCGTCCTGGTGGTTGCTGCTGGCGTTGTTTGTCGGGCTGAACCTGTTTCAGGCGTCGTTCACCGGCTTCTGCCCGCTGGCGCGCATCCTGAAGAAGCTCGGCCTGCGTCCAGGCAGTGCATTCCCCCAATGACACAAGAAAGGACCGCATCGTGAACCAACACACCGACATGTACTACACCGTCAACTCCGGCAAGCCCTTCGGGCAGGCCGTGGCCGACCTCGATACCGCGGTGCGGCGCCACCAGTTCGGCGTGCTGCACGTGCACGACCTCGGTGCAACGCTGCGCAACAAGGGCCAGGCCTTCGAAGGCGAATGCAAGGTGTTCGAGGTGTGCAGTCCTTCCCAGGCGGCCAGCGTGCTGGCCGTGGACCTGCGCCTCAACATGGCCTTGCCGTGCCGGATTTCGGTGTACACCGAAGACGGGAAAACCCGTATCGGCATGATCGAACCGGAGCGGATGCTCGGTACGCTGTCGAACGATCCGTCGTTGTCTGCGGTCGCGCGCGAGGTCGGCGACGCGACCCGCCGGATGATCGACGAGGCGAAGTGACGTGACGCAGCGGCGCGGTGTACGCCCGGCGCGGTTCGGTGCGTCGCTGGTGTTGGCTGCGCTGCTTGCTGCCTGCGGCACGCCGCAACAGCCACTGGCGCCACCCCCGGCACCGCCGCTCGAGACGTTCGTGGTGAGTCCGCAGCAGTCTGCACGCGAGCAGACCTGGGACGGCGTGGTCGAGGCGGTCGATGCCACGACCATCGCGGCGCAAACCAACGCACGCGTACTGGAGCTGCCGGTGGACGTCGGCGACCGTGTGCGGAAAGGCGACGTGCTGGTGCGTTTCAGCGATGTCGAACAGCAGTCGGGTCGGCGTGCCGCCGAGGCCAACGTGGTGGCCGCACGTGCCGAATACCGGAACGCGGAAATCAACTGGAAGCGCGCGCAGGCGCTGCTGCCGAGCGGAGCGATTTCGCGTGCGCAACTCGATGATGCAACCGCCCGCCGCGATGCCGCGCGGGCAGCCTCGAACGCGGCCGAGGCCGCTTTGCGTGCAGCGGGCCAACAGACCGACTACACCGTGTTGCGGGCGCCGTTCGATGGCGTCATCACGCAACGCTTCGTGCATGTCGGCGAGGCGGTGCAATCGGGTCCGCCGACGCCGCAACCGCTGATCGCGTTGGCAGCGCTGGACGCCCTGCGCGTGGACGTCGTGGTGCCGCAAGGCGCCGTCGACGCGATCCGTGCCTCGCAACATGCCAGCGTGGTGCTGGATGACGGGACGCGCGTGCAGGCCGCGAAAATGACCGTATTCCCATACGCCGATCCGGCCACGCATTCGTTCCGCGTGCGGGTCGAGTTGCCGGCCGGCGGCAGCGGGTTGTATCCGGGCATGACGGTCAAGGTGGCGTTCGCCATCGGGGCTGCGACGCGGCTGCTGGTGCCGGTCGACGCACTGGTGCGGCGTGGAGAATTGAGCGCGGTGTACGTGATCGCCGCCGATCATTCGGTGGGCCTGCGCCAGGTGCGGCTGGGCTATCGCTTCGGGAGCGAGGTCGAAATACTGGCCGGGCTTGCAACGGGCGACCGGGTCGCGCGCGATCCCGGAGCCGCCGCGTTGTATCTCACCAGTCGGCACAGCAGGAACGCGTCGCCGTGAACGCGCCACGTCTGGGGTTCGCCGGGCGGGTCGCGCGCGTGTTCCAGGATCATCCGCTGACGCCGATCCTGGCGCTGGCGGCGCTGCTGATCGGGTTCACCGCGCTGCTGATCACGCCGCGCGAGGAAGAGCCGCAGATCGACGTGACCATGGCCAACGTGATCGTGCCATTTCCGGGCGCGGATGTTCACGACGTCGAAAACCTGGTGGCTTCGCCGCTGGAACAGAAACTGGCCGGCATCGACGGCATCAAGCACGTGTATTCGGTCAGTCGCCCCGGCGTGGCGCTGCTGACGGTCGAATTCAAGGTCGGCGTGCCGCGCCAGACCGCGCTGGTGCGCCTGTACAACCAGGTGTTCCAGAACCGCGACCTGTGGCCG
>DASUKQ010000114.1:0-21380 GCA_036278635.1 Rhodanobacteraceae bacterium
GCGCGCTTGCCGATGTGCCAGACGACCACCGCCGCCGCGTACGCCGCAACGCAGAACAGCCAGCCGCGTTGCGGCCAGCTTGCAGCCAGCCAGGCCAGCGGCGCGGCAATCGCGAGATTCCAGCTCAAGTAGGCGGCGTCCGTGCGTGCATGGCTCCATCTTACCCGCACCAGCCACTGGTAGAGATGCTGCCGATGCGGCGCGTACCACCGCTGCCCGCCGACGATGCGTCGCGCGAGGGTCAGGCCGCTGTCCGCCAGGAACGCCGAAGAAAGGATCAGGCATGGCCACAGCATCGCAGGGTTGCGCTGAACCAGCAGTGCGCCCACCGCCCCGATCAGCAAACCCAGCGCCCCACTGCCCACGTCGCCCATGAAGATCCGCGCCGGCGGGGCATTGAAGACCAGGAACCCCAGGCAACCGGCGGCCGTGGCGAATGCGAGGACCGCCGCGCCCGGATAGCCCCCGGCTTCCGCCAGCAGTCCATAACCCAACATCACGAACAGCCCCTGCTGGCCGAGGATGCCGTCGATCCCGTCCATGAAATTGTGGGTATTGATGAATCCGACCAGCACCACCGCCAACGGCAGAAGACCCCACCAGATGTGCGGCGTCGCCCCGGCCTGGGCGACCAGCACGATGGCGGACACCCACAGCGCGGCGCAAACATGCACGGCAAGACGCGGGAGGATGGCCAGCGGTGCATGGTCGTCACGCCAGCCAACGAGCGCGACGGCGACCAACGCGACGGCGATCGCCACGAGCCGGGCTCCATGCGCGGAGGGATCGACCCGGTACCACGCCGGCAGACCGACCAGCAGCGCGGCGCCGACGATGCCGACCCCGCCGCCGCGCGGCGTCGGCACGCTGTGCGAACGACGCTGCCCGGGCAGGTCGACGAGCCCGCGGCGCCGCGCGTAGGCCAGCGTGGCGGCCGTCAGCAACACCGAGACCACGAATCCGCACGCCGCGCTGATCCACGTCGCCACGCCACTACTCGCTGACGACGCTGTGGATCGGCCTTACCGTGCCCCAGCCCTTGCAACTCGGGCACTGCCAATGGTGGGCCTTGGCGCCGAACCCGCAATGGTTGCAGCGGTACATTGCCCGGCCCTCGAGCAGCTTGCGGGTCAGGTCACGCAGGATCAGGAAGTTGTCGCGCGCCTCGCCTTCGACGCGGCCCATCGTGGCATCGATCAGCGCCATCATGCCGCGCACGGACGGGCGCTGCCGCAACTGGCCGGTGAGGAATTCGATCGCGGCGCGATCACCTTCGCGCTTCTTGTACAGATTCGTCAGCGCCAGGACCGGGGTGATTCCGTGGTAGCGCTCGACGACCTGCCTCAGGAACTTTTCCGCGCGCTCCATCTCGCCGGCATGCGCATAAGCGTCCAGCAACGGCGGAAGGATTTCCGGGACGAAGTCGACGTCTGCATCGACCGCCTGTTCGAACGCGAGCACGGCTTCGTTCCAGCGTCCCTCCTCCGCGTGCAGGTAGCCGCTGATCATGTAACCGCGCACGCAACCGGGCTGGCTCGCGAAGGCTTCCTCGAGGTAGGCGCGGGCTTCGGCACGCGCGCCGTGCTGGCGCGACTGCTCGGCCAGTTCGCACTGGAACTGGGCGATCGTCGCAGCCTGCGATTCGCCGGTCATCTTCTCCAGCCGCCGCGCATGGCCGATGGCCTTGTGCCAGTCGCGCTCGTGCTGGTAGATCGCGATCAAGTGCCGCAAGGCCGAGGGCGCGTGCGCGTCCATCGCGACCAGATCGTCGAACAGGGCCTCGGCACGATCGAGCAGGCCGGCGCGCATGTAGTCCTCACCCAGTTCCAGCAACGCGACGGTGCGCTCGGCTTCACTGAGATTGGAGCGACTGACGAGATGCTGGTGGACGCGGATCGCGCGGTCGACTTCGCCGCGACGCCGGAACAGATTGCCGAGCGCGAGGTGCGTTTCCACCGTGTCGCGGTTGAACTCGGCCAGTTTCATGAACACCTCGATGGCCTTGTCGGGCTGCTCGTTGAGCAGGTAGTTCAGGCCACGGAAGTAGTTCGACGACAGCTCGGTGACGCGCGCACCCGAGCGGCGCGCGGTCGCATGCCGCCCGATGATCCACCCCAGCCAGCCGGCCATCGGGAGCAGCACGAACAGCAACAGCAGCGGATCTGTGGGCAGGAAGTTCACCTATCGACATCCAGATCGAAGCGGCTGTTGTGAAAAGTCAGGCCACGGATGGCCGTTCTGGTGTGTATCAGCCGGGTGGCCATCGACGTGCAGAACGATCGAACGAGAAGCCGCGATCAGGGACGATGGCAAAAAATGTTCGCGTCACCGCGACGGATTGCGCCCTTCGTTGACCCGTTGCCGCAATTCCTTGCCCGGCTTGAAGTGCGGGACATACTTGCCGGGCAACGCCACCGCGGTGCCTGTCTTGGGGTTGCGGCCGGTGCGCGGGGGACGGAAGTGCAGCGAAAAACTCCCGAACCCGCGGATTTCGATGCGATCCCCGCCCGCAAGCGCCGCGCTCATCTGTTCGATCACGTTGCGCACCGCCAGCTCCACGTCGGCAAACGCCAGATGTTTTTGACGGTCCGCAAGGGCGGAAATCAGTTCGGATTTGGTCACGGATGGCAACGTGCGACTACCTTGCAAGCTCGTGGGTGCGAGTCGCGCACGCGCGATCCCGTCGAATGACGCCACCCCGGTTTCGGGGTGGTGTCCTTAAGCCACATCAAAACGCAAGCCTTTATATAGGCTTATTCCGACTTGTTCAACTTCTCTTTCAGAAGTGCCCCCAACTTGGTGGTCCCCTGCGCCGCGTGTTGATGCTGGCTCTGGTACTCCGAGAGCGTCTCGGCCATCTCGGCCTCGTCCTTGGCACGGATCGAGAGCTGCAGCATGCGGCCCTTGCGGTCCATCCCGACGAACTTGGCTTCGACCTGGTCCCCGACCTTGAGGTGCTGGCTGGCATCGTCGACGCGCTCCTTCGCGATGTCGCGCGCCGCGAGATAACCTTCGATGCCGTCGGCCAGATCGATCACCGCGCCTCTGGCGTCGACTTCCCGCACGGTGCCGGTCAGGATCGCGCCGCGCGGGTTCGCGGCCATGAACTGGCCGAACGGATCCTGTTCGAGCTGCTTGATGCCGAGGCTGATGCGCTCACGCTCCGGATCGACTGCCAGCACCACGGCGTCGACCTCCTCGCCCTTCTTGAACTCGCGGACCAATTCCTCGCCGTTGCCCTGCCAGGAAATGTCGGACAGGTGCACCAGGCCATCGATGCCGCCGTCCAGGCCCACGAAGATGCCGAAGTCGGTGATCGACTTGATCGCGCCGTGGACCTTGTCGCCCTTCTTGAAGGTGGCCGCGAAGGCCTCCCACGGATTCGACTGGGTCTGTTTCATCCCGAGCGAAATGCGGCGACGCTCCTCGTCGACATCCAGCACCATCACTTCCACTTCGTCGCCGACCTGCACCACCTTGGCCGGATTCACGTTCTTGTTGGTCCAGTCCATTTCGGACACGTGCACCAGGCCTTCCACGCCCGGCTCCAGCTCCACGAAGCAGCCGTAGTCGGTGACGTTGGAGACCTTGCCGAACAGGCGGGTGCCGGACGGATAGCGGCGGGTGATGCTGACCCACGGATCGTCGCCGAGCTGCTTGAGGCCCAGCGAAACGCGGTTGCGCTCGCGGTCGAACTTCAGCACGCGCACGTCCAGTTCGTCACCGACGTTGACGATTTCGGACGGGTGCCGCACGCGCTTCCACGCCATGTCGGTGATGTGCAGCAAGCCGTCGATACCGCCGAGGTCCACGAACGCACCGTAATCGGTGAGATTCTTGACCACGCCGTGCAGGATCGCGCCTTCCTGCAGCTTCTCCAGCAACTGCTCGCGCTCCTCGGAGTGCTCTTCCTCGACGATCGCGCGGCGGCTGACCACCACGTTGTTGCGCTTGCGGTCGAGCTTGATGATCTTGAATTCGAGGTCCTTGCCTTCCAGATAGGCCGGATCGCGCACCGGGCGCACGTCGACCAGCGAACCCGGCAGGAAGGCGCGCACGTCGTGGATGTCCACGGTGAAGCCGCCCTTGACCTTGCCGTTGATGCGGCCGGTGACGGCTTCCTCGCCCTCGAATGCCTGTTCCAGCTCGTCCCACACCATCGAGCGCTTGGCCTTCTCGCGCGACAGCTTGGTTTCGCCGAAGCCGTCCTCGATCGCGTCGAGCGCGACCTTGACCTCGTCGCCGACGTCGACTTCCAGCTCGCCGTCTTCGCTCTTGAACTGCTCGATCGGGACGATGCCCTCCGATTTCAGTCCGGCGTTCACCACCACCACATCGGGGCGGATTTCGACGACGATGCCGGAGACGATGGATCCGGGTTTCAATTTGGCCAGCGACTGGCTCTGTTCAAACAGTTCGGCAAAACTTTCGGTCATGGGGATTCCAGGTTGGGAATGGATCGCGACGCCGGCAGCTTCCATCGGGTTTTGCTCCACGGGCGGCGATCCGCCGGTTGGGGGATGCCCTTCGGGCACCCGTTCGAGTGACACCGCGCGAACGCGGTACGGAATTGGATCGAGTTTGTTTGGATCGGGTTTGGATCAAGCCTCGTGCACGAGCGCGAGCACCGCGTCGACCACTGCGGGGATCGGTCGCCCGGTGGTATCGATCACCACCGCATCGGCCGCCGCCCGCAACGGAGCGACCGCGCGCGACGCATCCCGTGCGTCCCGCATCTCGATCTCGTGCAAAAGGTCCGCTAGTGTAACGTCAAGACCCTTTGCCTTCAACTGCTTATAGCGTCTTTCGGCGCGTTCGGCGGCACTGGCGGTGAGGAATACCTTGTAGCGGGCATCGGGAAAGATCACCGTGCCCATGTCGCGGCCGTCGGCCACCAGTCCCGGCGGCTTGCGGAACGCCAGTTGCTTGGCCACCAGGGCCTTGCGCACCGCCGGCAGCGACGCGATGGCCGAAGCCGCCGCGCCGGCGGTTTCGGTGCGGATGGCGTCGGTCGCATCCACCCCGTCCACGATGATCCGGGTATCGCCGGCATCGCCGGGGTCCCGGAATTCGATACGGGTGGCGGCGGCGCAACGCGCAAGGGCTTCGGCATCCGACAGATCCACGCCGCCCGTCCCGGCGGCATGGCCGATCGCCCGGTAGATCGCCCCCGAATCGAGCATGTGCCAGCCCAACCGGTCGGCCACGGCGCGCGCGATCGTCCCCTTGCCCGAGCCTGAGGGGCCGTCGAGGGTCAGCACCGGCGCATTTGCGGTCGTGGAAACCACCCCCATCACCCGAACGGATGCTCGATGGACGGGCTCTGCCGGGTGAACCAGTGCCCGCCTTCCGGCGTCGCATACATGCAATCCTCCAGCCGCACGCCGAATTCTCCGGGGATGTAGATGCCGGGCTCGTCGCTCATGGTCATGTTGTCGACGATGCGGTGCTTGTCGCCACCGACGGCGTAATACCACTCGTGCATGTCCATGCCGATGCCGTGGCCGAGTCGATGGGTGAAATACTTGTAGCCAGGTCCGTAACCGGCGTCGCCGATGACCTTGCGCGCGGCCGCGTCGATGTCCTCCATCACGCCACCGGTGCGCGCCGTCTCGCGTGCCGCGACCTGCGCCTTCTGCACGATGGCGAAGACCTTCTTCATCTTGTCCGTGGCGCGGCCCAGCACGAACGTGCGGGTGATGTCGCTGGTGTAGCCGTGCACCTTGCAGCCGTCGTCAAGCATCACCACGGTGCCCTCGGCGATGTGTTGCGGTTCCATCGATCCGTGCGGCTGCGCCGTGTATTTGCCGACGTTGATGCTGGCGAAGCCCTGCACGCCCTGGCGCTCGTAGGCGGCCTGGATCATGGCCTGCACGTCCATCTGGGTCATGCCGGGCTCGAGTGCCTGCCACACGGCGCGGTAGGTCGCCAGCGTGGCGTCGTTGGCGATTTGCAGCAGCGCCAGTTCCGCCGGCGATTTCACCGACCGGCAGCCTGCCGTGACCGGCGTCGCGCTCACCAGGCGCGCATTCGACGCGGCTGCCCCGATGCCGTCGGCCATGAAGAACGGCACCCTCTCGTAGATCCCGAGCGTGCCCCCCGAAATGCGCAGGTCCTTGAGGATCTGCGCGATCTTCCGGTACGGGCTTTCGTTTTCCTGCCAGGTGCGAATGTCGTGGCCGAAACGGATCTGCTCCAGCGCACGGCTGCGCTCGAAGGCGGGCGTGACGTAGATCGGGTCGCCCGAGCGCGCGAGGATCATCCCGGCGGTGCGCTCGCTGGGCCACCAGTCGATGTCGACGAAGTACTCGAGCGAGGTTCCGGGGCCAATGAAGACCGCATCGAGCCTGTGCTCGGTCATCAGGCGCTGCGCCTTGGCCAGCCGGCTCCGGTACTCGGCGTCGCCGATCGGCGTGGCCTTGCCGGTGGCGGGCTTCAGGGCCTCGATCGAGGCAGGCAACCTGCGGGTTTTCGCAGGCGCCGCGTC
This sequence comes from Rhodanobacteraceae bacterium, assembly GCA_036278635.1. GTDB lineage: Bacteria > Pseudomonadota > Gammaproteobacteria > Xanthomonadales > Rhodanobacteraceae > 66-474. The sequence continues at coordinate 6,488 of DASUKQ010000114.1, forward strand.
CACGGGAGCCGCGCCGGCGATACCGGACGCAAGCACCGGAACGGCCGCCGCGCCCATCGCCGACCACCGCAGGAACTTCCTGCGCCCTTGTCCGGCCAGATCATCACTCTTCAATGTCTGCTACCTCTGTCGATACGGGCAATTTCGCGCACCCGGGACGTGTCAGTCATCTGCCATTCGCTGATCGATCGCAAGCCCGCAGCTGGCGGCCAACTCCACGAACCCGGGAAACGACGTCGCGACGTTGGCGCAATCCCGGATCCCGACTTCGCCATCCGCCGCGGCACCGGCCACTGCGAACGCCATGGCGCAACGATGGTCGCCCTGCGAATCCACTTCCCCGCCACGCAAGCGACCGCCTTCGACCACCGCGCCGTCGGCCGTCTCTTCGATCCGCGCGCCCAGCGCCCGCAAGCCGGTCGCCATCACCGCGATGCGATCGGATTCCTTGACCCGCAATTCTCCCGCACCACGGATCGTGGTGACACCCTCCGCACAAGCCGCCGCGACGAACAGCGCCGGAAACTCGTCGATCATGTCTGCGACGTGCCCGATCGGCACGTCGATCCCGTGCAAAGATGAGTGGCGTACGACCAGGTCCGCGACCGGTTCGCCGCCCGCGTCACGCAAGTTCCCTTCCGCGATGTCGGCGCCCATGGCACGCAGCACGTGCAGCAGGCCGGTGCGACGCGGATTCATGCCGACATCGTGCAACAGCAGTTCCGAACCGGGCACGACGGTCGCGGCCACGACGAAGAAAGCCGCCGAGGAAAAATCCGCCGGGATTTCGATTTCGATCGCATGCAAGCCGTGGCCACCGGATATCCGCGCGGTGCCGGGCCCGAACCGGATCGGCCAGCCGAATTCCGCCAACATGCGTTCGGTGTGGTCGCGGGTGGGCCGGGGCTCGGTGACGACGGTTTCTCCTTGCGCGTACAGGCCCGCCAGCAGCAGCGCGGACTTCACTTGTGCGCTCGGGATGGGCGATGCGTAGTCGATGCCGCGCAACGCCCGGCCACCCCGGATGCGCAGCGGCGGCGTGCCGCCGCTCCCGGATTCCACGCCCGCGCCCATCCGCGCCAGGGGATCGGTCACGCGACGCATGGGGCGCCTGGACAACGAGGCATCGCCGGAGAGCGTCGCATCGAACGACTGCCCCGCCAGCAAGCCCGCCAAAAGACGCATCGCGGTCCCGGAATTGCCGCACTCGAGCACGCCACCCGGCCGACGCAATCCGTGCAGGCCTGCGCCATGCACGACCCGTTCACCCGGCGCGGGCGCTTCGATGCGCACGCCCATCCGCTCGAAGATCCGTGCGGTCGCCCGGGTATCTTCACCTTCCAGGAACCCGCGGATGCGGGAGGTACCTTCGGCCAGCGACGCCAGCATGATGGCGCGGTGCGAAATCGACTTGTCCCCGGGCGGGTCGATCGCGCCGTGCAACGACGTGGCCGGGGCGCTGATCCAGTCGAGCCGTTTCATCGGCCCTTCCCCGCCGGAAACGACTTGAGCGCCCGCAGCAGACGGCGGTTTTCGGCACGACTGCCCACGCTGATCCGCAACGCGCGCGGCAGACCGTAGCCCCCCATGGGCCGCACGATCACGCCGTGCCCGAACAGGTGTCGCTCCAGCATGCCGGCATCGTGCGGGAGTACGCACAACAGGAAGTTGGTCTGCGACGGCAGGCAACGAAAGCCACGTTCGAGCAGTTCGCCGCGCAACCATTCGCGCTCGGCCCGGTTCACGGCGCGCACCCGGGTGAGCCAGGGCTTGTCGCGCAGGGCCGCGGCGGCACCCGCGAGGGCCACGTTGTTGACATTGAAGGATTCGCGCAGGCGTTCCAGTACCCCGACCACGCTCGGATGCGCAACGAGATACCCGACCCGCGCGCCGGCCATTCCGTAGGCTTTCGAGAACGTGCGGGTGACAATGAGGTTGGGATGGCGCGCGGCCAGAGCGAGCGCCGTGGTCAGCCCGGGGGCGTCGATGTACTCGTGGTAAGCCTCGTCGCACACCACCAGCACGTCGCGCGGCACCCTGGCAAGGAACCGCGCAAGGGCCGCGTCGCCGAACCAGGTGCCGGTGGGGTTGTTCGGATTGGCGAGGAAGACGATGCGTGTGTCGCGACGGATCGCGCGCCCCATCGCGACGAGGTTGTGCCCGAGCGGTGCGCTGCGGTGCCGGCGCGACAGCGCAGGGACGCGAATGGCCCTGGCGCCGACCGCGGCCGTGGCGATCGGAAACACCGCGAAGCCGAACTCGGAATAGACGATCGAATGATCCGGGTCGGCGAAACACTGCGCCAGCAACATCAACAATTCGTGTGAACCATTGCCGAGCGCGATGCGTTCCGCCGCAACCTTGAGGTGCCCGGACAGCGCGCGTTTCAGCCCGGCGCCACGAGGATCGGGATAGCGGAAGATTTCGGGCAGCGCCGCGCGCATCGCGCGCAACGCGCGGGGGCCCGGACCCATCGGACTCTCGTTGGAACCGAGCTCGGCGATCGCCGTGCCGAACCGCTCGCGCAACGCCGGCAGGTCGTGCCCCGGATCGTACCCACGCAGGCTTGCGGTGACCGGGTTCGCCAAAGACGCAGCGTCGAACACGGGCGGCGCCCTCCCCGGGGCCCTGCGGCTAGCCATGGGTGCGCGCGAACTCCGCCATGAAATCGCACAACGCCTGCACGCCCTCGATCGGCACCGCGTTGTAGATCGATGCGCGAATGCCGCCCAACGCACGGTGGCCCTTCAGCGCCAGCAACCCCGCCTTGTCTGCCTCGGCCACGAACACGGGTTCGAGCGTGGCATCATGCAGGTGATAGCGCACGTTCATCCGCGAGCGCGCGGCGGGCAGGACCGGACTGCGGTAATACCCGTTCGAGTTGTCGATCGCCGCGTACAACCGGTCTGCCTTGGCGCGGTTGCGGCGTCCCATTTCCTCCAGCCCGCCCTGTTCCTTCAACCATCGGAAAGTCAGGCTGGCGACATACCATCCCCAGGTGTTCGGCGTATTCAGCATCGAACCGGCGGCGGCGTGGTCGGCGTAGCGGAAAATCCGCGGCAGCGGACGCGGGCGGCGTTCGAGCAGATCCTCGCGCACGATCATCACCACCAGTCCCGAGGGACCGATGTTCTTCTGCGCGCCCGCGTAGATCAGCCCGAATTTCGCGACGTCCAGGGGACGCGAAAGGATGTCGGACGACATGTCCGCCACCAGCGGCACGTCCCCGACATCGGGGATGTCGTTCATCTCCACGCCGTGGATGGTCTCGTTGGTGGTGACATGGACATAGGCGGCGTCCGGATCGAGATCCCAGTCCGCCCGATCCGGAATGGACGTATAGCCGTCCGCTTCGGAACTGGCGGCGACGTGCGGCTCTGCATACGCGGCGGCCTCGCCGACAGCCTTCCCGCTCCAATGACCCGTGACGACGTAGTCCGCGCGCTGGCCGTCGGCCGCGAGGTTCATCGGGATCTGCGCAAACTGCTGGGTTGCTCCGCCCTGCAGGAACAGCACCCTGTAACCCGCCGGGACCTCCAGCAGTTCGCGCAGGTCGGCCTCGGCGCTCGCCGCCATGTCGATGAAAGCGCTGCCGCGATGGCTGACTTCCATCACCGACGCGCGCGCGCCGTTCCATTCGAGCAATTCCTGTTGCGCGCGCCGCAACACCTCTTGCGGGATCGCCGCGGGGCCGGCACTGAAATTCCACGCTCGTGACATCGTTCGAGGTTCCTCTCCAATCGAATCCGCGACAGCGCTACCAGCGAAAATACAGAAACAGCGCGATGATCGCGGCCAGCACCCCCGCGGCGCCGATCAACCACCAGATTTCCGTGGGTGCCGGTTCATCCTGTACCGGTGCTTCGCGGACCCGTTCCACGGGCGCGGGCAACGATGCCAGGTGCCGCGCGTACTGCAGGCCCGGCGCCTCGACCACCAGGCGATGCTCGCCCAGCACGATCTGGTCGTTCGGCGCGAGTACCACACGGCTGCGCCGCCAGCCGTTGACCCGCGGGATGTTGCTGTCGGATTCGAACACGGGGGCGCCGCCGGCCTGCACCACCCGGCAAGCGTATGGCAGGTCACCAAAATGCGGATGGCCTGCACCGAGGTACAAGTCCGGCGCGACGGCGAGCGCCTGGCCGGAAGCCGCCCCCGACACGATCCGCAGCACGACTTCACCGATGTCGGACGCGGGACCGGCGCCGGCACCCGCCTCCGGGGGCGCTGCATTCGACGTCACCAGAAACTTGTTGGCGCCCAGCGTTATCGTGTCGCCGTAGCGCAGCAGCGCCTGCTCGCGCACCGCACGGGCATTGACGTACACCCGCTGGCAACCGGTCCTGATCGTCAGCACCAGCCCGCGTACGTCCGCCACGAGCGTCAAGTGGCGCGGTTCCACGCCCGCACCGCTCAATGCGATGGCATCGTCCGGCGCACTGCCCACGTGCACCGGGCCCTCGCCGCACATCACAGGATCGCGGGCTGGATGGAAGCAGACGACGCGCATGAACAACCTTGCCGAAATGCGCGCCAATGTAGCATGACGGACCGCGGCACAAACGCACCGCGCGTGCTCGAAGCCGGGAGCCCGCACGCTCCTTTCCCGGGCAGTCGGGTTTCAGGCAGGATGTCCGGTTCGTGGCGTCGCCGCCTGGCGGACGCGGGCTCCTCCCTCCCCGACGCCGCTGCCGGGCGCGAGCCGGACCGGGGGCGCGCGGCCCGCCGGCCTGCATCCGATGCTTTCGCGCAGCGCCGCATCGCAGTAAACTGCGGGACTTTCCGCTTCGCGCATTGCGCAGCCCATGGCCAAAGACGACGTCATTGAAATGGAAGGCACGGTGCAGGAAACCCTGCCCAACACGATGTTTCGCGTGCAGCTCGAGAACGGGCACGTTGTCACCGCGCACATCTCCGGCCGCATGCGCAAGCACTACATCCGCATCCTCACCGGCGACAAGGTCAAGGTCGAGATGACACCCTACGACCTGACCAAGGGACGCATCACCTATCGCATGCGCTGACCCGGACTGGAGCGTGCGGCAGTGATCAGCCGCGACGCGGCACGAGTTTGAGCCGCGCTCCGGCCGATGGCCGTTTCGGTCGCAACATGTGCTCCATTGCGGCCGGCGGCAACGGATACGAGTACAAGTATCCCTGGCCTTCGGTGCAACCGGCCTGCACCAGGAATTCGTGCTGCGATTCGGTCTCGATCCCCTCGGCAATGGTGGCCAGCCCGAGGCTGCTGGCCATCGCCAGCATCGCGGTGGTGATGGCGGCATCGTTGGCGCTGTCCGGAAGCCCCGTCACGAACGAGCGGTCAATCTTCAAATAGGCGACCGCAGGCAGCTTCAGGTAGGACATCGACGAGTAGCCAGTCCCGAAATCGTCGATGGCGACACCAATCCCGAGCCCGTTCAGCGCCCGCATCGTGTTTTCGGTTTCCGGGCCCAGCCGCAGCATCGCCCCTTCGGTGATTTCCAGCGCGATCCGCTCGGGCGACACCTCGTGCGTCTGCAACGCACGCCGGATGCTCTCGACGAACCCGGGATGGCCGAACCAGCGGGCCGACACGTTGATTGCCACGCGGATGGGCGGCACCCCGGATGCGTCCCAGGTGTGGATCTGTTCGCACACCGCGTGCATCACCCACTCGTCGATGCGGTGGATCATCCCGATGCTTTCGGCGATCGGAATGAAGTTGGCCGGCATGACCTCGCCGCGCTGCGGATGCTGCCAACGCAACAGCGCCTCGGCCGCCACGATGCGCCCCGTGCGCAATTCCACGCTGGGCTGGTACACGACCTTGAACTCGTCGTTCTGGAGCGCCTGGCGCAGTTCCGTGGCCAACAGCAGCCGCTGGCGCGTATCGGCCTGCATCGTCGGCGCGTAGAAGCGCCAGGCATTGCGTTCCTCGACCTTGGCCGCGTACATCGCCGCATCCGCGTTGGCGATCAGGGTCTGGGCATCCTCACCATCCAGCGGAAATCCGGCAATCCCGATACTGGCACCCAGCACGATTTCGTAACCATCCACACGAAAAGGTTCGGAAAGCGCGGACACCAAGCGATCGGCGAGCGTGGCAGCGTCCTCGCGCAGCATCAGCCGCGGCAGCAGCACGGTGAATTCATCGCCGCCGATGCGCCCGGTGATGGCATCCTTGCTCAACTGGTGCTGGATGCGTTCCGCAACCAGCTTCAGCAGGCTGTCGCCGACGGCATGGCTGTAGCTGTCGTTGACGAACTTGAACGCATCGAGGTCGATGAACAGCACCACGGCGGCATGCCGGTCGCGGTCGGCGTGCGCGATCGCCACTTCGCAACGGCGCTGGAACTCCGCGCGGTTGACCAGGCCTGTCAGCGGATCGTGCGCGGCAAGGTGCTGCAGACGGTGCTGGGCTGCCCTCGCCACCGAAATGTCGCTGAACACGGCCACGTAATGCAGGATCCGGTGTTCGGCATCGCGGATCGTGCTGATGCTGAGCTTCTCGGCGTAGGTCGTGCCGTCGCGGCGGCGACTCTCGACTTCCCCCGACCAATGGTGGGTGGCGATGATCTCGTCCCAGATCGCCGCGGGCAACGGACCGCCGTCGTGCAACCTGCGGGTGTCGTCCAGGCCCATGCCGATGAGAAGCTCGCTGGTGAAGCCCGTAATCTGGGTCGCCGCGACGTTGACCGAAACGATCCGTCGCGCGGCGTCGGCAATCACGACCCCTTCGGCGATGCTGGCAAGCGCCTCCGCCGCGACGCGTCGCTCGCGGTCGCTTTCGACGCGCTCGGTGATGTCGCGGATGATCGCCTGCCGCACCGGCTTGGCCCCCCACACCGCCATGCTGCATTGGGTTTCGATCGCCCGGATCCTGCCCTCGCCGTCGCGCAATTTCCCTTCGCCCTGCTGTCCCTCCCACAATTCGCTCGTTTCGAACAGCGTTGCATAGGATCCCCCAAGCAACGTCCCGGGGTCGCGGCCCATCCACGTTCCGAAGGTGCGGTTGGCGTCGAGAATGCGGCCGCTGTCCTCGTCGACCATCACGATCGCGTCCGGAGCACTGTCGAACAACAACCGGTAACGCTCCTCGCTGCCACGGATGCCGGCCAGTACCCGGTGCGCCATCCACAACCAGAGCGCGATCGCGATCGCGGCGGAAACCAGGATGCTCGTGAACAACACCTTGCCGGTCCACACCGCACCATGCGCAATGCTGAGCGAAAAGCGGTTGGCGTGCGGTTCGATGAACGCGTTGAGCGCGTTGATGCGGTCGCGCTGGCGGTCGATTTCCGCCGGCGTCATGGTCCCGTTGCGGTAGCCGCGGTGCATGGCCTCGCCGATCAGGCCCAATTCCACGATCGCGCCGTCGGCGGCCTGCCATTGCCGCAACGCGTCATGCATGTACGGCGCGTTGGCAAAGTGGTCCAGAATGAAAATCGCACCGGGGATCGCGACCGTCATGGAATGTCCACGACGCATCTCGTCCTCGACTTCCTGGTACTCGAAGTCCCCCGACAGGACCATGTCGCGGGCCGACCTCAGCGCCTCCAGGGAAACGTAGTTTTCCTGGAAATCGGCGTAATCCGCAGCGTTGCCCGTATCGGCGTAGTTGAGCAGGTCAACCGTGACCTGCTTCTGGGCCTTGGACCAGAGGCTCTCGCCGTTGAGATAACCGGCGAGAGCGATCTGGGCCTGTACGGTGAGCCACGTGAGCGCGAGGATGACCGCCACCACTCCAACCGAGGCATAGGCGAGCGGCAGCAAGCGCCTGACCAGCGGGGTCCGCAGGGGATGGAAGGAGCCACGGGTCATGGGGGGCGGAGATCATCACATTCGCATGGGCACCTCTAAACAAGCAATTTCCGTACCAGTCGCGGAATCGATCACGCCGCGGCGGCCTCGTAGCCATTTGCCGCTTCGAGGGCGACATTCGTTTGCACGGAACGATCTCCCAGGATGCGCATGGCCACATACGTGCGCTTGATGCACTCGGCGATATGCGTGACCTCCGTCACACTTGGAGACATCCCCAACAGCGCGCAAACCAGCTCCAGCGCCTCCCACGGATGGGTGTCGTCGTAGGCCGCATGCAACTGCAACCAACGCAGGCTGGCGCGGCGGGAACGCTCGGGATACTGCTCCGCGAAGCTCGCGCTTTCATACAGGATCTGCGCCCATTCGCCGGTGGCGCCCTCGACGGCGTAGTTCACGGCCGCAAGGCTGGCCGCGAGTGATTCATGGGTGCTCGCCTCCTCGCACCAATCCGCGAGCACCTGGGTGCCCGCCGGCAGCGTCCCCCGCAGGACCATCTCGCGCGGCACGCCTGCGCCTTCCGCCCAATTCAACCAGTATTCGGCGTGATTCTGTTCGACGCGTATGTTGCGGACCAACCAGCGACGCGCGAGATTCTCGCCTTCACTGCGCCCGTACCGCGTCTTCAAGAGGCTACGCGCCATGTAACAGGGGAACCGCTCGATCGCCGGCCACGCGCCGACGAGGAACCGCGGCGTGATCTCCGGATCTTCCCCGCTGCACATCGCGGGCCACAGCTCGTGGTCCACGACGGTCTTCTTGACCACGTCGCATTCACCAACCATGTCTTGTGCCCACTGCGGGTAACTGCTCAGTTCGGTCTGGGGGCCACTACGTTCAAAGCGCACACTCATGATGCTTCTCCTCGGGTCAGGTCGAGTTCTGGTACAGCACATCGTGAAGATGAATCGAAAACGTCAACGTTCAGATTGCTTCGCTTCTGTGCCTCTTGTGCCACCAAACGGTTTCGGGACTCGGGATACGGGTGCGTACGTTGGACGACCGGCCTTCACAAAAGAACATGCAAAGGATTCGGTAACCCGCTGAGACCAATCACCATGTTTCCCCACGTAGATCCGCTAACCCAGTTCGCGGCAGCCCCTACTTTACGCTTTGTTCATGAGAAGTCCATCACAAATTTTCACAATCCGGCACAAATCTTGCTCGCAAACGGTTCCGCGACCCTTGATCTGGCTCAATTTTGCGTCGAACGGCCGTTCCTGGCGCTATAAATGACTTGCTGTTTACCTTGCAAGGGTATATTTCTACAAGTTATTTATCGGAACGCATCTGGACGCGACGAACAAGGGCACCCAAGGCTGACGCTTCTGCACGCCGTAGCCATTGCGTCACCACTGCGTCGGATATCGGTGGGCGGCTGACCAATTCCGCCCGGCCCCACGTCCGTGGGCCGGTCCATGGATGGCGCACCGCACTCCGCGCGACGCGGACGCCGCGGGCAGGATCCCCGTCGACCTTCAGAGTTGCACGCTGCCCGCGATGCAAGTGACGCAGGCGCCGCCGACCCAGATCCGCGCACCGTCTTTCGCGATGTCGACGAGCCCCGCCCTGCCGATGGCGGTGCCCTGGCGTACGCGATAACACGACGGCGCAAGACCTTCGCCGATCAACCACTGCGCAAGGGAAGCATTGAGGCTGCCGGTGACGGGATCCTCGAGCACCCCGTCGCCGGTAAAGAACGCGCGCGCTTCGAAGTCGGCCGGCCCGCCTTTCGGATGCGCACCGATGACGCCCACATCGAGTCCGTGCAACAACCCGCGATCGACGTCCAGATCCAGTACATGGCGTGCCGAATCCAGGAGCACGCCGACCCAGCCCGGGCCGTTGTCGACCCACCGCATCGCGCGCACCCAATCCGGATCCACCCGCAAGCCGCGCACGATCCGGCCCGCAAGTTCAGCGGCAACCGGGCCCTCGCGCCTGAGCGGCGGCGCGGCGAACGCAAGCCGTTCGCCATCGCGACGGACATCGATCAGCCCGGCTTCGCACTCCTGGACCACCCTGCCTTCGCTTGCCGGTACACCGCCAGCTTCCAACCATGCATGCGCGCTGCCGAGCGTCGGATGCCCCGCGAACGGCAGCTCGCGCGCGGCGGTGAAGATGCGCAACCGGTAGTCGGCGCGCGTGTCGCGCGGCGGCAGGATGAACGTGGCCTCCGACAGATTGGTCCAGCGCGTGAACGCTTTCATCAGGGCATCGTCGAGGCCTTCGCCATCGACCACCACCGCCACCGGGTTGCCCCGATACGGCGCGGAGGCAAAGACATCGACCTGGCGGAAACGGCGCGACTGCATCGGCACAGCTTACCCAAGCGGGCGTACAGAACCCATACCTGCGACCCACCGACCGGCAAGCGCGCGAACGCAGCGGGGGATCGCCCCCTGCCGTGCAACCCGGCTGCGGAATCGGGCAGCGACCGGAATGACGGGTGGAAGCGGCTCCGCATTTGATGATTTCGTCACGAGGCGGCGCCTAAAGTCCAAGCCAGTGTTCGCGACTGGTCCGATCCCACGACGGGACCCGATCCACTTCACGCCCTTCCCAACCTGCGCCCTTCGCCACCGAGTCCACTGCAGGATGCCTTGCCATGACACAACCCGCATCCGGTCCGGCCTGGAAGCGCGAGGGTGACGCGCGCATAGCCCTGTCCGGATCATGGAACCTGCTGGTGGGCAAACGCCGCCGCCGGCGCCTGCTGCGCGAGTTTCGGCAACTCGCTTCACCCAACGAGTATTGCTGGGACCTGCAGCACGTCGAAGCGCTGGACAGCACCGGCGCACTGGTTCTGTGGAGGGCCTGGGACGGGCAGCTTCCCCGCGAAATCGATTGCAGCGAAGATCAACGGCGTTTGTTTGAGCGGCTGGCGGACACCCCGCCGCTCACTTCCCCGGTCGACAACCGGGCCACCGGCTGGCTGGACCGTCTCGGCAGCGGGGTGTTGTCGGTGCTGAAGACCGGTGGCGGCATCCTCCTGCTGACAGGCCAGTTGATGGTCGACAGCGCCTGGTGCGTGCGTCATCCAACGGTCACGCCGTGGAAGGAAACGTCGGCCAATGTCTATCGCATCGGCGCCACGTCCATGTTGTTGCTGGGCAGCATCGGATTGCTGATCGGCGCCGTCATGACCATCCAGGTCGGCCGCGTGCTGCAGATGTTCAGCGCCTCCCAATTGGTGATCGGAATGATGGCGACGGCGGTCCCGCGCGAACTCGGCCCCGTCGTCGTCGGACTGATCATGGCCGGGCGGGCCGGTTCGGCGATGACCGCGAGCATCGGCGCGATGCATATCACCGAGGAATACAACGCGCTGCGGGCGTTCGGCTCCTCGCCCAGTTTGCGCCTCGCATTGCCACGTGTCGTGGGCGCCGCGGCCAGCATGTCGCTGTTGGTGGTGTGGACCGACGTCGCGACATTGCTTGGCAGCGCGCTTGCCGCGCCAGCGACGCTCGGCATCAGCTACCGGCTGTTTCTCGAACAATTCGTGCAACAAGTGCAAATCGTCAACTTCTGGATCGGCCTCGGCAAAGGCGCACTGTTCGGCGCGGTCATCGCGCTGGTCGGCTGTTATTTCGGAATGAGTGCATCGCCGGACACCGAAAGCCTGAGCCGCAACACCACGCTTTCGGTGGTGACCAGCCTGACGCTGGTCCTCCTGATCGATGCGTCGCTGGGTGCGGCGCTGACCAACGTCGGGCTGTTCTGAACCATGTCCCCGCACGCGGCCACCGCAGAACCGGTCATCAGGATCGACAACCTGCACAAGCGCTACCGTGGCCAGGCGGTGCACAAGGGCATCGCGCTCGATGTCGAACGCGGCGAATTCCTGTCGATCATCGGCGGCTCGGGCGCCGGAAAGACCACACTGCTCCACCAGGTGATCGGTCTGGTGAAGCCCGACTCGGGATCGATCCAGGTCCTGGGCAGGACGATCAACGAACTCGACGGCGAAGATGCGCGCTCGTTGCGCCACCACTGGGGAGTTCTCTTCCAGCAAGGCGCGCTGTTCAGTGCGTTCAACGTGTTCGACAACATCGCTTTTCCGATGCGCGAGCTGCGCAAGGAAGGCTGGCCGGTCGACGAAGACATGGTCCGCGACAGCGTCGCGGTGAAATTGCACATGGTCGGCCTCAAGCCCGACGACGCCTGGAAACTTCCCGCGGAACTGTCGGGCGGCATGCTGAAACGTGCGGCGCTGGCGCGCGCGCTCATGCTCGAGGCCGAATTGCTGTTCCTGGACGAACCCACCACCGGGCTGGACCCCGCCTCGTCCTCGGAGTTCGACGCCATGCTCGGCGAATTGCACAAGGAGCTGAACCTGACCGTGATGATGGTCACCCACGACCTGTACAGCATGGCAACCCTCAGCGATCGTGTCGCCGTGCTCGACGAAGGCAGATTGATCACGGTCGGCACGCTCCAGGAAGTCGCCAGCTTCGACCATCCCTTCATCAGGAACTTCTTCCGTTCGCGGCGCGGCGAAAACCAGTTGCGTGGCTTGTCCCATTACGAGACCCGATAGCCATGGAAAGCCGCGCGCACGCCATCATCGCCGTCTGCTTCCTGATCGTGTTTGCGGTCGCCGCCGTCTTCGTGTTCTTCTGGCTGTCGTCGGGGCCGAGTGAACCGCTGGCCTACCGGATCGTGACCGACCAGTCGGTCGGCGGACTTGCGCCGCAGTCCACGGTCGAATTCAAGGGACTGGAGGTGGGCCACGTCACCGGCCTGCGATTCGACCCGCAGGATCGGGCCCGGGTGATCATCGATTTCCATGTCCGGCGCGACACCTACATCACCCGCGCGACTTACGCGGTCGTGACGATGCAGGGCATCACCGGCGGCAAGGTGCTGGAACTCAAGCTCGGCAAGGGCAGTTCGGCGCCGCTCGAAACCAGCGACAAGGACCCGGCACGCATTCCGTTGCGCAAGGGCCTGCTGGCCCAACTGGAGGATTCCGCGAAGCAGGACATGCAGGATCTCCACGACATCCTTGCCAATGCCAAAGCGCTGCTTGACACCGACAACCGCGAGCACATCAGCGCATCGATCCGGCAAATCGATGCGGCCACCGCGAAGCTGGTCGAGATCGAGACGCAGTTGATGCCTGCGGCGCGGCAAATGCCGGCGCTGCTCGAAAGTGCGCAGGAAAGCCTCGACCAGAGCCATGCGTTGCTGGCCAAGGCCAACACGCTCGCCGAGGAGGCGCGCGGCCCGATCAACAAGGCCGGGCAAGTCGAAGACACGATCCAGCACCTGGGACGCACGCTGGACAAGCAGACCGCGCCCAACATCGACGAACTCACCCGCAGCCTGACGCGCACCTCGCGCCTGCTCGAACAACTGATCCGTGAAATGAAAGCCAAGCCGCAAAGCCTGATTTTCGGCCCGCCGACACCGCCGCCCGGGCCCGGTGAGCCCGGATTCCGAGCCCACGACGAAAAGGACCCCGGCCATGACTAGGACCCTGCTGGCGCTGTGCGCCTGCACGCTGGCGCTCGGCGGTTGCGTCCACGCAACCCGGGTACAGTTCCCGCAGCATTACGCGTTGGGTGGACCTGCCCAGACACTCCACGAACATCGCGGTGCCGGCAAGTCCGGCGAAGCGATCCTGCAGATCGCCCGCATTGCGGCGCCGGAGTGGCTCGAAGGCACGGCCATGTATTACCGACTCGATTACCAACACGACAACCGCCTGTCGGCGTACGGCCGCTCGGACTGGATTGCGCCGCCCGCATCGCTGCTCGAGCCCCTGGTCCAGAGTGCGATTGCCGCGGGCGGCGGCTGGCGCGCGGTCCTCGGTCCGGGCAACCCTGCCAACGCCGACACCAGCCTGCAGCTGAGGCTGGACGATTTCAGCCAGAGGTTTTCGCAACCCGATCGCAGCGCCGGCGTCCTCGACGCCACCGCGACGCTGGTCGACCATCACGGCGACCGGGTCGTTGCCCAAAAGCACTTCCACATCGAAGTCGCCGCCTCCACGCCGGACGCGCAAGGCGGCGCCCAGGCGCTCGGGAATGCCAGCCGGCAATTTGTTGCCCAGGTGCAGCAGTGGCTTGAGTCGGCGGCAAACGCAAAGCAGCCAGAAGAAGGCGAGAATCGGTAACCGTCGTCCAACGATCGGCCGATGCGTGCCATCGAGGTGCCAGACGTGGTGATTGCCGGCTGGAGCGCCGGGCCAGTGTGGTTCACCGAGCGCCCGGACACCAATTTTTTCACGACTTCATGTCCAGCATGATGGACAAGCAGGTCGAAGGCGCCTTGGGTGGCAACCTGTTCGACCACTTCGTGATGACCGTCGACCATGCCCAAGCCAAGGCGTGGTTTCGCTGCGTGCGTGACTGCACGGCAACAACGTTGCCCGGTTCCTGACGGTCTTTGGCGAACTCATGCCCTGACCATCGCGGCGGCGCAACGGACAACGGGTCGGAGGACAACCTTACCAATGGCACATTTGCCGCGTCAGCGGACGGGCCATGATTGCGCTCATCAAGGGGGTCGTACATGCCGCAGGGGCCGTGGTCCGCATCGAAGAACAGTGGAATGCGGAGTGTCGCAATCGGGACAGCCAGGCCCGCATTGCAATCAGTGCCCCACCTGACGCAAGCCTCAAGTTTCCATCTGCTGCATCGTCCGATGATGGATACGGATGGGCAACGCCCTGCCATCGAGCAGGCATTTCGATTCAATCCACCTGGGGAACTCCTGTGAAACCAACGCTGATTCTTGTATCCGCACTCCTGGTTCTGGGGACGATGGGCATCGCGCATGCGGGCGACGCACACAAAAAAGGCGGCAACGATGCAGCCGGCGCGGCGACGCATGTCGCACCGCCCACGGACCAGAGCGCCGTGACCCACGGCAGTGTCAGCGTCGACGGCAAAACCATCAACTACACCGCCACCACTGGCGTGTTGATCCTCAAGAACAAGGACGACAAACCCGTCGCCAGCATGTCCTACGTCGCCTACGTCAAGAGCGGCGTGAAGGATCCCGCCACGCGGCCGATCACGTTTCTGTACAACGGCGGCCCCGGCTCTTCCACGATCTGGTTGCACATGCTCGCGTTCGGGCCGAA
>DASUKQ010000115.1:0-14644 GCA_036278635.1 Rhodanobacteraceae bacterium
CGGCATGCCGGAAAACAGTTCGCCCTCGAAGCCGACGGTGCCGGCATCCAGCGCGATCTGTTCGGTTTCGGAGATCTTCGGCAACACACGCTTGAGCAACTGCAGCAGCGGTGCGGCGAACAGCGCGCGGCGCAGCGGCGCAAGGTTCAGCGGCAGCGCGACCAGCACCACGAAGATCCCGAGCAGCACCCACATCGGCGTCCATGCGCCGAGCCCGAAGCCGACCACGAGGATCGTGGCGATCGTCGCCAGCGTCCATGGCGCGAGCCGGCTGCGGAAATACGCGCAGACGCCGGAGACGATCAACGCGCAGACGATGATGACGATGGTGTTCATGACGGGGCTCCCGCGGCCTTGTCTTCGACATCGCACTCCGCACGCACGCGTGGCGGAGGCGAACCCAGGGACTTCAGGAAGTATGCAAGCACGGCGATGAACGCGTCATTGTCATCGCCAGCCAGCGCGTGCGTGGCATGCGGCACCTCGATGTGCTCGGCGGACGGCACGTTGCGCAGGAATTCCGCGACCGTGCGCTCCGATACGACATCGCTGCGACCGCCCGATACCAGCAGCACCGGCACGTCGATGTTGCGCGCGGCGTCGAGCAGGCGCTGCTGGTGGCGTTCGCCCTCGACTGCAATCGTGTCCAGCAGCGCCGGGTCCCATCGCCAGCGCCAGCGGCCGTCGTCGTCGCGGCGCAGCAGTTGCGCGAGTTCACGGACGGACCGGTCGCGCGAGCGCTGCGGCGCATACGCCGCGACGCGCTCCGCGGCATCCTCCAGCGAGGCGAAGCCGTCCAGGTGCGCGCGCATGAAGCCGAGAATCCGCGCGACACCAGAGGCTTCCCAGCGCGGGGTGATGTCGACCAGCACCAACGCACGAAACGGCGCGGGCCGGATCTCGCCCGCCGCGACCATTGCCAGCAGGCCGCCCATCGAATGGCCGACCATCACCGGCCGCTCGCGCAAGGACCCGGCGACCAGTACCAGATCCGCAACGAACTGCTCGAGGTGGTATGTGCCATCCGGCACCCGCCCGCTGTCGCCGTGGCCGCGCGCATCGAAAGTGACGGTGCGCCAGCCTTCCGCCGCCAGCGCGGAAGCGGTGCGCGTCCAGCTAAGGCGGCTCTGACCGAAGCCGTGGGCAAAAAGCACCGGCGGCGCACCGGCAGGGCCGCGGGTTTCCATGGTCAACGCCAGACCGTCCGCCGTGGTCAGGCGGCCCAGGAGGCGGGGAGGTGTGCTGGGGCGTTCCATACGCCGAAGTATGGATTTGTGTCCGGCGCCTGTCAATACGCTACAGTACGGTCATGAGCCTGCCTTCCGCCGGCGTACCGCCCGGGCGCAACGAAGCGACGCGCCGCAACCGCGGACACGCACGATTGTCCGCCGCGGACTGGGAACGCGGCGCGCTCGAAATGATTTCCGAGCAGGGCGTCGGCGCACTCGCGGTCGAGGCACTCGCGCGACGCCTCGGCGTCACCAAGGGCAGCTTCTATTGGCACTTCAAGACCCGAGAGGCGCTGCTCGCGGCGGCCCTGGCGCGCTGGGAAGCCGACGACGAACGCGAGTTGCAGCACCACATCGAGGCCGCCGCCGACGAGCCGCGTGAGCGGCTGCGGGCGCTGTTCCGCTGGGTGTCCGGCGAGGCCCAGTCGCACCGCATCTACGCGGCGCTGCTGCAGGCGCTGGACCACCCGCTCGTGAAGCCCATGATGACCCGGGTGTCCCGGCGCCGCATGGAGCTGCTGATGCTGGCCTTCCGGCAGGCCGGGCTCGGCGGCGAAGACGCGCGGCACCGCGCGCGACTCACGTACGCGGCGTACGTCGGGTTCCTGCAACTGAACCTCACGCTCGAACTGCCGCACCTCTCGCACGAGCAGTACGAGGCCTACGTGGAGCACGTGATCGAGGCGCTGGTGCCTGTTCAATCATGCGATCGTCCATGATCGCTGCATCCGCCAAGCCATAATCGCCTTGGGGGTGCTCGCGCTCGGTAGCACCAGAGCGGCCAGCCATGGCCTGGCTTCCCACAACAGCCGCTTCTGAAGCCGCAATTCCGCCCAGGCATGCTGCAACCGCACATGGACGTGTCTTGCAAACGAAAGGGGCGGAGTTTACCGTCAGAAACCCTCCTTCAGGTGGCGCCCCTGCGCCGAATCCACCGATGCCAAGCAAACTCGATTCGCTGAACCGATGGGTCGATGACGTCGCCAAGCGGACCCGGCCCGGCCACATCCATTGGTGCGACGGCTCCGATGCCGAGTACGACCAACTGGTCGCCGGCATGCTCGAAAGCGGCGAACTGATCGAGCTCAACCAGCAGACCCATCCGCGCTGCTATCTGCATCGGTCCGATCCGAAGGACGTCGCGCGCGTCGAGAAGCTGACGGTGATCTGCACGCAGAACAAGGACGACGCAGGTCCCAACAACAACTGGATGGACCCTGCCGCCGCGCACGCCAAGGTCGACGCGCTGTTCGACGGCTGCATGGCCGGGCGCACGATGTACGTGATTCCGTACTGCATGGGTCCGATCGGCTCGCCGCTGTCGCGCTGCGGCGTCGAGATCACGGACTCGCCCTATGTCGTCGCCAACATGCGGATCATGACGCGGATGGGTACGGCTGCGCTCGAACGAATCGAGCGCGAAGGCCGCTTCGTCAAGGCGCTGCATTCGGTCGGCGAACTCGACCCCGAGCGCCGCTGGATCATGCATTTCCCCGAGGAACTCAGCATCAAGTCCTACGGCTCGGGTTACGGCGGCAACGCCCTGCTCGGCAAGAAGTGCCACGCGCTCAGGATCGGTTCCTGGCAGGCGCGTTCGGAAGGCTGGCTCGCCGAGCACATGCTGATCGTCGGGATCGAGAACCCCAAGCACGAAATCCGCTACATCGCCGCGGCGTTTCCGTCGGCCTGCGGCAAGACCAACCTCGCGATGCTGATCCCCCCGGAGGGCTACCAGCGCGAAGGCTGGAAGGTGTGGACGGTCGGCGACGACATCTGCTGGATGCGGCCCGGCAAGGACGGGCGTCTGTACGCGATCAATCCCGAAGCCGGCTACTTCGGCGTCGCGCCCGGCACCTCGAAGAAGACCAACCCCAACGCGCTCTCGATGCTGCAGCACGACACCATCTTCACCAACGTCGCCGTCACCGACGACATGCAGCCGTGGTGGGAAGGGCTGGATGACCGGACACCGGCGAAGGATTGGCAGGGCCGCGACTACGATCCCGCGAACGGACCCGCGGCGCACCCGAATTCGCGCTTCACCGTGCGCGCATCGCAATGTCCGTCCTGGTCGCCCGAGGCCGAGAACGACCAGGGTGTCCCGATCGACGCGATCGTGTTCGGTGGTCGTCGCGGAACGCTGGTGCCGCTGGTGTTCGAGGCCCGCGACTGGACCCATGGCGTGCTGGTCGGGGCGTCGATGGCGTCGGAAACCACCGCCGCCGCCACCGGCCAGGTCGGCGTGGTCCGCCGCGACCCGATGGCGATGAAGCCGTTCTGCGGCTACAACTACGGCGATTACTTCGCGCATTGGCTGTCGTTCGACCAGCCGGGCGCGAAGCTGCCGAAGATCTACCACGTCAACTGGTTCCGCAAGAACAAGGACGGCAAGTTCCTGTGGCCGGGCTTCGGCGACAACATGCGCGTGCTGGAGTGGATGCTGAAGCGCGTCGAGGGCGATGCCGGCGCCATCGAAACCCCGATCGGCAACTTGCCCGGGCCAGAAGACCTCAACCTCGAGGGTCTGCACCTCCCCGACGGCGCGATGGAGGAACTGTTCCACATCGACACCGCCGGCTGGCGCGCGGAGCAGGACGCGATCGGCGAGTACCTCGACGGCTACGGCGCCCACCAGCCCGACAGGCTCAAGGCCGAACGCCAGCGCATCGCCGGCGCGCTCGATGCCGAGGCTCCGGGCGCGGAGGCAGCACCGGCCGTCGATGTCACTCCATCGCGGGCAGCGGCCGCATCCTGAACGCCGGCGAAGCTCGGCAAAAGCGCACCCCCCTCGCGCTGCGCGCGGGGAATATCGTTTTCGCTCTGCCAAAAGCCATCCCCCTCAGTCCCCCTTCGCAAGCGGAGGGGGAGGAAAATCACCCCTTCGTTTACGAAGGGCGGAGCGGAGCGAACGCGCGCGAAAGCGCGGCCGCGCAGCGGCGGGGGGATGTGCGTTTGCACATCGAATTGGGGCTAGTCGGCGTTCCTGGCCGGCGCGTCCGACTGTACCTCGGGTGAGGCACTCTTGAACGCCTCGAGTTCCCGGCACGCGGCATCGATACGGACGATCGTTGGGCAGCGATCGAGCGGAACCTCGAAGCGGCGTGCGTTATAGACCTGCGGCACCAGGCAGCAGTCGGCCATGGTGGGCGTGTCGCCTTCGCAGAATCTCCCCGCATGGCCATCGCCCGCCAGCACGGCCTCGATTGCCTCGAAGCCGATTTCGATCCAGTGCCGCGACCAGGCGAGTCTCCGGTCGTCGTCCACGCCGAGTTCGCGCTCGAGGTATTGCAGCACCCGCAGGTTGCCGATCGGGTGGATGTCGCAGACGACCATTTGCGCCAGCGCGCGAACCCGTGAGCGCGCCAGCGGGTCGCCCGGCAGCAGCCGTGGCGTGTCGGGATACGCCTCTTCCAGGTACTCCATGATCGCGAGCGACTCGCGAACCACGTGTTCGCCATCGACCAGAGCCGGGATGAGTTGCTGCGGATTGACAGCGCGGTAGGCGTCCCGGTGCTGCTCGCCGCCGTCCTTCACCAGGTGCACGGGCGAGACCTCGTAATCGATGCCCTTGAGGTTCAACGCGATCCGCACGCGATAGGCGGCGCTGGATCGCCAGTAGCTGTACAGGGTTCGGGTCGAGGCCACATCGTCTCCCACGGTTGTCGAAACGGTGAAGCCTAATGCAATTGCGCGGCCACGGTGCGCGACCGACAATGCCACGTTGACCATTTCGAACCCTTGGAGCGCAAGCGATGGCCTTTGTCCGCATGAGCGACCTCGATCTTTCCGGCAAGCGCGTGTTGATCCGCGAAGACTTGAACGTTCCGATCGAGGGCGGCCGCATCACCTCTACCCAGCGGCTCGACGCCGCGCTGCCGACGATCCGCGCCGCACGCGATGCAGGCGCCGCGGTGCTGGTGATATCCCATCTCGGCCGGCCGAAGGAAGGCGAGTTCGACGAAAGCCAGTCGCTCCGGCCGGTCGCGGCATGGCTCTCGCAAAAGCTCGGCGCCGAAGTCCGGCTCGAGCGCGACTATCTCGATGGCGTGGACGTCGAACCCGGCGAAGTGGTCCTGCTCGAAAACTGCCGCATGAACGTCGGCGAGAAGAAGGACGACGACGCGCTCGCGCAGAAGTACGCGGCGCTCTGCGACGTGTTCGTGATGGATGCGTTCGGCACCGCCCACCGCGCGCAGGCCTCCACCCACGGCGTCGCGAAGTTCGCGAAGGTCGCCTGTGCGGGGCCGTTGCTCGCCGCCGAGCTCGATGCGCTCGGCAAGGCGCTGGAAAACCCCGCGCGCCCGCTGCTCGCCATCATCGCCGGTTCCAAGGTGTCGACCAAGCTCGAGCTGCTGCAGAACCTGGTGCAGCAGGTCGACCAGATGATCGTGGGCGGCGGCATCGCCAATACCTTCATCGCCGCCAGCGGGCACGACATCGGCAAATCGCTCTCTGAGCCGGACCTGATCGACGCGGCACGCAAGGTCGTGGCCGCGGCTTCCGGGCGCGGCGCGGACGTGCCGATCCCGACCGACGTGGTCGTTGCAACAAGGTTCGCCGCCGACGCGAAGGCCACGGTCAAACCGGTCGACCAGGTTTCCGACGACGAAATGATCCTCGACATCGGCCCCGACACCGCCCAGCGCTATGCGGAACTCGTGAAGAAGGCGGGCACCGTGATCTGGAATGGCCCGGTCGGGGTATTCGAGTTCGATGCGTTCGGCCAAGGCACCGAAACCCTCGCCCGCGCGATCGCCGATTCCGACGCCTTTTCGATCGCCGGCGGCGGCGACACCCTGGCCGCCGTCGACAAGTACGGGGTCGCCGACCGCATTTCCTACATCTCGACCGGCGGTGGCGCGTTCCTCGAATTCGTCGAAGGCAAGAAGCTGCCGGCCGTCGAGATACTGGAACAGCGTTCGGGTTGACGGCCAGCCGTCGTTCTCCTCCGCCGGCGCGAAAGCGAGGCCAACCCGGCCCCACCCACCCTCGCGCATCGTGCGCTCACAAGTCCGGTCCGCACCTCCCTGTGCGGCCGCTCAGCGACGCGCGAACCCGTGGTTCGCAAGCACGCCGCTTCGCCCCTTGAAGGGAGGGAGCAATGGCATGCCGCCCCCCGCTGCCCTCGATAACAGGGGCTTTGCATTTCGGTATGAAAACGTTTACATTCGGACCAGAATGGCGCACCGCGAGGTGCGTCCGCCGAGTTCTGGCCGAGGGGGAGCCGTTGTGGTGACGATCAAAGACGTCGCCAGGGAGGCGGAGGTTTCGGTGGCTACCGTGTCACGCGCCCTCAATGGCAGCACCAGCGTCACCCCCGACACCCGGGCGCGGGTCGAGCGCGCGGCCGCGCGCCTGCGCTACGTTCCGCTCGGCGCGGCGCGCAGCCTTGTTACCCGGCGAACCCAGGCAGTCGGCGCATTGCTGCCCGACCTCTTCGGCGAATTCTTTTCCGAGCTGATCCGCGGCATCGACCTCGCGGCCCGCGCGCGCGGCCTGCACCTTCTGGTCTCCAGTACCCATGGCGACGCCGACGAGACGGCCGCCGCGCTGCATGCGATGCAGGGGCGGGTGGATGGCCTCCTCATCATGTCGCCACACGTCGACGCCGGGTTCCTGCGCAAGCACCTGGCCGGTTCGGTGCCTGCCGTGCTGATGGATGCGGCGCTGCGCGACCCGCGCCGCGCCTATGTCAGCATCGACAACTACGGCGGCGCCCGCGCGATGACCGAACACCTGCTCGCGTGCGGTCACCGGAACCTGGCCTTCATCCAGGGGCCGAAGCCGAACCACGACGCCCGCGAGCGCCGCCGCGGCTTCGAGGAAACCCTGGCGGGGAGGCGCGGAGTCGCCGCCCGTTTCCTGCAGGGCGACTACAGCGAGGAATCCGGCTACCGCGCCGGCAAGGCGCTGCTGTCGGCGTCCCCCCGTCCAGACGCCGTGTTCGCGGCCAACGACATGATGGCGATCGGCTGCCTGTCGGCCTTCAACGAGGCCGGCGTGCGGGTCCCGGGGGAAATCGCCCTCGCCGGTTTCGACGACATCCCGATCGCCCGCTACATGCACCCGCCGTTGACGACCGTCCGGGTACAAATCAGCGAGCTCGGGCACGCCGCACTGGAGCGGCTGGTGATGCAGATGCAGGCGCCGGACTCCCCGCAAACCGGGGTGACGACGCTGGCTTGCGAAGTGGT
This sequence comes from Rhodanobacteraceae bacterium, assembly GCA_036278635.1. GTDB lineage: Bacteria > Pseudomonadota > Gammaproteobacteria > Xanthomonadales > Rhodanobacteraceae > 66-474. The sequence goes on from DASUKQ010000115.1 coordinate 7,424, forward strand.
GGTACGCGCCTCGTGCGGGTCGAGCACCCGGACGCCGGCGCACGGAATGAAGCGGCAGGCACTACACACACATAACTGACTGGTCCCACGTGCGCTGGAGGGGATATGAAACACAAAACGATGCTGCGGAAAAAAATGCTGGCGGCGCTGATCACGAGCAGCATCGCCTCGACGCTGACTTTGCCAACAATGGTGTGGGCGCAAACGGCCAACGCCAACCTGCGGGGCACGGCGCCGCCCAACGCCCAGATCACCGCGCGCAACATCGCGACCGGCGAGGTGCGCAGCACCACGGCTTCCGGGAGCGGCAGCTACGTGCTGGTTGGCCTGCCGCCCGGCACCTACCGCGTGGACGCGGGTCCCGGCACCGAGCAGACGGTCACCCTTTCGGTGGCATCGACCGGCACCCTGAACCTGAGCGCCGCCGCGCCCGCGGCTGCGCCGACGGCGGCACCAACGTTGCAAGCCGTCCAGGTGGTCGGCACGCAACTGGTCGACATGAAGACCTCGCAGGTTGGCGAAACCGTGTCGCTGCACCAGATCCAGACCATGCCGCAGATCACGCGCAACTTCCTCGAGTTCGCCGATACGGTGCCGGGCATGATCTTCACCGTCGATCAGAACGGCAACACCTCGCTGCGAAGCGGTGCCCAGAATGTCAACGCGATCAACGTATTCATCGACGGCGTGAGCCAGAAAGGCTACGTCCGAGGCGGCGGCATCACCGGCCAGGAAGCGAGCCGGGGCAATCCCTTCCCGCAGCTGGCGATCGGCCAGTACCAGGTGCTCACCTCGAACTACAAGGCCGAATACGACCAGGTTTCCAGCGCCGCGATCACCGCGGTGACCAAATCCGGCACCAACGAATTCCATGGCGAGGTCTACGGCAACTACACCGACAGCAGCTACCGCTCGTCCACGCCGGCCGAGGAGAATGCCGGGACCAAGGCCGATTCACGCAGCAAGGAGTACGGGTTCGCGCTGGGCGGGCCGATCATCAAGGACAAGATGCACTTCTTCGTGACCAACTCGGTCAAGCGCTTCGTCACGCCCACCGCGGTGGTGCCGGGCGTCACTGACGTGACTGGCGTCGAAGACCTGTTGCCACCCGACGCACAGGCGCAGCTCGGACCGGCAAGCATACCGTTCTTCGAAAACCTGTTCTTCGGAAAGCTGGACTGGGAACCCACCGACCGCGATCGCCTGGAGCTGCGTGCCCAGATCCGCCGCGAAAAAGAGATCGGCTCGGTCGGCGGTACCGGCAGCCCATCCCATGGAATCGCCACCAAGAACGACGTCAAACGCTACGAGTTGTACTGGTCGCACGGCGCGGACTCGTGGTTCAACGAGTTCCTGCTGACCTACCAGAACGCGTTCTGGGTACCGACGCCGGTCACGCTCGGCGTCGGCCAGGCCTACACCTTCGGTCCGGCCAACAACGCGATGATCCTCCAGACCGGTGCGCCCGATCCCCGCGCGGGCCAGAACAAGGGCCAGAAGGGTCCGGGCTTCAAGGATGACCTGACCTTCACGGACCTGCACTGGCTCGGCGACCACGTCGTCAAGATGGGAATCCGGTATCAGAAGATCGAGCTGGTGTCGCAGGACGCCGGTGACGACACTGCCGCGGCGTTCTACAACGTTTGCCCGGCCGGCGGAGGCAACAATTGTCCTCCAGGCAGCACGGTCGGCACCTCGCCGACCCCGTACAAGATCACGTTCGGTGCGCCCGCCGTGGGTTTCAGCCCGATCGTGCGCTCGCAGGACAAGCAGTACGGCGCCTACATCCAGGACGACTGGACGGTCAACGAACACTGGACGTTCAACCTCGGCGTGCGCTGGGACATGGAAAAGAATCCCTCGTACCTCAACTGGGTGACGCCGGCCAACGTGGTCGCCGCACTGAACGGCCCGAATCCGGACGCCAATGCGCCTCCCGGGCAGACTTACGCGGAAGCGCTGGCGCTTGGCGGTGTGAACGTCAACGACTACATCAGCAATGGCCACAACCGCTCGTCGTTCAAGGACGCCTGGCAACCACGGCTGGGTTTCTCGTACGACATCAACGGCGACCAGCGGCACGTGATCTTCGGCGGCGCCGGGCGCGCCTACGACCGCAACCTCTACGACTACCTGCAACTGGAGCAGACCAAGTTCGCGCTGGGCCAGTTCACCTACTACTTCAGTGGACCGACCCAGGCGTGCACGGGCACCCCGTGCCTGGCATGGGACCCCAAGTACCTCGACCTCGCCAACCTGCAGGCGCTGGTGCAGGCCAGCAACCAGGGCCAGGAATACGACGCGATCAACAACGACATCAAGGTGCCGTATTCCGACCAGTTCAGCCTCGGCATCCGCAACAGGCTCGGCGACTGGAACACCAGCGCCACGGTGGTGCGCGTCAACAGCCACGACGGCTTCGTGTTCACCCTGGGCAACCGCTACCCGAACGGCGCGTTCTGGATGAACGGCGGGCAGCCGTGGGGCAACGGCATCCCGGGCTTCGGCAGCCTGATCATCGGCAACAGCGGCATCGAGACGCGCAGTACCCAGGTGCTTCTGTACGCGGAAAAGCCCTACACGCCGGATTCAGGCTGGGGCGTGACGGTTGCCTACACCTACACCAACGCCGACCAGAATCGCGACATCAAGGAGCACTACGCGTTCGACCAGGAAACCATCGGCGACTATCCGTTCATCCTGTCCAACGCCGCGCCCAAGCATCGGATCGTCGCGACCGTCGTGGCCGATGGCCCATGGGGCCTGACGTTCTCGGGAAAGCTGACGCTCGCCACGCCGACCCCGGCGAGCGGCTTCATCAACTACGCCTATCCGGCCACCGCTCCGAACGGCGCCAACAACCTGCCGGTGGCGGCCTATCCCAGCGGCGGCAAACGCTTCGTGATCGGCGGCCCGATCTGGGGCTATCGCGACATCGACCTCGCGGTGATCAAGAACTGGCATCCGTTCAACAACGAGGTGACTCTGTACGGGCGGCTGGACGTGTTGAACGTGTTCAACTACAAGAATTTCGTGGATGCCACCACGACGTTCCCGACCTTCTACCCGGTCACCTACAACACCGACGGCAACATCGTCGGGGTGCCGCGCACGATCAAGTTCACCGTGGGGATGAGGTGGTAGATCGACGCCGCTTCGGCACGCAATCCACCAGCGTGGAATGGCGGGCCCGAGACGCGTTCCCGGGTCCGCCCTTTTTCGAGACCGCCGCATGCGTGAGTTGAAATCGTCCCGGATTCGGGACATCGTCGTCGTCGGCGGTGGCACCGCCGGCTGGATGGCCGCCGCCGCGCTGGCCAAGGTGTTCCCCGGGACGCTCGCGATCCGGCTGATCGAATCCGAACAGATCGGTACGATCGGCGTCGGCGAAGCCACCGTGCCGCACCTGAAATTGTTCAACCAGTTGCTGGGGATCGACGAGGCCGAGTTCGTGCGCAGCGTCAAGGGCACGTTCAAGCTCGGACTCGAATTCGTCGACTGGGCGCGCCTCGGCGACCGTTACTTCCACGGCTTCGGCACGATCGGTCACGACTACGGCCTGCTGCCCTTCCACCAGTATTGGCTCAGGGCCCATCGACGCGGCATTGCGGCCGAACTCGGCGCGTATTCGCTCCACACCGTGGCCGGGCCGCGCGGCAAGTTCATGACCCCCGCCAGCGACGTGCCGGCGGGGTCGCCGCTGGCAGACATCGCCTACGCTTATCACTTCGATTCCGGCCTGTACGCGAAGTACCTGCGGCGCTACGCGGAGCAACGCGGCGTGCGGCGCACCGAGGGCAAGGTCGTGGACGTGCGCCTGCGTGGCGAAGACGGGTTCGTCGAAGCCGTGGTCCTGGAAAGCGGCGAGCGCATCGAGGGCGACCTGTTCCTCGATTGCTCCGGGTTCCGCGGCCTTCTGATCGAACAGGCCCTCCACGCGGGTTACGAGGACTGGTCGCATTGGCTGCCTTGCGACCGCGCCGTTGCCGTGGCCTCGGAGAACGTCGGCCCCCCCACGCCGTTCGTGCGCTGCAGCGCGCGCGAAGCCGGCTGGACCTGGCGGATCCCGCTGCAACACCGCACCGGCAACGGCTACGTCTATTCGAGTGCGCACCTCGGCGACGACGAGGCCGCATCGAGGCTGCTGGGCCAGATCGACGCGCCTGCGATGGGCGATCCACGCGTGCTGCGGTTCACCGCAGGCCAGCGCAGGAAGACCTGGGACCGCAACGTGGTCGCGCTCGGGCTCGCGTCCGGATTCCTGGAACCGCTGGAATCGACCAACATCTATCTCATCCAGTCCGGCATCGCGCGCCTGGTCAACCTGTTCCCGGACCGCGGTTTCACCCCGGCGGTGGTCGATCGTTACAACGCGCAGACCGCGTTCGAGATCGAGCGCATCCGTGATTTCATCATCCTGCACTATTGCGCCACCGAACGCGATGACACGCCGTTCTGGGATTACTGCCGCACGATGGCCATTCCCGAGCCGCTTGCCGACACCATCCGCCTGTTCCGCGACAGCGGACGCTTCTACCGCAATGCCGAGGAGCTGTTCGCCCTGACAAGCTGGGTGGAAGTGATGATCGGCCAGCGCATCCTGCCGCGTGCCTGGCACCCGGCGGCGGACCAGCTCTCCGACGCGGAACTCAAGCAACTGATGGACAGCGTCCAGCGCGTGATCGCGACCTGCGTGGACGCGATGCCCACGCACCAGCAGTTCATCGCGCGCTGTTGCGCCGCGGTCTGAAGCCTCCCGGGATCGTGTCGGCATCCGGGCAACCCGCTCCGCCGGCGATTCCATCCACAACGAGGGTCGCTGAATGTTCAATCAAGCACGGAGCGGGATGGTGTTCCCGCGAACCGGCCGCCCGGATCGGCGCCGGCGCGTACCCGCCAACGCGGCCATTTCGATGATGGCGCAGTCCTCGCGGACCCCGCATGCCGTGATTGCCGCGCTGCGCAGGAGCGGCGCCGGCGTCGCGTTCGTGCTGCTGGTGCTGCTGGCGGCGGGGCCGGTCCACGCGCAACGCGTCGCGCCGCCGCAACCCGCGGTCCAGCCGGCCACGCTGTCGCTCGACGACATCGAGCATCGGACGTTCGAATTTTTCTGGCAGACCGCCAACCCCCGCAACGGCCTCATCCCCGACCACTGGCCGCCGCGCGAGGGCGTACCCTACTTCTCCAGCATCGCCGCGGTCGGCTTCGCGCTGACCGCCTACCCGATCGGCGTGGAGCGCGGCTGGATCACCCGCGCGCAGGCGCGCGAGCGCGTGCTGACCACGCTCAGGTTCTTCGCGAACGCACCACAAGGGCCGAGCGAGGACGACGATGCCGGCTACCACGGCTTCTTCTACCACTTCCTCGACATGCAGACCGGCCTTCGCTGGAGCCGACGAACCGAAGTCTCCACGATCGACACCACGCTGCTGATGGCCGGCGTGCTGTTCGACCAGACGTATTTCGACCGGGACAACGCCGACGAACGCGAGATCCGCGCGCTCGCGGAGAAGCTCTACCGCGACATCGACTGGAACTGGGCACAGGTGCGGCCTCCCCGGGTCAGCATGGGCTGGACCCCGGGCGGCAAATTCATCCCGGCCGACTGGGATGGGTACAACGAGGCGATGATCCTGTACATCCTCGCGCTCGGCTCGCCCACGCACGCAGTGCAGCCGGACGCCTGGGCAACGTGGACCTCGACCTATGACAAGACCTGGGGAAGCTTCCACGGAAGCAAGCCGCATGTCGGCTTCGCGCCGCTGTTCGGCCACCAGTACAGCGAATCGTGGATCGACTTCCGCGGCATCCGCGACGCCTACATGCGCAAGCGCGGGCTGGACTATTTCGAGAACAGCCGGCGTTCGGTGGTCGGCCAGCGCGCCTACGCGATCGCCAACCCGCGCAACTGCAAGGGTTACGGCGCGGACATCTGGGGCCTGACCGCCAGCAACGGCCCCGGGCCCGCCAGGTGGGTCCGGCCCGACGGCACGCACATCCGGTTCCACGGATACCTTGCACGGGGCGCCGACGTCGGACATGTGGTCGACGACTGCACGATCGTGCCGACCGCGGCGATCGGCTCGATCGTATTCGCCCCGGAACTGGTTCTGCCCGCCATCCAGGCGATGTATCGGCGTTACGGAACCTGGCTGTATTCCCGGTACGGGTTCCTCGATGCATTCAATCCCAGCTTCCCCGGGCACCTGCAGCCAACCGCCGGCCGCGCGGTTCCCGGCGAGGGCTGGTTCGACAACGCCTACCTCGGCATCGACCAGGGCCCGATCCTGTTGATGATCGAAAACTACCGCAGCGGATTCGTGTGGCGCGTGATGCGCAGGAACCCGCACATTCGGCGCGGCCTGGAGCGCGCAGGATTCAAGGGTGGCTGGCTTGACAAAACCACCGCTGGCGAAGCTGCCCATGCCCCGCCGCCTGTCACGGCGAAGCCGGCTACCGCTGCGCTGCAGTAAATTTACTTCGGGAGAGCCGGAGGCACCATGTCAGTGAAGACCGCGAAGATCCTCTCGAGTCACAGCGCACCCGCGTTCCCCTCCCCCTTCAAGGGGGAGGTCGGGAGGGGGATGGTGGATGCATATTCGCAGCATCAAGGCTGAAGGTTTACCACCATCCCCACCCAACCCTCCCCTTGAAGGGGAGGGCTTGCTTCGGCGCATCCATGTGGGCTTTCAAGTCGTCCGTAGTCTTCCAAAAGTTGCGATTGCGCCGACAGGGCCGGAGGGCTCTCGCGAAGGAATAAGCGTGCGGTGTCTCCGGTTCGTCGCTGCGATCGCGCTGCTTTCTTCGTTGCTGCTGGGAGGTTGCGCGAAGACTGCTTCGCACGGCATCACGCTGGAGTTCTGGGGCATCGGGCGCGAGGGTCTGGCGGTCGAGCAGCTGTTGCCCGCGTTCGAACGGGCGCATCCCGACATCCAGGTGCGCGTCCAGCAGATCCCCCTGAACGCGGCGCACGAAAAACTGTTGACGGCCTATGCCGGCGACTCGCTGCCGGACCTCGTCCAGATCGGCAACACCTGGATCGCCGAATTCGTCGCGCTGCACGCGCTGGAACCGCTGGGTGCACGCGTCGCGCATTCGGGCGCGATCCGCGAGGACGATTACTTCGCGAGCGCGTGGGCAACCAACCGCATCGACGGCGTGCTGTACGGGATTCCCTGGTACATCGACACGCGTCTGTTGTTCTACCGCGTGGACCTTCTG
>DASUKQ010000116.1:0-5937 GCA_036278635.1 Rhodanobacteraceae bacterium
CCACGCGCCGCCGGGCAGTCGGATCGCCCTGGTCGGCCCGACCGGCGCCGGCAAGTCCACCACGCTGAGCCTGCTGTACCGCGCGCACGATCCCGACCGCGGGCGCATCACCATCGACGGCCACGACATCGGCGCCGTGGATGTCGAATCCCTGCGCCGCAACGTCACCGTGGTGTTCCAGGAGGCCGGCCTGTTCCAGCGCAGCATCGAGGAGAACCTGAAGGTGGGTAATTCAAGCGTGACAGCCGGGGACATCGAAATCGCGGCGCGCGCCGCGGAAGCGCACGATTTCATCAGCGCCAAGCCCGATGGTTATGCGACGCAAGTGTCCGAGCGCGGTCGCTCGCTGTCGGGCGGCGAACGCCAGCGCCTCACGATTGCCCGCGCGATGCTGAAGGATGCGCCGATCCTCATACTCGACGAGGCCACCAGTGCGCTCGACCGCATCACCGAGGCGCGCATCCAGCGCGCGCTGGACAAACTCACCCGTGGCCGCACCACTTTCATCATCGCGCACCGGCTTTCGACCGTCCGCAACGCCGACCGGATTCTGGTGCTCGACAAGGGCCGACTGGTCGAACAGGGCCGCTACGACGAATTGATCGCGCGCGGCGGCATGTTCGCCCGGCTCGCCGAACAGGGCCGCTTCGCGCCGGAACCGAATCGCGAGGTCCGCCGGCCGCCAGTGCCGCTGGAGGTGGCGGCGTAAGGAGTTGCTTTGCCGCTCGTCGTTGCCGCCGGTCGCCGCCGCCTGCACTCCGCACAGGACTGCAGAAGAAATCACATGATCGATCACACAGGCCTTGGAGTTGCCAATATCGCCAAGTCTGCCGCCTTCTACGACGCGGCGCTGGGGGCTCTCGGCATGCGTCGCGCAATACAGATGCCGGAGAATGGCACGGACGGTATCGGCTACGGTGTCGACTATCCTATTTTCTGGATAGATCGTTTTCATCCACATTCAACCAGACAGCACACCGCATTCATTGCCAAGAGCCGAGCTGAGGTGGATGCTTTCCACGCTGCTGCAATGAAGGCGGGAGGCACGGACAATGGCGGTCCCGCTGCGCGCCAGGGGCAATCAACACCGATCTACTACGCGGCTTTCGTACTCGACCCGGATGGCAACAATATAGAGGCAGTGTGCCGTGGCCAGGATTGGACCGTAGGCTGAGTCATTGACTTCAAAACTTCGTGGTACACGCTCGTGTGGTGGCGGTGGGTTTTGATCGCGCCGCCGCCGTGACTTCCCTACGTCGCTTCGCATGCCGCCGCTGTCTCGCGGCACACCCGCTCGATGGTGGCGAGGTTGACCGGCTTGACCAGGTGATCCGCGAAGCCCGCCGTAAAGGAGCGTTTGTAGTCCTCTGCCTGGCCCCAGCCGGTAAGGGCGACCAGCCTTGGTTGCCGGCCACGCCACGGGTGCGTGCGCAACTGCTCGGCCAGCGCGAGGCCGTTGAGTTCGGGCATGCCGATGTCGATGATCATCAGCTCCGGTTCGAAATCGGCGCAGGCCCCCATCACCGCCAGCGGCGAGTACACCGCGCGCGCCTGGTGGCCCATGATCTGCAACGACATCGCCAGCATGTCGGCGGAATCGCGGTTGTCGTCCACCACCATGATCCGCAGGCGGCCCATGGCCGCCTGGGCCGCTCCCGGCACGGATTCTCCGGCCAGAACGGCATCGACGACTGTGATCGGCAGCGTCACCGTGAAGGTGCTGCCGCTGCTGAGTCCCTCGCTGCTGGCGCGGATCTGGCCGCCGTGCAACTCGACCAGCCGTTGCGACAGCGTGAGCCCGATGCCGAGGCCGCTGTGCGGGCGTTCCAGCGAGGTATCCGCCTGCGCGAACAGGTCGAAGATGAAACGCACCTGCTGCTGGGTCAGGCCGATGCCGGTGTCGCGGATGTCGATCGTCACCGATTCGTGGCCGGCCTTGGCGTGTACCGTGATGGTGCCGCCGGGATCGGAAAACTTGCAGGCATTGTTGAGCAGGTTGCCGAACACCTGGACCAGGCGATGCGGATCGGCCTCGAGGTGTACCGGCTGCGGCGGCAGGTCCAGCTCCAGCCGGTGCTGGTTCTCCTCGATCAGCGGCTGCGCGGTCTCGATCGCGGCAGCCAGGATGTCGCCGAGCAGGCTACGTTCAAGCCGCAACTGCAACCGCCCGCGGGTGATGCGGGAGACGTCCAGCAGGTCGTCGACCATGTGCACGAGCAGGCGGGTCTGGCGCTCGAAGATCTGGTAGAACATGTTGCCGTCCGCGCCCGCCGCATGACCGAGCCGATAGACGTTCAATGCGCTCTGGATCGGCGCCAGCGGGTTGCGCAACTCGTGGGCCAGGGTCGCCAGGAATTCGTCCTTGCGGCGGTCCGCCTCGCGCAGCCGCTCCTCGACGCGGCGGCGCTCCTCGATTTCCTGCTTGAGTTCGTGGTTGCTCTCCGCCAGCTTCTGGTTGCTGTCGGTGAGCGCCTGGTTGAGCTTGTGCACTTCGCGCTCGCGCTCGATGCGCAGCGCCTCGTTGCTGCGCGCCAGCCGCGCATTGGTGTCGGCCAGTTCTCCGTTGAGCCGCTGCAGCTCACACCGCTTGCGGAACAGTTCGGCCAGCACCGCGACCTTGCCGCGCAGGATCTCCGGGATGATCGGCACCATCACGTAGTCGACCGCGCCAAGCTTGTAGCCGCGCAGGCGGTCCATGTCGCTGACGTTGATCGCCGACACGAAGATGATCGGGGTCTTCTCGAAACGCGGGTGCTGGTGGATCAGGCTGGCGGTTTCGAAACCGTCCATGCCCGGCATGTTGACGTCCAGCACGATCACCGCGAAGTCGATGTCCATCACCGCGCGCAGCGCATCGGTGCCGGATGCGGCCTCGACCAGCCGCTCGCCGAGCGGCTCCAGGATCGTGCGGTAACTCAGCAGCCGCGCGGGATTGTCGTCGACCAGCAGGACGTTGGCGGACTCGCCATGGGCAAACGCGTCGTTCATCAGCGGTGCAACCATTGGCGCAGCAGGGACAGAAGCTGATCGGTGTGCACCGGCTTGGCGATGTAGTCGGACGCGCCGGCCTCGATGCACTTCTCGCGATCGCCCTTCATCGCCTTGGCGGTCAGCGCGATGATCGGCAGCGAACGCAGGTCGGGCCTCGCGCGGATCGCACGGATGGTTTCGTAGCCATCCATGCCCGGCATCATGATGTCCATCAGTACCATGGCGATGTCGTCCTGGGCCTCCACCAGCGCGACTGCATCCCGGCCGTTCTCCGCGGTCAGTACCTGCATGCCGCGGCGCTCAAGGATACTGCTGATGGCGAAGATGTTGCGCACGTCGTCGTCGACCACCAGCACCTTCTTGTTGCCGAGCGAGCCGTCCGATTCGTACAGGGTCTCCAGCATCTCGCGTTTGGCCGGCGGCAGTTTCGATACCACCCGGTGCAGGAACAGCGCGGTCTCGTCGAGCAGCCGCTCGGGCGAATGCACGCCCTTGACGATGATGCTGCGCGCGACGGGGAGCAGGCGCTGCTCTTCTTCCGGCGACAGGTCCTTGCCGGTGAACACCACGATCGGCACCTCGCGGGCGCCGGCGTCGGCCTTGATCCGGTCCAGCAGTTCGAAGCCGCTCATGTCCGGCAGCCGGAGGTCCAGGACCACGCAGTCGAATGCGCCGGAGTGGATCTGTTCGAGCGCGTCCTTGCCGGTTGCGGTGGAGGCGATTTCCACGTCTTCGTGGTCGATCAGGGCGACGATGCTGTCGCACGCGGCGCCGTCGTCCTCCACCACCAGCAACTTCTTGACCGGCCGCAGCGCGAACTGCGTGATGCGGCCCAGCGACGCCTGGATGGCCTCGGTGGTGGCCGGCTTGGTCAGGTAGGAGAATGCGCCGCGTTCCATGCCGTGGTGGCGTTCGGCTTCGACCGTGATGATCTGGACCGGTATGTGGCGGGTCTCCTGCGTCTGCTTCAGCCGCGCCAGCACCGTCCAGCCGAGCATGTCGGGCAGGAAGATGTCCAGGCTGATCGCGGTGGGCTGATAGTGCCGGGCCAGATGCAACCCGTCGGCGCCGGACGTCGCGACCAGCGCGCGCAGGCCGCTGCCCCGCGCAAGGTCCCGCAGCACGCCGGCATAGCGGGGGTCGTCCTCGATGATCAGCAAGGTCGCTTCGCCGGGCGCGACGACCGCGCGGTCATCTTCGACCTGCTCGGTCGAGTGCAGAGGATGCACGGTCAAGGCCACCGCCGGCTTGGTCTCGTCCGCGTAGCCGACCGGCGGGCCCATGTAGTTGAGTGGAATGTACAGCGTGAAGGTACTGCCGGCGCCGGGGCGGCTGCGCAAGCGGATCTCGCCGCCGAGCAGGGCCGACAGTTCGCGGCTGATGGCGAGCCCCAGACCGGTACCGCCGTACTTGCGCGCGGTGCCGGCGTCGGCCTGCTGGAAGGCTTCGAAAATGATCTTCTGCTTGTCGGTGGATATGCCGATGCCGGAGTCCTCGACCGCGATCGCCACCACCACCGGCGCCTTGTCGAGAATGGGATGACCTGGTGTCCAGCCCGTTTCGGCGACCTGCGCGTGCAGCCGCACGCTGCCCTTGTCGGTGAACTTGAAGGCATTCGAAAGCAGGTTGTTGATGACCTGCAGCAGGCGCTTGGGGTCGGTGTTGATCGCGCGCCCGAGTGCATCGTCGAACTCCACCGAAAACCCGAGCTTGCGGCGTTCGGCTTCGTGGGTGAAGCTGCGCTCGATCATGCCGCGCAGATCGGCGAAGGCGATCTCCTCGCTTTCCACCGTGACCGTACCCGACTCGATCTTGGACAGGTCCAGTATGTCGCTGATGAGATTCAGGAGATCGGTGCCGGCGGCGTGGATGGTGCGCGCGAATTCGACCTGGCGCTCGCTCAGGTTCGCGTCCGGATTGTCGGCCAGTTGCTGGCCCAGGATCAGGATGCTGTTGAGCGGCGTGCGCAGCTCGTGCGACATGTTGGCCAGGAACTCGGACTTGTAGCGCGAGGTCGTCGCAAGTTCCGCGGCCTTTTCCTCGACCGCGCGGCGGGCGTGCTCGATCTCCTGGTTCTTGCGCTCGACCTCCACGTTCTGCTCGGCCAGCAGCTTGGCCTTCAGCGCCAGTTCCTCGTTGGTCTTCTGCAGTTCCGTCTGCTGCGCCTGCAGGTCGCCGGCCAATTGCTGCGACTGGGTCAACAACCGCTCGGTGCGCATGGTCGCGGAAATGGTATTGAGCACGATGCCGACGCTGCCGGTGAGCTGTTCGAGGAAGGCGCGGTGGGTCTCGGTGAAGTCGGCCAGCGAGGCCAGTTCGATCACCGCCTTGACCTCGTTCTCGAACAGCACCGGCAGCACGATCACGCTGCGCGGCCGCGCCTGGACCAAGCCCGAGCGGATCTGCACCGCCTCGTTCGGCAGATCCTTCAACACGATCGATTGTCGCTGCGCCGCGCACTGGCCGATCAGGCCCTCGCCGATGGCGACATGGTGGTCCGGGCTCGGCAGGTTGGCGTCGGCATAGCCGGCCAGCCGGCGCAGGCGCGGCGCGCTCGATTCGACGTCCACCACGTACATCAGGCCCTGCTGCGCGTTGACCAGCGGCGCCAGTTCCGTCAGCAGCATGTGGCCCAGCGTGATCAGGTCGCGCTGGCCCTGCATCATGTCGCTGAACTTGGCGAGGTTGGTCTTCAGCCAGTCCTGCTCGCGATTGCGCTCGGTGGTGCCGCGCAGGTTGCCGATCATCGCGTTGATGTTGTTCTTGAGATCGGCGACCTCGCCGCGCACGTCGACCTGGATCGAACGCGTCAGGTCGCCCTGGGTGACCGCGGTCGCGACCTCGGCGATCGCGCGCACCTGGGTGGTGAGATTGGCCGCCAGGCGATTCACGTTGGCGGTCAGGTCCTTCCAGATGCCGGCGGTGCCCGGTACCTTGGCCTGTCCA
>DASUKQ010000117.1:0-16384 GCA_036278635.1 Rhodanobacteraceae bacterium
GCTTCCCGAGAATGTACTTTCTTACCGCGGCATTGTGCTCGGCCAGCGTCGCGGAGAACTTGTGCGTGCCGTCGCCCTTGGCCACGAAATACAGTGCGTCGCCTGACGCGGGGTGCAGTACCGCGTGGATGGCAGCGCGGCCGGGCAGCGCGATCGGTGTCGGTGGCAGGCCGGCGCGCATGTAGGTGTTGTACGGCGTGTCGGTTTCCAGATCCGACTTGCGGATGTTGCCGGTGTAGCTCGCGCCCATGCCGTAGATCACGCTGGGATCGGTATCCAGCTTCATGCCGATCCTGAGCCGCCGTTCGAAGACTCCGGCGATCCTCGGCATTTCCGACCGCACCGCCGTTTCCTTCTCGACCAGCGACGCCAGGATCAATGCCTGGTAGGGATCCTCCAGCGGAATCGAGGCGTCGCGCCCGGCCCACTCGCGCGCGAGGTAAACCTGCATCGCCTTGTGCGCGCGTTCCAGGATGTCGAGGTCGGACATGCCGAGCACGTAGTCATACGTATCGGGCATGAACTCGCCTTCGGGCGACCGACCGGTTTCGCCGAGTTTCGCCATGACCCCGGCGGCGTCCACGCCCTTGAGTTCGGGCTTCAGCCTGGGCGCTTCCACGAGGGCTTGCCGTACCTGCGCGAAGGTCCAGCCGTCCACGAGCGTGATGCTTCGATGCAACACGCGGCCGGCGGCCATGTTCTCCAGCAGCACGGCCGGCGTCATCCCGGGCGCAAGCGAGTACTCGCCGGCCCGCAACTTGTCCACGACGCCGAGGCGCATCCCCAGCGCCCGCCACATCAAGGGCGAGGCCGTGGTGAGGTCCTCATCGTGCAACTGCCGCACGATGCCATTGAAGCCTTCGCCCCGCGCAATCTCAAGGGTCTGCCCGGCGGCGTGCACGTTCAACGGCGTACGCGTGAAGTGCATGTACGTGATGCCGCCCCACGCAACCACACCGGCAATGGCCACGAAGACGGCCAGCAGCAACAACCGCACCGCCACGTTGCCAGTCTGTGGCCCGCGATGGAGCCTGTCGAATCGAATCATCCAGACAGTTTAAACGATGCGCACAAATTCGACGAAGAGCCCGTAGGTTGGCGCTGAGCAGAGCGAAGCCCAACGGCATTGCGTTGATCCGACACGTTGGGCTTCCCGCGGATGAAGCCCGCGGTCAACCCAACCTACGCCATGCCTGTGTCGGCAGGTGCCGGAGGCAGCGATGCCCAACGACGCTTCAGATCCGCTTGAACACCAGCGTGCCGTTGGTGCCGCCAAAGCCGAAAGAGTTGGAAAGCGCGACATCGATTTTCGCCTCGCGCGCCGTATTGGGCACGAAATCGAGGTCGCACCCTTCGCCCGGCTCGTCGAGGTTGATGGTCGGCGGCAGGACGTTGTCACGCATCGCCAGCATGGAGAAGATCGCCTCCACGCCGCCGGCGGCTCCCAGCAGATGCCCGGTCGTCGACTTGGTGGAACTCATCGCGAGTTTTTTCGCGTGATCCCCGAACACGCGCTTGGCCGCGTGCACTTCGCCGAGGTCGCCCAGCGGGGTCGAGGTGCCGTGCGCGTTGATGTACTCAACCTGGTCGGGATTCATCCCGGCATCCTTCACCGCCGCCTCCATGCAACGCCCGGCGCCCTCGCCGCCCTCGCTCGGCGCGGTGATGTGGTATGCATCGTCGCTCATGCCGAAACCGGCCAGCTCCGCGTAGATCCGTGCGCCACGCGCCTTCGCATGTTCGTATTCCTCCAGCACCAGGATGCCGGCGCCGTCGGAAAGCACGAATCCATCGCGGTCCTTGTCCCAGGGCCGGCTGGCGCGGGTCGGATCATCGTTGCGGGTGCTCAGTGCCCGCGCCGAGCAGAACCCGCCGACCGCCGTCGCGGTAACGGAAAACTCCGCGCCGCCGGTCAGCATGGCGTCGGCATCGCCGTACTGGATCATCCGCATCGCCAGGCCGATGTTGTGGGTCGCGGTGGTGCATGCAGTCACGCACGCGATGTTCGGACCCTTCAGCCCGTGGATGATTGCAAGGTTTCCGGATGCCATGTTGATGATGCAGCCAGGCACGAAGAACGGCGAGATCTTGCGTGGGCCACCTTCGTAATAGGCCAGCGTGGTCCGCTCGATGCTGGCGATTCCGCCGATGCCGGCGCCCACCGCGACGCCGGTTCGCGTGGCATTGGCCTCGGTGATTTCGAGGCCCGAATCCTTCAGGGCCTCGGCGCCCGCGGCGATGCCGTAATGGATGAAGGTATCCATCTTCTTGATGTCTTTCGGCGCGATGTACGCGGCCGGGTCGAAATCCTTGACCTCGCCTGCAATGCGCGTGGGAAACGTGCTGGCATCGAAATGGGTGATCGGCCCGATGCCGCTCACGCCTTCCACCACGTTCTTCCAGGCCGTCGCCACGTCGTTGCCCACGGGCGACACCATGCCCATACCGGTGACCACCACTCGTCGCTTGCTCATGGGAACTCCGTGTTCGAGAAACGCCAATCGGGAACGCGTCGATTGCCCAGTCCGTCACGCACTGGCGACAATCGCGGTCAGGCCATCCCCCCGCTGCACCGAGTCGACGCCTTTCTTCCCGAAGCAGGCCAGGGATGCTGCCATACGCCCGCGCATCTTTCCGGCTCCGTCAAAGCGAAAGCTGCGCACGAAGGCGCAGCTTTCGAATTGCCGGTCACGCATCCGCGCCGCCACGGGGCACGCGCAGCAACGCCGATCAGGACTTGACGTGCGCCTTGATGTAATCCACCGCCTGCTGCACGGTGGTGATCTTCTCGGCTTCCTCGTCGGGGATTTCGGTTTCGAATTCCTCTTCGAGCGCCATCACCAGTTCCACGGTATCCAGCGAGTCCGCACCCAGGTCATCCACGAACGAGGCGTTCGGCGTGACATCCTCTTCCTTGACCCCCAGTTGATCGACGACGATCTTCTTGACGCGCTCTTCGATGCTGCTCATGAGACAGTGCCTCCCGGGACAAATGCGTTCGAGGTCGGGCCGGGCCCTTCCCCACTACCCCATGCGTGCCCACTCGGATCCGCATGGTACAAATTCAAGTCGACCACAACGGTTCAGTGTGGCATTCCGCGACCGCGTGCAGTGCTCCAGCCGCGGCACGAAAGGCGCCATATTACCCGGTTCCGCCTTTCAATAGAACCTGTGGCATTCGAATGCGATCATCCCTGATCGCTGCATCGCCCGATGAACCAGCGAGCCGAGATATTCCAGGCCAGTGAACACCAGAACGGCCTTCCGTGGCCTGACTTTCCACAACAGCCGCCTTGAACAGAGTGCCGGGTTGAAAAGCCGGCGCCTGCGGCCAGGCTCTCACGCCATGTACATGCCGCCGTTGACGTGCAGGGTTTCGCCGGTAATGTAGCCCGCCTCGGATGACGCCAGGAATGCGACGGCATGGGCGATGTCGGCAGGGTCGCCGAGACGGCCGAGCGCGATCTGGCCTTCGAGCGCCTTGCGCTGATCGTCGCCGAGCGCGCGGGTCATGTCGGTGTCGATGAAACCGGGCGCGACCACGTTGACGGTGATCCCGCGCGAACCGACCTCCCGCGCCAGCGATTTCGAGAACGCGATGATGCCGGCCTTGGCCGCGGCGTAATTGGTCTGGCCGGGATTCCCGGTCACGCCGACCACCGAGGCAATGTTGACGATGCGCCCGTGGCGCGCCTTCATCATCGTCCTCATCACCGCCTTGCAGGTGCGATACACCGACGTGAGGTTGGTGTCGAGGATGGCCTGCCAGTCCTCTTCCTTCATCCGCATCAGCAGCTGGTCGCGGGTGATGCCGGCGTTGTTGACAAGGATCGAAAGACCGCCGTGCTCCTTGACGATCGCTTCGATCACCGCTTCCACCGACGCGCCGTCGGTGACGTCCAGCACGCGGCCTTCGCCGCCGTGCGCGGACAATCGTTGCGTGATTGCCTGGGCGCCGGCGTCGCGCGTCGCGGTGCCGACCACCTTTGCGCCCCGGGCCGCCAGTTCATCGGCGATCGCTGCCCCGATACCGCGCGAGGCCCCGGTCACCAGCGCGATCCCGCCCTCCAGCCTTTCGTTCATTGCGCGACCTCCGCGAGCGCCGCGCGCATGTCGTCGGGTGTCCCGAGCGCGCGTGTCTCGATGCTCTTGTCGACGCGCTTGCACAACCCGGCGAGCACCTTGCCGGGACCGCACTCGAAAACCTTCGTTGCGCCGTTTCGCACCAGCGACTGCACGGTGTCGGTCCACAGTACCGGCATGTACAACTGGCGTTCCAGCGCCGCACGGATGAACTCGATGCCGGCATGCGCCTTGGCATCGGCGTTCTGCAGGACGGGAATCGTCGGCACCTGCCAAGGCAGTTCGGCCATCCGCGCGGCAAGTTGTTGCGCGGCATCGCGCATCAGAGGCGTGTGCGAAGGCACTGAAACCGACAGCATGACGACCTTGCGCACGC
Organism: Rhodanobacteraceae bacterium; assembly: GCA_036278635.1. Classification (GTDB taxonomy): domain Bacteria; phylum Pseudomonadota; class Gammaproteobacteria; order Xanthomonadales; family Rhodanobacteraceae; genus 66-474. The sequence continues at coordinate 4,460 of DASUKQ010000117.1, forward strand.
CGAGTTCGGCGAGCCGCTGCGCGGCACGGTCGACCGCACCGGTGTGGCCCGCGATCACCAGTTGGCCCGGACTGTTGTAGTTGGCCGGGGTCACGACCTCTTCGCCGGAAATTTCCTTGCAAACCTGCTCGATGACCTTGTCGTCCGCACCCAGCACCGCCGCCATCGCACCGGTGCCGGCCGGTACCGCGGCCTGCATCAGGCGACCGCGTTCGGCGACCAGCGCCGCCGCGTCGCGCAGCGGAAGCGCCCCCGCACACACCAGTGCCGAATATTCGCCGAGGCTGTGGCCTGCCAGTTGGCCCGGTAGCGCCCCGCCCTGCGCCTGCCACACACGCCACACCGCGACACTCGCGGCCAGCAGCGTGGGCTGGGTGTTTTCCGTCCTGCCGAGTTCGACTTCCGGACCGTTCTGCGCAAGCCCCCACAAGTCGATGCCGGCGCCCTCGGAAGCATCGTCGAAAACCTCGCGGACCTCCGGAAACGCGGCGTCGAGTCCGGCCAGCATCCCGACCGACTGCGAACCCTGCCCGGGGAACACGAACGCCAGGTTGGGGATCGGGGACCGGAAACCGGGGGCCGGATCGTTTGATCTGTTGTCGCTCATCTCGAAAGGACTGGTAATCGGATATGGGATAAAAACAGCGGGCACCGACAAAACACGATCCGTCGCAACTTTTGCCGGTCCCTGGTCCGCGTCAATAACGCAACAACGCCGACGCCCACGTGATTCCCCCCCCAAAGGCCTCCAGCAGGACGTTGTGGCCACGCTCGACGCGTCCGGAACGCACCGCGGCATCCAGCGCCAGCGGCACCGACCCCGACGAGGTATTGGCGTGCTGGTCGACGGTCACGATGACCCGGTCCATCGAGATGCCATAGCGCCTGGCAGTGGCTTCGATGATCCGCAGGTTGGCCTGGTGCGGGATCAGCCAGTCGAGCTGGTCCGGACGCATGCCCGCTGCCTGCAGGGTTTCGTCCACCAGCGCATCGAGCGTCTTGACCGCGAGCTTGAACACCTCGCGGCCTTTCATGTGGATGCGCACGCCGTGGTTCTTTTCGTCCTTGAATCCGACGGACACGCCGACGGGGTTGTACAACAGGTCCTTGTAGCCACCATCCGCATGCATGCAGGTCGCGAGGATGCCCGGCTCGTCGGACGCCTCCAGGACCACCGCGCCGGCGCCGTCGCCGAACAGCACGCAGGTTTCGCGCTCGGTCCAGTCGACCATGCGGGTAAGGGTTTCCGCGCCGATCACCAGCGCCTTCTTCACCTGCCCGGTCCGCACGAAATTGTTGGCGACGCCGAGCGCGTACACGAAGCCCGAACACGCGGCGTTGACGTCGAACGCCATGCAGCCGTTCGCACCCAGACGGTCCTGGATCAGGCACGCGGTCGAAGGAAAAACGATGTCGGGGGTGGTGGTGCCGAGCACCACCATGTCCAGCTCGGATGCCTTGACGCCGGCGTCACGCAGCGCCTGTTCGGCAGCGCGAAACGCCAAGTCGCCGGTCGTTTCGCCGTCCGCGGCCACGCGCCGCTCGCGGATGCCGGTACGACTGCGGATCCACTCGTCGCTGGTGTCGACCATCTTCTCGAGGTCGGCGTTGGTGACGACCCGCTCGGGCAACGCGCTGCCGGTGGCGAGAATGCGGGCGTAGGTCAAGGCGCGGCTTCCCATTCAGATTGCACCCACAAAAACACGCAGCGGCGCCGAAACGCGCCGCGCGCCGATTTGCAGCATTGCGGACAACGAGGTCAATCCTCGTCGGCGACGGCCTGCTTGTCCTCGATCACCTTGCGGCCGCGATAGTAGCCGTCCTTGGTGATGTGGTGCCGACGGTGGATTTCGCCCGACGTGGGGTCGGTCGCGAGCTGGACCTTGTCCAGGGCGTCGTGGGAACGGCGCATGCCGCGGCGGGATGGGGACTTGCGGCTTTTGGCAACAGCCATGATGGCTCTCCTGAAGATTGTTCGAACTGCAAAACCGGACATCCCGTCGCAGTTTGCTCATGCCATCCATGGCATTCGCCCTTTCGGGCCGGCTCCGCCGTTCGCGCCCGCTCCTGCGGACGCAGTACACAAAACGGCCGCTGGCCGTCCTTGCTCCGATGCTTCAACGATGTTTCCCGCGGGCTTCGAGCATGTCGCGCAAATCTGCGAACGGATGCGTGACCGTTTCGTCCCGCGCATCCTGCGGGTCGTGACCCGGCGCATTCCAGTCGCCCTGCAATACGTTGCTGCCGGGGCTGATGGGCACCAACGGCAACGCCAACAACAATTCGTCCTCGATGACCCGCGCGGGTGACAGCGCGCCGCCTTCGAGCAACAGTGGCTCGCAATCCGACGGCAACGCCGCGGCCTCATCCTCGCTGGTCAGCAGGCCCAATCGCGTGTCCACCTCGGCCGGCCACTCGAACGGTTGCAACGTGCGCTGGCATTCGAGCGTCAGGCCGGCAGCCAGGCGGACATGCAATTGCGGACCGCCCAATTCGCCCGATCCGAAGTCCAGCCGGTAGCGGATCTCGCCGCGTCCATCCGCCAGCGCCTCCACCAATCGCGGCAATTCCGCGACCGGCAAGACACCTTCGAACGACCGCCGCCCGGCCACCATGCGTTCGGCGTCCACACTCGCTGGCAGGGACGCAGACATAAGCGCGCAATGCTAGATTCCGCACCGCACAAAGTCAACCGGGATGTCGCGCCAGAAGGTTCGCGAAAGGTGTCGCCGCGGATCCCGGCGATCGCGGCGGACAGTCGTTTCCCCGTCTCCATTTGGCCCGTATCATGCTTGCATCCATGGAGCCAGCAGTTTCATCGATCATTCCTTGACCTCACTGCCCGCCAGCTTGCTCGCCATCGTCCTGCCCGCCGCGGTGGCGGTTGTCGCGTGCGCGGCAATCGTCTACGTGCTGGTTCGCCAGGTGCGCCACCAGCGCGCCCTGCGCACGCTGTACATCGAGGCCGATGGCCTGGAGCGCGACCTCAAGGCCTGCCGCAACCAGCTCGCCCGCGCGCACGCTTCGATGTCGATGGGCCCCAACCAGCCCGCCGCCGGCGAAGCCGAAGCCCGCCAGGCGGTCGACGCCGCGCTGCGCGAACTGCTGGCGCACCGGCTGTGGTTGCGCGATGAGGCGGACAGCGCCAACCAACGTGAACTGGACGCCGCCGTCAGCGCGATCGGGCGGGCCCGCGGCGCGCTCGGCAAGCAGCTCGAAGAACTGGACTCGGCGCAGCGCGCCCTGGAAACCGCGGTGCGCGAGAAGATCGAGGATCTCTCGCAACAATGACGGGGCCTCGAATCGTGCTGGCGTCGACCTCGCGCTATCGGGCTGCGTTGCTGCGGCGCCTGCTGGACGACTTCGAGCAGATCGCGCCCGACGTGGATGAACGGTCATTGCCGGACGAAACGCCGGCGGCACGCGCGAGCCGCCTCGCCGCCGCCAAGGCGTCCGTGGTGTCGGAAAACCGGCGTGACGCGCTGGTCATCGGCTCGGACCAGGTTGCAACGCTGGGGAACAACATCCTGCACAAGCCGGGCAGCACTGGGAACGCATCTCATCAATTGCGTGCAAGCAGCGGAAATCACGTTGATTTCTTCACGGGCTTGTGCGTGATCGACGGTCAAGGGAGCCGCCACGCGGCGCTCGACCACACCCGGGTGCTCTTTCGAAAGCTCACGGACGCGGAAATCGACCGCTACATCGCCCGGGAACGGCCGCTCGATTGCGCCGGAAGCTTCAAATCAGAGGGCACAGGCATTGCCCTGTTCGAACGCATCGAAACCACCGATCCGAGCGCCCTGGTCGGCCTGCCGCTGATCGCGTTGGCCCGGCTGCTGCGACAGGCGGGCATCGCCGTGCCTTGACGCCTGCGTTCGCACCCTCGCGACGTGCGGCATCGTACACTGCCCCGGAGCCCCGAATTTCAGACACGGTCATGGATCAGAACCTCGCCACGGCAATCCAGACAACCCCGGCCACCGCGGATGAATTGCCGCGGCAACGCCTCGATGCCGCGCTGGCGCAGGTCAACGATGTCCTGGTCGGCAAGAACCAGCCGGTGCGGATGGCGTTTGCCTGCCTGCTGGCAGGCGGCCACCTGCTGGTGGAAGACGTACCCGGCGTGGGCAAGACCACCCTCGCGCATGCGCTGGCGGCGACCCTGGGCCTGAGTTTCCGGCGCATCCAGTTCACCTCCGATCTGCTGCCCAGCGACATCGTCGGGGTCAGCGTGTTCGATCGCGACAGCGGCGCCTTCCGGTTCCAGCCCGGGCCGATCTTCGCGCAATTGCTGTTGGCCGATGAAATCAACCGCGCGACCCCCAAGACCCAGAGCGCGTTGCTTGAAGCCATGGCCGAGGGCCAGGTGACCGTGGATGGCGCGAGTCGCGCGCTGCAGCAGCCGTTTTTCGTGGTCGCGACCCAGAACCCGCTGGACATGGCGGGAACTTATCCCCTGCCCGATTCGCAACTCGATCGGTTCATGCTGCGCATCGCGCTCGATTATCCCGATGCCGAAGCCGAACGCCGGCTGCTGACCGGCGAGAACCGTTCCACGATGGTCGAAGGCTTGTCCGCGTGCCTGTCCGCACCGGGCATCCTGGGGCTGCGGGCGCGGGCGCGCGCGATCAAGGCCAGCCCGGCGCTGCTGGATTACGTGCAGGCGCTGGTGACCGCCAGCCGCAAGCACCACGACATCCGCACCGGGCTGTCACCGCGCGCGGGGCTCGCGCTGCTGGCTTGCGCGCGCGCGTGGGCGTTGCTGGGCGATCGCGACTTCGTGCTGCCGGAGGACGTGCAAGCCGTGTTCGTGGGCGTCGCAGGCCATCGCCTGATCCCGGCACGCAACGTGGCGCGCGACGCGCTGGCACAGGCGCTGCTGGAATCCGTCGCGGTGGAGTGAGGTGCGCATGGACGGCCTCGCGCAAGGCACGCCGCCCGGGTTCCTGGCACGCACACGGCATTGGTCCCGGTCGCTGATGCGCGGGCGCAAGCCGGAACCGCTTCCGGTGCGCCTCGACCGCCGACGCATCTACATCGTCCCGACCCGCGCGGGACTGGGTTTCGGGGTCCTGCTCGCCACGATGCTGATCGGCGCGCTCAACTACCAGAACAACGCCGCGCTGCTCCTGACCTGCATGCTCGGCGCGGCGCTCGCCAGCAGCATGCTGCTGACCTGGCGCGAATTGCACGACCTGACGCTGCGCTCGGTACACGCGGACCACGGATTCTGCGGTGCGCGCTTGCCGCTGCACCTCGCCTTCGCCGACGACGGCCGGGCCAGGCACGGATTGCGCATCTCGGTCGACAAACTGGAACAACCTTGTCCGTTGCAGCCGGACGTCAGCCGCGCCACCGTGACGATCCCCACCGAATGGCGCGGCTGGATGCCGCTGCCGCGCATGCAGGTGTCGAGCACGCTGCCGTTCGGCCTGTTTCGCGCGTGGGGCTGGATCACGCCCCAACAACGCGTCCTGGTGTATCCGCGCATCCTGCGCAAGGACGCGCCCGCCGCGCGCACCGACGATCCGAACGAACGCATCGCCGGCGGCGACGAGTTCGCAGGCCTGCGCGACTACCACCCCGGCGACCCGATCCGTCACGTCGCATGGAAGACCAGCGCTCGCCACGATCATCTTCTGGTACGCGAATTCGACCGCGCGGCCCCGGGGCAACCGCTGCGCTTCGACTGGAACGCCCTGCCGGGACTGGATCGCGAAACCCGCATCTCGTACCTCGGCGGGTGGGTGTCGGACGCCTACGCCGCGGCGCACCCATGGATCCTGATCCTGGAAGATCGTCGCCCGCTGGGCCCCGCCACCGATGCCGCGCATTACCACCGTTGCCTGACCGCGCTCGCGGAGATGCCGTGAGGCGCCGCACCCCGCCGCCGGGAACCCGCGTCGTTGCTTCCACGCTCGACGCAATGCCCTTCAATCTCTTGTGTGCGACCGTGCTGTGCGTGGTGGCCGCGCATGCTCCGCACATGCCGGTGTGGTACACCGCCGCGCTGGTGGCGATCCTCGCAGCGCGCTGGTGGCAGCGTCGCCACCGCCACCGGCGCGTCCCGGCGTGGTTGAGGGTCGTGATGCTGGTGGCGATCCCGGCCACGGTGACCGCGGTCTACGGTTCGCCGCTCGGGCAGGAACCGGGCGCAGCCATCGTGTGCGGCTTGCTGGTGCTCAAGGCGCTGGAAAGCGAATCGACACGCGACGCGCGGATGGCGGTCGGCTTCGCGTGTTTCATCCTGATGAGTGCACTGCTGTTCGACCAGTCGCTCGGATTCACCATCCTCGTAGGGCTGATGTTGTTGCCCGCACTCGCAACCTTGCGCGCGCTCGAACCCGGCCTGGCCCGACCGCGCTGGCTGCGCGCCTTCAAACCGGGGACCGCCCTGCTCGCGGCGAGCCTGCCCGCGGCACTCCTGGGATTCTTGTTGATCCCGCGACTGGGGACGCCGCTGTGGGGCTCGCCGGGCAGCGGCGTGGCGCGCACGGGCATCTCCGACCGGATGGCGCCCGGCGACCTGCAAAAGTTGCTGACGGACGATTCGGTCGCGATGCGGGTCGGTTTCGACGACGGCGTGCCGCCTCCCGAAGACCGGCGCTATTTCCGCGGCATGGTGTTGTGGGATTTCGACGGGCGCGCGTGGTTGCCTGGCGCCATGGCCACCCGCCGCCAACAGCCTGTGCCTGTCGGCACGCGTGGGCCGGCCACCCATTACACCGTCACGCTGCTCGCGAGCCACCAGCACTGGATGTTTGCGCTGGACGTGCCGGTCGACACGCCGGAGGGCGCCGGGATGGGCCCCGACCACACCTTGTGGTCGGCCAAGCCGATCGACCAGACGCTGCGTTATCGCGTCACGTCGGCGACGGACTATCGCCTGGGGCCGGCGGGACTCGCTCCGCACGTCCGTACCGCCGCCCTGCAATTGCCGCAGGGCTACGATCCGCGCGCGCGGGCGCTGGCGGCGAACTGGCGCGTCCGGGCAGGCTCGGACGATCGCGCGATCGTGGGCGACGCGCTGCGACTTTTCCACGACGGCGGTTTTGCCTACGACCTCGATGCGCCGCCGCTGGGCCGCAACAGCATCGACGATTTCCTGTTCGACACCCGGATCGGTTTTTGCGAACACTACGCGAGCGCCTTCACCTTCCTGATGCGCGCGGCCGGCATCCCGGCGCGGGTGGTGATCGGGTACCAGGGTGGCTACTGGAACCAATTCGCGCACTATCTGCTGGTCCGCCAGTCGAACGCACATTCGTGGTCGGAAGTCTGGCTGGCCGGCCGCGGCTGGGTACGGGTCGATCCAACCGCCGCGGTCAGTCGGGTGCTGCTCGCCGACACCGACAACGCAATGGGCGGCATCGATGGCGGCGGGGGCGCGTGGTGGCTACCCTGGCGCAACCGGCTCGACGTGATCAACCGGTGGTGGGGCCAGACGGCGATGGGCTTTGATGCCTTGAAGCAGGCCCGGCTGTTGCGCCCGTTCGGAATCGATCATGTCAGCGTCCAGATGCTCGGGATCGCGCTGGCGGTCACGGTATTCCTGGCCCTGGGCGCGGGCGCATTGCTGGCCTCGCTGCGGCCGCGTCGCAAACCCCGCGACATCCTGGGCAAGGCGCAATGGCGCCTGCAACGCCGGCTGGCGCGCGCCGGTCTCGCACGCGGCCCCACGGAAGGCCCGCGTGACTTCTATTCGCGTACGGCCGCCGCCCTGCCCGACTCGGCGCGCACGTTGCGGGAACTCGCCCACGAGTACCTGCTTTTGCGCTACGCGTATTCCGAACCGCCGCCTGAACGGGTCCGCGTGTTCGCGGCACGTGCACGTCGTTTCCGACCCCGTCATGTGGTTAAATGAACGCGGCGGTTCATATTCCCGGAGGCTCATCATGTCACGCCGCTTGTTGTTTGCTGCCGTGGGTGCGCTGGCCCTGGGTGGCTGCGCCACCATCCCGAAACCGCTGCAAGGCAACTACACGCCCGTCACGCTGGATGCCGCGCGCAGCGGCACCGCGAACGCCACCCAGGTCCGCTGGGGCGGCGAGATCATCGAGACCCAACCACGCGAGCAGCAAACCTGCTTCTTCGTGTTGGCGCAGCCGCTGGACTCGCAGGCCCGGCCGAAACCCGGCGCCGAGGACAGCCTCGGCCGATTCGTTGCCTGCAAGCACGGGTTCTACGATCCCGAAGTCTTCCGCAAGGGTGGCGAGATCACCGTGACCGGCACGCTCGATGGCACCGTGCAGCACAAGATCGGCGAATTCGACTACACCTATCCCAGGGTCGAAGCCAACAACGTGTACCTGTGGCCCAAGCGCCCGCTGTACGTGAATCGTCCGTACAACGACCCGTGGGGGCCGTGGGGCCCATGGGGCGATCCGTTCTGGGGTGGCTGGGGTCCATGGGGCGGTTACGGCCCGTGGTATTACCCGCCGCGCGTGATCGTCGTCCCGCGGAACCCGCCACCGCCGAAGAACGACTGAAGCACCCGCCGCGCGGCAGCGCTTCCGGGCGTTGTCGCGTCACGCCATGCGTTCGGGCATCTGTCGGCGGCCCAGCAGGTGGACGTGCAGGTAGAACACGGTCTGCCCGCCGCCGCTGTTGCAGTTGATCACGCAGCGGTAGCCCTCGTCGGCGAAGCCTTCGCGTTTGGCGTACGCGGACGCCGCGAGCAGCAGCTTGCCGAGCAACGGTGCGTCAGCCGCGTCGCAATCGTTCAAGGTTGGCAGCGATGCATGCTTCGGAACGAACAGCACGTGCACCGGCGCCTGCGGATGGATGTCGCGGAATGCCAGGACATCGTCGTCTTCGTAAACGACGTCGGCGGGGATCTCACGACGAACGATCTTGTCGAAAATGGTGTCGGACATGGCGTGCTCGGGAATCGGGAATCGGGAATCGGGAATCGGGAATCGGAGACAGCATAACGACTCACCCCCTTCGCTTCGAAGGGTGGAACCGGGTTTCAGCATCAATCGTCGAGGGCAAGCCGGCTGCCGAACGCATGCGCGAGCGTGCCGCGATCGACGTATTCCAGTTCACCGCCGAGTGGCACCCCATGCGCAAGCCGCGTGGCGCGTACGCCTGCCGCACGCGCCAACTGTCCAAGCCAGTGCGCGGTTGCTTCGCCTTCCACGGTGGGATTGGTCGCAATCACCATCTCGCGCACTTCGCCGTCGGCCAGCGTGCGCGTCAACAACTCGACGCCGAGTTCGTGGGGGCCCAAACCGTCCAGCGGCGACAACCTGCCCATCAGCACGAAATAGCGTCCGCGATAGCCGGTCGCCTGTTCGATCGCGAGCAGGTCGGCGGGCGTTTCCACCACGCACAGTAGAGCGGCGTCGCGCGAGCCGTTGGCGCAAATGGCGCACTCGTCGCTTTCGCTGAAGTTGCGGCAGGACTTGCAATGCCCGATGCGTTCCATCGCCTTGTCCAGGACGCCCGCAAGCCGCGTGCCGCCGTCGCGATCGCGCTCCAGCAGATGGAACGCCATGCGCTGCGCGCTCCGGGCGCCGACGCCCGGCAGGCAACGCAGGGCTTCGATCAGGTCGGCGAGAAGGTTGGAATCGTTGGACATTGGGAAACCGGGGGGGTCAGAGGCACTATTCCGGGGCGGCGAAGGACCAGAAGCAGGGGTCAGAGTCACTTTTCCGGGCGAATCACGCTCACTGTTCTTGACCGTTTCCGGAAAAGTGACTCTGACCCCGAACTTTCGACTCCCCGCTAGAACGGAAGCTTGAACCCGGGCGGAAGATTCATGCCGGAGCTCACTCCGCCGAGTTTCTGCTGGCTCATCTCGGCAACCTTGTTGACCGCGTCATTGAGCGCGGCGACTACCATGTCTTCGGTCATCTCCGGATCGTCCGCCATCATCTTGCGGTCGATGCGCACGCGGCGCACTTCGTGACGGCCAGTCATCGTGACTTCCACCATGCCGCCACCCGCGCTTCCGGTGACCTCGAGCCTGGCGATTTCCTCCTGCGCGCGCCTGAGCTCTTCCTGCATCCGCTGCGCCTGCTGCATCAATTGCCCCAACTGTCCTTTCATCATCGTGTACCTGCGGGTCGAATGCTCTCGGGGATGATTTCGGCGCCGAGCTGGCGCTGGAAATCCTGGACGATCGGGTCCTCGGCCAGCGCGCGTTCCGCTGCGGCCTGCCGATTGGATCGAGCCTTCGCCGCCCGCGCGGCCGGCGTGTCGGCAATGGTTTCGGCCGGAACGACCCGCACGCGGAGCTTGCGTCCGATCGCGTCGCCCAACCCGGTCTGCAACTGCCCGCACAGGGCCTCACTGCAAAAAACCATGTGCTCGGGCTTCAACACCAGCGTCAGCACGTCGGCTTCGAAGGACTTCGGCAAGGCGTGCCGGGCGAGTTGCCCAACCGGGCCGCCGAGCTTGGCCAACCCGATCCAGGCTTCCCAGTCGGCCACTCCGTCGATCCGCGGGACGTCCGGTTTGGCCTGCGCCGGCTGATCCGGCGCGTCGGCGACCACTTGCGCCGCGCGCGGCTTGGCGCTCGCCGCGGGCGCGACGACCGCTGCCGCGGATCGCGCCGGCGTACGGGCCGGACCGGCCGGTGTTGCCGCCTCAACACGCCGCGCCGGAGGCTCGGCCCCCGCCCGGCCGGCGCGAAATGCGAGCATGCGCAGCAGCGTCATCTCGAATCCGGCGCGCAGGTCGGGCGCCAGTGGCAGGTCACGGCGTCCGTTGAGCGCAAACTGGTACCACACCTGCACGTCCTCGGGATCGACCTCGCCGGCCAGCGTGTCGAGCATTTCGCGTTCGGCCTCGTCGCCCGCGAAACCCGGCACCAGTTGACGCAACTGGATGCGGTGCAGCGCGTTCGCCAATTGTTCCAGCACCATCGCGAAATCGGGCGAAAGGCCGGCGATGCGATCGGCCTCGGCCAGCAACGCCTTGCCGTCACCGTCCGCCAATGCGCGCAGCAGGGTGCCGACGTCGTTGTCCGCAATGGTGCCGAGCATCGCGCGTACGTCATCAACGCGCAGCGTGCCGCCGCCGTGGGCGATCGCCTGGTCCAGCAGCGACAAACCGTCGCGCAGCGAGCCATCCGCGCCGCGCGCGAGTTCCTCGATGGCGCCGTCGTCGAAGGCGACGCCCTCCTTGCCGAGGATCATCCGCATCTGGCCCGTGATCTGATCGGGCAGCAGTCGTTTCAGGCCGAACTTGAGGCAGCGCGACAACACCGTCACCGGCAACTTCTGCGGGTCGGTGGTGGCCAGCAGGAACTTGACGTGTTCAGGAGGCTCTTCCAGCGTCTTCAACAGTGCATTGAAGGCACTCTTCGAAAGCATGTGCACCTCGTCGACGAGGTACACCTTGTAGCGACCGCGCGCCGGTGCATATTGCGCGTTCTCGATCACTTCGCGCACGTCGTCGACGCCGGTGTTGCTGGCTGCATCGATCTCGATCAGGTCCACGAAACGCCCGGCATCGACTGCCTTGCAGACCGCGCACTCGCCGCACGGATGCGCCGACATCCCGCGTTCGCAATTGAGCGACTTGGCGAAGATCCGCGCGATGGTGGTCTTGCCGACGCCGCGCGTGCCCGTGAACAGGTACGCGTGGTGGACGCGCCCCGAATCCAGGGCGTGCGTCAGCGCCTTGACGACGTGTTCCTGCCCGACCAGCTCGTCGAACTGCTTCGGACGCCATTTGCGGGCGAGGACCTGATAACTCATGGGCATGGTCTGGAGGCGAAGACCCATTGTGCCAAGACCAGGCGGCAAGACCAAGCGCGGCCATCCACCGTGCCTTGTTCGGCCTCCAGCTGCCAGCTATCCTGTGCGGCTCCATTGGAGAGGTGTCCGAGCGGTCGAAGGAGCACGCCTGGAAAGTGTGTAAGCGGCTAAACCCCGCTTCGCGGGTTCGAATCCCGCCCTCTCCGCCAGTTTT
>DASUKQ010000118.1:0-18114 GCA_036278635.1 Rhodanobacteraceae bacterium
CGGGCCCCAAAATCGTGTTAGTTTAGCGTTCGCCTCTTGAGCGCACAATCCGATGGCGCCCGACGGGGCCGTCTTCTCCATGCCCCGCAAGCTCCGCCCGCTCCTTTTCGTCCTGCAATTCGTGGTGGTGGGCCTCGCGGCCGCCTTCCTGATCAGCCTGGCGTGGCCGGGCGTGGGCAGTGGCCTGCGCGCCCGGCTCGGCGGCCACCCGGCGGCATCGGCGCCGGCCGCCGCGACGCCCCCGGGACCGGCTTCCTACGCCGCCGCCGTGGCCCGCGCCACCCCGGCCGTGGTCAACATCTACGCCGACAAGATCGTCACCGAACGCCCGGTCCGGATTTTCCGCGATCCCCTGCTGCAGCAGTTCCTGGGCGGCGTGGCGGGCCCGGCCATGCGGCGCCGCGAGCAAAGCCTCGGTTCGGGGGTGATCTTCACTTCCGACGGCTACGTCCTGACCAACAACCACGTGATTTCGGGCGCCGACGACATCCAGGTCATGCTGCATGATGGACGCGTCGCGCACGCCCGCGTGATCGGCACCGACCCCGATACCGACCTTGCCGTGCTCAAGATCAACGCCAGCCAGCTCCCCACGATCGGGGTCGACCCCGAACCGCCCCGGGTCGGCGACGTGGTGCTCGCGATCGGCAATCCGTTCGGGATCGGCCAGACCGTGACCATGGGCATTGTCAGCGCGCTGCAGCGGCAGCTGAGCCTGTCGCCCTACGAAGACTTCATCCAGACCGACGCGGCGATCAACTCCGGCAATTCCGGCGGCGCACTGGTCAACGCAAAGGGGCAGCTGGTGGGGATCAACACGGCGATGCTCAACCGCGACGTCGGCGCCCAGGGCATCGGTTTCGCGATTCCGGTGCGCACTGCCAAGCGGGTCCTCGAACAGATCGTCGAGCACGGACGCGTCGTGCGCGGCTGGCTGGGCGTGGAGGTCGGCAACGTGATCGTGTCGGCCGATTCCGGGCTGCCCGCGGCAGCGCGCGGCGCCACGGTGGTGGACGTCTACCCCGGCGGGCCCGCGGCGCAAGCGGGGCTGCAGCCCGGCGACATCCTCCTGAAGCTGGGCAAGCAGCCGATCATCGATCCCACCGACCTGCGCACCCGCGAGGCGGAAACGGCGCCGGGCAGCAAGGTCGAAGTCTCCGGCCTGCGCGCCGGGGTGCCCTTCCATACGGAAGTGGTGCTGGCGCAGCGGCCGCAATTGGGACCGCTCGGGAATCGCGGCTGAGGCGACGGGCGCGAGCCCAACCACCAACAGCGCGCAGGTTGGGCTGATGCCGGCTTTACGCGTAGGTTGGGCTGATGCCGACTTTACGCGCAGGTTGGGCTGATGCCGACTTTACGCGTAGGTTGGGCTGATGCCGGCTCTATCGGCAGAAGCCCAACGCCTTCGGCAAGACCGTGTTGGGCTTCCCCGGATGGAGCCCGGGTCAACCCAACCTACGAAAAGCGCCCGGATCAGCCAAACCTGCCAAAAGCGCACGGGCCAACCCAACCTGCGAAGGCGCAGGCCATCAATAGTGCAGCAGCGAGCGCAGCGGCCCCCCTGCCGGCCAACGCCCGCGTCCATCGAGAAAATCCAGCTCGACCACCACCGCAGCGCCCGCGACGTCGGCGCCGAGGCCTTGCACCAGCTCGCGTGCGGCGGCCAACGTGCCGCCGGTGGCCAATACATCATCGACGATGAGGGTCCGGACGCCGGGCGCCAGCGCATCGGCGTGTACTTCCAGTCGCGCGTTGCCGTACTCGAGCTGGAAATCGACGCCGCGGGTCGCAGCGGGCAATTTGCCGGCCTTGCGCACCGGCACGAAACCCACGTCGAGCACGCGCGCCAGCGCGGCACCGAAAATGAAACCACGCGCCTCGATCCCGCACACCGCATCGAGTCGGACATCGCGCCATGGCGCGGCGAGCGCGGCCACGCAATCGCGGAACGCGGATGCGTTGGCCAGCAGCGGCGTAATGTCCTTGAACAGCACGCCCGGCGCAGGGAAATCGGGTACGTCGCGGATGCAGGCGGACAGCCGCGCCAGCAGCGCGGGATCGGATTCCGCCGCGGCAACGGAGGCGCTCAACTCGCCGCGGGTCGCAGGTGCGTCGATGGCACGCTTTCCTGCCAGCGTTCCTCCGCAACCGGGGCGCTCAGCATCCCGGTGATCTCGCGCACCACCGGTTCCGCCGCCTCGATGCAGACGTCCGGAACGCTCACGCCAAGGAAATCGCGCGCAGGCAACTGTCCGACCCCGCCGATCAGGTATTCGCCATTGATGAAGGCGGGAATCCCCGCATTCTCCAGCGCATCCTTGACCAGATGGGCATCGACGATGCCTTCGGCGTGATAAACCATTCGCATGGGTTCAAATTAGCACGTTTCCCTTGCGATCGTCCCTGATCAGCGGACATCGGATCTTTCCACAACAACGCCGTAGGGTGGAACCCGCGAAGCGGTTTCCACCGACCGGTCTCCTCCGGATTCGCCGCGGCGGAAGCGGCCGAGCCGATTCCACCTTACGCGGTCTCGGACTTTCCACAACAGCCGCCTTTCACAGGCATCCGTCACAAGCGTTTTCCGGAACGCCTCGTTAAACTTCGCGACTTGAACTTTGCCGGAAATACCCATGGCGGACGAACACGCCCCCGTCGTCACCAATTTCATCCGCCAGATCGTGCTGGCAGACCAGGCTTCCGGCAAGCACGGCGGCCGCGTCGCCACGCGTTTCCCGCCCGAACCCAACGGGCACCTGCACCTGGGCCACGCCAAGGCAATCTGCCTCGATTTCGGTATCGCGAAGGAGTTCGGCGGCACCTGCAACCTGCGCCTGGACGACACCAACCCCGGCCGGGAAGACCCGGTGTTCGTCGAGGGCATCAAGGATTGCGTGCATTGGCTCGGTTTCGAATGGAGCGAGCTGCGCCACGCTTCGGATTATTTCGAGGTGTTCTATCGCGCCGCGCTCAAGCTGGTCGAGGACGGCAAGGCCTACGTCGACGACCTCGACGCCGACGAAGTGCGTGCGTATCGCGGCACCCTCACCGAACCCGGTCGGGATTCTCCGCACCGCAGTCGTTCGGTCGAGGAAAACCTCGACCTGTTCCGCCGCATGCGCGCCGGCGAATTCCCGGATGGTTCGCGCACCCTGCGCGCGAAGATCGACATGGCGTCGGGCAACATCAACCTCCGCGATCCGGCGCTGTACCGCATCCGCAAGCTCGCGCACCAGAACACCGGCGACGCATGGCCGATCTACCCGATGTACGACTTCGCGCATTCGCTGTCCGACGCGCTCGAGGGCATCACCCATTCGTTCTGCACGCTGGAATTCGAGGATCATCGCCCGTTGTACGACTGGTGCGTGGACAACGTCGACCTCCCGAATCATCCGGAGTTGTGGCAGCCACTGGTAGAAAGGGGTTTGCCGACCTCGCCGTCCAAGCCGCGCCAGATCGAATTCGCGCGTGGCAATCTTTCCTACACCGTGATGAGCAAGCGCAAGCTGCTGGAACTGGTCAATGACGGCCTGGTGGATGGCTGGGACGATCCGCGCATGCCCACGCTCGCGGGCGCCCGCCGGCGCGGTTTCACGGCAGCCGCGATCCGCACGTTCTGGGAACGCGCGGGACTCTCGAAGCAGAACAGCGTGATCGATTATGGTGTGCTCGAAGGCTGCGTGCGCGAGGATCTCGACGCAAGCGCGCCACGCCGGATGGCGATCCTGGATCCCTTGCGCATGGTCCTCACCAACTTGCCTGACGATCACATCGAAACGCTGGCGTTCCCGAATCATCCCAAGGACGAATCGTTCGGCACCCGCGCTGTCCCGTTCTGCCGCGAGGTGCTGGTCGAACGCGACGATTTCGCCGAAGTGCCGCCCAAGGGTTTCAAGCGCCTCGTGCCGGACGGCGAGGTGCGGCTGCGCGGCGTCGGCATCGTGAAGTGCGGGGAAGTCGTCAAGGACGCCGACGGACAGGTCATTGAACTGCGTTGCACGCTCGATCCCGAATCGCGGCAGGGCCTCCCCGGCGCCAACCGCAAGGTCAAGGGCACGATCCACTGGGTCAGCGCGCAGCATGCGGTGCAGGCCGAAGTGCGCCTGTACGATCGCTTGTTCGACGCGGCAGCCCCGGAAGACGACAGCGACGGCAAGTCCTGGCTGGATCACCTGACCCCGGATTCGCGCCGCAGCATGACGGGCCATCTGGAGCCTTCGTTGCGCGACGCGCAGCCGGAACAACACTTCCAGTTCGAGCGCATCGGCTACTTCGTCGCCGACCGCCACGACCACTCGTCGGAGCGGCCCGTGTTCAACCGCGCGGTGACTTTGCGCGACACCTGGGCAAAGCGGTCCGGGTGAAGCAACGGCGTCGGGACGTCGATCCACGCCCATGGCGCAACGCAATCCGCGCACACTGCACGCGCACATGATTGCGTACCGTGTCGCGTGATCGTTGCAGGACGGCGACATCGGCCGCCCCCTTGCAAACGGGGGTGCAGCGCTCCGCGCCCGCTGTCGTGGGCGCGCTTGGCACGCATGGTTTCCGCATTGCGGCCGTTCCCATGCGCGAGCGACGCGTCGGCAGTGCCCAGCGGGAAACACCCAGTAATTACCTCCGTCCCCTTTTCTGTTTGGACGAAACCCGGAATGCAACGACTGTTTAACGTGCAACGTCCCGGCGCCAACGCGGCGTGGCCGTCCATTCAGTTCGAATTCAAAAGTCGTACCCGTCTCCATTCATATGCACGCTGATACGTTGAAGACGCATCGTTGCAACGGCGCTTTTCCAAGGCAATCGAAAGGAGATCACGATGAAGGCACGCAATCTCACTGTCATCGCCCTCGCCGCCGCACTCGGCTTCGGAATGACCGCCAACACCGCGCTTGCCGCGGAGGCCGCACCGACCGGGAATCAATCCTCGACCGCCGGGGAGGCCGTCAGCGACGCATGGATCACCGCCAAGGTGAAAAGCGAGTTGGCGACCACCAAGGGCGTCAAGAGCATGGACGTCACCGTCAAGACCACCGATGGCGTGGTGACGCTCACCGGCGTCTTGTCCAGCGAAATCGCGGTGGAGAAAGCCGTCGCCGCGGCGAAGAGCGTCAAGGGCGTCAAGGATGTCGAGGCATCCGGGCTGAAGGCCGCGGGCTGACGCCATGACGACACTTCCTCCGCCCGCCTGCATTGGCGAGGCTTCCCGACTCGAGAGGGACCGGATCAAGGAAGAATGGCTCGCGATCGCCGGAAGGATCCGGCGTCGCTGGCGACAGGTCACGGTCGACGACGTGTCGTATGCGGGCGGCACCGCGGAATATCTGGCCGGCGTGCTGCAGATGCGCTATGGCTTCGACCGCCGCGAAGCGTTGCTGCAGGTGTACGAGTTCGAGAGCGAGTTGTGATGACGACTGTGCCAGGAGGCACGATTCAACCCCACCACGGAGAACACCGATGAACGAGGACAAGATCCAGGGTCAATGGAAGCAGCTCAAGGGCAAGCTCAAGGCGCGCTGGGGCAATCTCACCGACGACGACCTGACGGCAGCATCCGGCAACACCGAATATCTCGCGGGCAAGCTGCAGGAGCGCTATGGCATTGCCCGGGACGAAGCCAGGAAACAGATCCGGGAATTCGAGGACGATCTCTAGCTGCCCCGCCGTGTCGCTGGCCCGCCCTGTGCGAGTCCGCGGTCGCGGCTGCAATCAGGAGACGCCGCCCCCTCGGCGTTTCCGGACGACTCCGGGACTGAGTCGTACAGGCCCGAACCGCTCCCCCTCCGCGTTCGAGCCGACATCCCGCAGCGTGTCGACGAAACCGCGCGGGATTGTCCCGGGCGAGCCCATGGATGGGTTTGTCCGGGGATTTTATTTTGACCTCCTGCAGCGGCGGCTACGCCGCGGCGACGGGTACGCCACGCCGGCACCCGGACCATGAGCGCACGTGGTTCCATGGAAGGCCGCTCCGTCCCGACGCTTCCGGCCTGGATGGCTGGTGCGGTGGATTTCGAGCGGGTCCGCACGGACGCGGCGGCGCAAATCGCGCTGGCGATCGAACTCGCGCGCCGCAACGTCGAGCACGCCACCGGCGGTCCGTTTGGCGCCGCGGTGTTCGACGATGCGGGAGGCCTGGTGGCGGTCGGCGTCAACAGGGTCGAGCCGCTCCAATCCTCGCTGGCCCACGCGGAAATCGTCGCGTTGGTCGCGGCGCAACAGAAGCTCGGGCGGGCGCGGCTCAACGAGGACGGACGTCGTTACACGCTGGCCACCAGCGCGCAACCGTGCTGCCAGTGCTACGGCGCGATCGTGTGGGCGGGCATCGATGAATTGCTGATCGGTGCGCGGACCGAGGATACCGAATCGCTGGCGTACTTCGACGAAGGCCCGCTGCCGGCCGACTGGATCGGGGAACTCGAGCGCCGCGGCATTCGGGTCGTGCGGGACTTGGGCCGGGACGCGGCCCGCGCGGTGCTCGCGACGTACTCGACGCAAGGCCGTGCGCGTTACTGAGGCCGGGGATCCGCCGGCTCCGGGCAGACCGCCTGTTTCGTGAGGTTAAGCACAACCGGCTATCCTGTCCGGTACCGCCATCCGTCGTTTCGTCCACTGCCTCATGAGCCGATTGCGTGCTTTCGTGCCATTGCTGATCCTGATTGCAATCGGCGTGGCAATCGGCGCGAGCGGCATGCTGGAGCACGTCGATCCGCACCACATTCTCGCGCAGCAGGCCGATTGGTCGCGCCAGATCGCGGAACATCGGGCGCTGGCCTACATCATCTACATCGCGGTATTGACGTTGTCGATCGCCACCGCGATGCCGGGTCCGCTGCTGATCATCATCGCGGGCGGAATGCTGTTCGGCATGGGGACCGCCATCGGGCTGTCGCTGGTCGGCGAACTTCTGGGGTCGCTGCTGCTGTATTTCGCTGCGCGCCACGCGTTCGGCGCCGGCAAACGGCCGCCGCCGAAGTTCGTCGAGCGAATACGCCAGGGCTACCAGGCCCACCCGGTTTCCTACACGTTGTTCCTGCGCTTCGTGCCGCTTTTTCCGTTCGGCGGCATCACGGTCGCGCTGGCGTGGCTGCGTTGTCCGGTGTGGCTGTTCACGCTGGCGACCGCCCTGGGCGGCGTGATCATGCTGGTGTTCGAAACCGCGATCGGCGCGGGACTCGCCCAATCGATCGCCGAAGGCAACGGTATTTCTCCCGCGTTGATCCTGGAGCCGCACATCTGGCTCCCGCTGGTCGGGCTGGGCCTGCTGGCCCTGATCCCGGTGCTGCTGCAACGCTTGCGCTCGCCCGAATCGGCCGGCTGAGCAGCGCCGGTGCCCGCGCCCGCGGACGCCGTTACCCTTGGCGCCTCACCCGCAACCCGTTTCGACGATGACGACGACTGCCGCCACCGCCACCAAACCGGGCGCAGGCCCCGCGCCGCTGCCACGCCAAATCCCGTACATCATCGTCACCGAAGGATGCGAGCGTTTCAGCTTCTATGGAATGCGCAACATCCTGACGCCGTTCCTGGTGTCGACGTTGCTGTTGTACCTGCCGATCGAGGACCGCGCGGGCGCCGCGCGGGACGTCTTCCACACGTTCGTGATCGGGGTGTACTTCTTCCCGCTGCTCGGAGGCTGGATCGCCGACCGCCTGTGGGGCAAGTACCACACGGTGCTGTGGCTTTCGATGGTGTACGTTGCGGGCCACGCCTGCCTCGCCGCCTTCGAGGACAACCGGACGGGGTTCTACACGGGACTGTTCCTGATCGCGGTCGGCTCGGGCGGCATCAAGCCGCTGGTTTCGGCGTTCGTCGGCGACCAGTTCGATTCCACCAACAAGCACCGCGCGAGGCTGGTGTACGACGCGTTCTACTGGATGATCAATTTCGGGTCGTTTTTCGCTTCGCTGCTGATGCCGATTTTCCTGCGCAGCTTCGGGCCCGCCGTGGCGTTCGGGATTCCCGGCGCGTTGATGGCGATCGCGTTGTGGGTGTTCTGGCTGGGCCGCAAACGCTACGTGCGGGTGCCACCGGCGCCCCCGAATCCCGATTCGCTCCTGCGCGTGGCGCGCACGGCATTGCTGTCGCGAGGGAAGGACCAGGCGCGTCCGGGGCTGTGGGTCGCCACCGTGGGTGTGGTCATCGCATTGGCGGCCCTGGCGACCATACCCGTGTTGGGATTCGTGATCGGCGCGTGCCTGGCACTCGGCTCGTTGCTGGCCTTCGGGGGGATCGGAACCTCGATGCAACTCGAGCGGGCGCGCGGCGTCCATCCGGACGAGGCCGTGGACGGCGTGCGCGGCGTGTTGCGCCTGATGATCGTGTTCGCGCTGGTGACGCCGTTCTGGTCCCTGTTCGACCAGAAGGCTTCGACGTGGGTTTTGCAGGGCGCCGAAATGGCCAAGCCCGCGTGGTTCCACGAAGCGCAGATGCAGGCGCTGAACCCGATGCTGGTGCTGCTGCTGATCCCGTTCAACAACCTGGTGCTGTTCCCGCTGATGCGCCGCATCGGCATCGAACCCACCGCGCTGCGGCGGATGGGGGCGGGCATTGCATTTTCCGCGCTCGCCTGGGTTGGCGCGGGCTTCATCCAGCTTGCCATCGACGGGGGCGATCCGGTGTTCATCGCCTGGCAAGTGCTGCCCTACGCGCTGCTGACCCTCGGCGAGGTGCTGGTTTCGGCCACCGGCCTCGAGTTCGCCTACAGCCAGGCGCCGCCATCGATGAAGGGCTCGATCATGAGCTTCTGGATGCTCTCGGTCACCTTCGGCAACCTGTGGGTGTTGCTCGCCGACGCCGGCATCCGCAACGACGCGGTCACGGACTGGATCGCGTCGACCGGGTTCGGCGAGAACGCGTTCCTGATGTTCTTCTTCGCGGCATTCGCCGCCCTCGCGGCGCTTGTGTTCGCACTCTATGCGCGCCGCTACCCGATGCAGGATTTCTACCGCACCTGAGGTGGTCCGTTGCTAGTCGCGCCGCCGTGTGGTGCGTCAGTCCGGACGGCTGAGCCAGAACGCCAACCCGGTAATCAGGCAGGCCGCCGCCGCGCTCAGCAGCGCGGTCTCGACCGGACGCCGATGCACGAACGAGTTCACCTCGTTCCCGGCGCGCCGCACGCCATGCATCGCGGTGTGCGCTCCATGCCGAACCTGCTGGGACGCGTTCTCCAGTGCGTCGCTGCCGTTTTGAAGCCCGTGCGTAATATCCATTCCGTTTCCTCCGTATGGAAGTCCATGCTAATGCGCCCGAAGCGCGCCGGCATTAACGGAACGGAAACGGCGGGCGGCTGGGCGCTTCGCGCATCGCCACCACGCGCAAGGAGAGCGGTTTTTTCGCCGGTCCGCACGGACAGGCAACGCGAATTGGTGGGCCGTGAAGGGATCGAACCTTCGACCAATGGATTAAAAGTCCACTGCTCTACCGCTGAGCTAACGGCCCCGCTGTTACCGGACGTCACGTTGCGAAGCGCGATGATCGCGGCCCCGGCTGCCTGCGGACGGGGCAAGGATGCAGGCCATGCCGCCACCATCCGCAATGACGCGACAATCGCAAGCCGCGCATTCTAGCGCGTCACGCGCCACGACCGTAGCGCGTCGGATCGACGATGCCGGCGGCGACGAATCCGCGCGCGCGCAGCACGCACGCATCGCAGTGCCCGCAGGCGCGCCCGTCGGCGTCGGCGCGATAGCATGAAACGGTTGCGGAAAAATCGACGCCCAGGCGCGTCCCCTCGCGCACGATGTCCGCCTTCGACATTTCGATCAACGGCGCGTGCACGCGCACGCCCACACCTTCCACGCCGGCGCGGGTCGCGAGGTTGGCGAGACGTTCGAACGCATCCACGAACGCGGGGCGGCAATCCGGATAGCCGGAATAGTCGACGGCGTTGACGCCGCAGAACAGGTCGCCGGCGTCCAGCGTCTCGGCCCAGCCCAGTGCGATCGCCAGCATGATCGTGTTGCGCGCGGGCACATAGGTGGACGGGATGGCGTGCTCGCCATGGGCATCGGAATGTTCGGGCACCGCGATGTCGGCGGTCAGCGCCGAGCCGCCGATGCTGCGCAGGTCGACCGACACTGTCTTGTGTTCCAGCG
Organism: Rhodanobacteraceae bacterium; assembly: GCA_036278635.1. Taxonomy (GTDB): domain Bacteria; phylum Pseudomonadota; class Gammaproteobacteria; order Xanthomonadales; family Rhodanobacteraceae; genus 66-474. The sequence continues at coordinate 10,095 of DASUKQ010000118.1, forward strand.
CGCCGAGCATCGCCGCGACGCGCGCGGCAGCACCGAGTTCCGAGGCGTGCCGCTGACCGTAGGCGACCGACAGCGCGTAGCACGCGAAACCGGATTCCCGGGCAAGCGCCAGCGTGACCGCCGAATCCATGCCGCCCGAAACCAGGACCACCGCCTTGTGCGTGTCCAACCGTCCCACCGTCATGGCTGCGTCATGGCGTGCCGGTTTGCGCGGGCATGTCCTGGAGCTTTTCGCGCGCGCGCTTTTCGACTGTCGTGCCGGGGTTCGCCTTGATCGCCGCCTGCAACGTGAGCCGTGCAGCGGCGTAATCCTTCAACGCGATCTGGCAATCGGCGACGCGCAGTTGCGCCTCGGCCGCCTTGGGGCTGTCGGGATAGTCCCTGAGCAGGGTCTGGAACGCCGCCAGCGCCGGCTTGTAGTTCTGGGTGACGTAGTACGAGCCACCGAGCCAGTAATACGCGTTCGAGACCAGCGTGCTTTGCGGATAGGTGTCGATGAAGGCCCGGAAGCTGCGCGCTGAATCGACGTAGTTGCCGTCGCGCAGGGCCTTGAATGCCGCGTCGTACGCGGTTTGTGCCGCCGCCTTGTCGGCGGCCGACATCGGCCTGGCCACGCTCGCGGATGCCGCCGGCGGGACCGCGGCGGATGCCGATGGAGCCGGCGCCGTGCTCGCCGCCGCACCGGGTTGCGAGTGCTCCAGCTTGCCCATGCGCGAATCCAGATCGACGTACTGGTCCTTGCTGGTCTGCTCGAGTTGGTGCAACTGGTGTTGCAGCACCTCGATCTGTCCCTGCATCTGGCGCATCTGTGCCTGCAGGTCCTGGATCTGGTTGAGCAGTACCAGGCTGCTCGACGGCGGTGGAGGCGCCCGACCGGCATCCTGGGCGCGCGCGCGGGGCGCACTGGTCGCCGCAAAAATCATGGCCGCCGAAGCGGCCATGACCATTACGGATTTGCGCGACATGCAACGCATGCGTGCAGCCTTCGTCACACCGCTTACTCGGTGGTGTAGACGATGTTGACGCGGCGGTTCTGGTGCCAGCAGCCTTCGTTGTGCTCACGGCACACCGGGCGCTCTTCGCCATAGCTCACGACCTTGATCTGGTCGGACGAAGCACCAGCGGCTTCCAGCGCGCTCTCGACCGAATTGCCGCGGCGCTCGCCGAGGCCGAGGTTGTATTCGCGGGTGCCGCGCTCGTCGGTATTGCCTTCCAGCGTCATCCGCGCCATCGGACGATCACGCAGATACTTGGCGTGGCAGGCGATGATGTTGTTGAACTGCGACTGGATGGCGCTCTTGTCAAACTCGAAGTAGATCACGCGGGTGCGCAGGCACGAGTTGCTCTGAAGATCGGCCGGGGTGAACGCGCCCTCGGTGGTCGTGGGAGCCGTGGTCGTGGCGGGAGCCTCGGGCGGCGGTGGTGGCTTGACTTCCTGCTTCTTCGCACAGGCCGCGGCGGCCAGGCAGAAAAGCGCGATTACGGAAACGCGAACAGTTGCGTTCATGGCGAATCCATCCTTTTTTGAACGAGTGGTTGGAATGAGGATACAACAGGTGAAATTGGAGCATCGTGACGATCAAGATGGCGTCAAGGGGTCCGATACGGCCCCCAGGCGGGCGATCGCACGTCGCCGTCGCCCAGCACCAGTCGCTGCCGTACGCGCCCGTCTGCCGACACGGCGTACAGGACGCCGCGCGGGCCTTCGGTGGCCGCGTAGAGAAGCATGCTGGCATTGGGCGCCCAGCTGGGCGATTCGTCCAGATTACCCGGGGAAACGAACGTCTCCTGGCCGCCCAGGGAGCGGTCGATCACCGCAATACGATACACGTTTCCGTTGCCTTGCACCACGGCCAGCTTCTTGCCGTCGTAGCTGACGGCGACGTCGCCGTTCCATTGACCCTGGAAGGTGATGCGCTGGGGCGTGCCGCCGGTTGCGGGAACCTGGTACAACTGCGGCTTGCCGGAACGATCGGACGTGAAAATGACATTCTGGCCATCGGGGGTCCACGACGGCTCGGTGTCGATCGCGAGATTGTGGGTGAGGCGCGTCAGGGCCCCGGTGGCAAGATCCAGCGTGTAGATCTCCACGTTCCCCTGGAAGGACAATGCCACCACCAGCCTCCTGCCGTCCGGCGAAAAGCGCGGAGCACCGTTGATGCCGGCGCGCGCCGACACCACGCGGCGCGCGCCGGTGGCGATGTTCTGGATATAGATCGCCGAATCGCCGCTCTCGAACGACACATACGCAAGTTCGTTGCCGTTCGGCGACCACGCCGGCGACAACAGCGCTTCGTGCGAATGCACCACCGTTTGCGGGTTGTAGCCGTCCGAATCGGCGACCACCAGTGAATACTGCGCGTTCTTGCCGAGCCCGACCATGGTCACGTACGCGATGCGGGTATCGAACGCACCGCGCACGCCGATGATTTTCTGGTAGATCTGGTCGGCAATCTGGTGCGCGACCCGGCGCAGGTCGCTGCCCTGCCCGGTGATCGACAGCCCCAGCAATTGTTGCTGCTTGTTGACGTCCCAGAGTTCGAACTCGGCCTTGAGCACGCCGCCGTCGTAGGTCGTGCGGCCCACCACGATGTAGTCCTGCTTCAACTGTTGCCAGGTCGCGAACTTGATCTGGGAGCCGGTCGTCGGTGACTCGACGATCTCACTGGTGGGCAAGGTGCGGAACTTGCCGCATCGATTGAGATCCATGCTGACGATCTGGGCGATATCGACCGGCGACGCCGGCCCCGATCCTTGCTGTCCGAACGGCACCACGGTGACCGGAATCGCCGAGGGCACGCCGTTGACGATCTGGACGGTGAGGCCTTGCGCCGGCGCCTGGGTCGCGAACAACAACGCCGCCACGGCCAGGATCAGCATCGGAAAAATTTTGGTGATTCGCATGACTGGAGCACCCTTCATTGTGTGGAATCCACCTTGAAGTTGAAGATGATGTCGCGTGTGAACTCTTTTTCAAACCCCTTGTACGGCAACGGCGAAGAACGCATGACGGCCGCTTCCACGGAATGCCGGGCCACGTCGGTGAACGGGCAACTCGGCAATACTTTGGCAGAGATCACCTGACCCCCCGGTATCTGGACGATTTCCACCGGGCACACCACCCCCACCGGAATATTGTCCGGGCGCAGCCAGTTCTGGGTGATCGCGTTCTGCAGTGCCGCCACGTACGCCGCATTGTCGGTGCCGCCCTGCCCGGTCATCGCCTGCTTCGCCGCGGGCACGTTTTCGGCATTCTCGCTTTCGCGTGCCTTGCGCAAGTCGGCCAGTTGTTGGGCTTTCTGTTGCTCGAGGTTGACGCGCCGCTGCTGGGCCTGGCTCTCGGCCTTGGCCTTGGCCAGTTCCTTGAGAATGCGTTCGGCCTCTTTCTGTTGGGTCAATTCGGCCATCCGCTGCTTGCGTTGTTCTTCCTGGGCCTGCCTTTCCTTTTCGGCCTGTTGCTCGGCGATCTGCGCGACCTTTTCCTGGTCCTTCAATTTCGGCTGCGGCACCGGGGTGGGCAGCACCCGCACCGGCGCGGGCGGCGCGGGTTTCGGCTTGGGTTGGGGCTCGTGCGTCGGCGGCGCCTTCTGCGCGTGCTTCGATGCCTGCGGCGGCGGCGCGGCAGCGGGCCCGACAAGGGTCGCCTCGATCACCGGCCCTTGCAGCTGCACCACGCGTGTACACGTCACCGGACGCAACGCCTCGGGAAGGTGCAGCATGTTGGCCAGGTCTTCCCAATGGGTGCAATTGAGCATCGCGAGCGCCAGGAAACCGACGATGCCGAGATGCAGCAACGCCGAGTATGCGATCGCGCGCGGCGTGGCGTCAGCGCGTTCCATCGTTCGCGGGAACGGCGGTGGTCACGGGCTGGCTCATCAGGCCGACCTTGGCGACGCCGGCCTGCTGCAGCAATCCCAGCACCTGGTTGACGCGTCCGTAATCGACCCGCTTGTCGCCACCCAGCAACACCGACACCTTGGGATCCTGTTTGACGAAGGCGGAGATTTTCCTGACCAGCGTCTCGTCGTCGACCTGCTCGCGCGGGCTCTTGCCGAGGGTCAGGAACACGTCGCCCTTTTCGTCGACCGACACCAGCACCGGTTGCTTTTCGTCCTGCAGGGCCTTGGCCGCCGATTGTGGCAACTGGATATTGGCGCCCAGGTTCAACATCGGCGCGGTGACCATGAAGATGATCAGCAACACCAGCATGACGTCGATGTAGGGCACGATGTTGATTTCCGCCATCCGGCGGCGACGGCGACGGGTTCGGGTTGGAAGTGCCATGACGTTCGCTCCCTAGCGCGACCGCGCTTCCGCCTGCCCCGGTGTCGCCGGCTGGTCGCTCTGCATCTGCCGGTGCAGCACGGACGAAAATTCTTCCTGGAAGGTGTCGTAGCGCACCATGATGCGCTCGAGGCGGGTCGAATAGCGGTTGTACGCCCACACCGCGGGAATCGCGGCGAACAGGCCCATTGCGGTCGCGACCAGCGCCTCGGATATCCCGGGCGCCACCGTGGCGATCGTGGCCTGCTTGAGCGAACCCAGGCCCTGGAACGCGATCATGATCCCCCACACCGTGCCGAACAGGCCGACGTAGGTACTGATCGAGCCGACGTTGGCGAGGTACTCCAGATTGCTTTCGAGCTTCTCGACCTCGCGGGTCCCGGCCACCCGCATCGCGCGCTCGGATGCCTCCATCACCGCGCGCCGGTCCTCGCCGCCGCGCTGGCGCTGCCGCACGAATTCCCGGAAGCCCGATTCGAACACGGCCGCGAGGCCACCCGCCTCGCCCGCGCGGTGGCTGACCTCGCGGAACAGCGCCGCGAGGTCCACGCCCGACCAGAATCGTTCCTCGAAGCCGTCGGCATCCTGGGTCGCCGCGTCCAGCATCGCCTTCTTGCGGAAGATGATGATCCAGGAGGTGACCGAGAACACGAGCAGGATCAGCAGCACCAGTTTGACCGGCCAACTGGCGTGGATGACCAGATCGAAGATGTTGATGGAGCCGTTCATGCGAGGTTGTTTCCTTCAATCAGGGGGACGATTTCCGCCGGAATCCGGCACGGCTTGAGGGTGCGCGCATCGACGCACGCGACACGCACCTGCGCGCGGGCCAGCGTAACGCCGTCGGCGACCCGCGACACGACTTGTGCAATGTCGATGCTGGCCGCGCGCAAACGCATCACCCGCACCGTCGCATCCAGTTCGTCGTCGAGTCGGGCCGGCTTGTCGTAGGCGATGTCCAGTTCGCGCACCACGAACACGACCCCCTGCGACCGGCGCAACGCATCCTGCCCGAGTCCCGCCGCGCGCATCCACTCGCTCCGCGCGCGTTCGAGAAATCGCAGGTAATCGGCGTGGTAAACCACGCCTCCCGCATCGGTATCTTCCCAATAGACCCTTATCCGCCAACTGAACGCGGGCCCCGCAAGGGAGTTCGCCGAAAGAACGGGGTCAGAGTGACTTTTCATGATATCCCGCGAAGCCAAAGATGGGGTCAGAGTGACTTTTCATGACGCTCCAAACTACGGATGCATACTGAAAAGTCACTCTGACCCCCTTTCGGACCCTTCGTCGTCGAACAGGTTCAGCGCGGGCGCGGTGCCGTGCGGCGGCCTCAGTCCGAAGTGCCGCCAGGCTTTCGCGGTGGCGATGCGCCCACGCGCGGTGCGCGCCAGCAGGCCCTGCTGGATCAGGTACGGTTCCAGCACGTCTTCGATGGTGTCGCGATCCTCGGCCAGCGCCGCGGCCAGCGACTCCACCCCGACCGGGCCTCCCTCGAACTGTTCGACCACCAGGCGCAGCAAGCGGCGGTCCAGATCGTCGAAACCGCCGGCGTCGACCTTCAACATGTCGAGCGCCGCGGACGCGGCCACGCGGGTGATGTGCCCGCCCGCGCGCACTTCGGCGTAATCGCGCACGCGGCGCAACAGGCGATTGGCGATGCGCGGCGTTCCGCGTGCGCGCCGCGCGATCTCGTCGGCGCCATCATCGTCGCAGGTGATGTCCAGGATCCGGGCGGAACGCCTGACGATCGTCGCCAGTTCGTCCGCCGTGTAGAACTCGAGCCGGTGCACGATCCCGAAGCGGTCGCGCAACGGGCTGGTCAGCATGCCGGCACGGGTGGTCGCGCCGACCAGCGTGAACGGCGGCAGGTCCAGCTTGATCGAGCGCGCCGCCGGCCCCTCGCCCAGCATGATGTCGATCTGGAAATCCTCCAGCGCCGGATACAGCACCTCTTCCACCACCGGCGACAGACGGTGGATTTCGTCGATGAACAGCACGTCGCGCGGCTGCAGGTTGGTGAGCAGCGCGGCGAGATCGCCGGCACGTTCCAGTACCGGTCCGGAGGTGCTGCGCAAATTGACGCCCAACTCGTTGGCGATCACGTGCGAGAGCGTGGTCTTGCCCAGGCCCGGCGGCCCGAACACGAGTACGTGGTCCAGTGCGTCGCCGCGCTTGCGCGCCGCCTCGATCGACAACGACAACTGCTCGCGCATCGCGGCCTGCCCCACGTACTCGGCAAGCGAGCGCGGGCGGATGCTGGCTTCCAGCACTTCCTCGTCGCGGGTTCCGGCGGCGTCGACGACGCGGGCTTCGTTCATGTTGCGATTATGCCGGAACGCCGGGAATTGAGAGTCGAGAATCGAGAATCGGAAAAGCGGCTGGAGCGGCAGCTCGCTGCTTCAATTCCCCATTCCCGTTGGCGCATCAATGCTGGCGCGGCCGATGATACAGTTCACGCAGTTCGTCCTTGGCCTGTTCCAGCCTCGCGCGTTGCCGCTTCGGCAGTTTGTCGCCCGCGCGGTTGATGTAGAACGTAAGCATCGACATGGCGGAACGGAATGGCTCGCTTTTGCGCCGCCGGCTGCGATCGGCCGACCGTTTCAGGGAGCGGGCGATGGCGCGCGGATCGTCCAGGCTGAACACGCCGTCGTCGAGCGTCAGTGCGTCGCTGGACTGCGTCACGCGCTGCGACCAGCGCCGCGAAGCGCCCTTCGACGCGCCCGATCCACGGGAATTCGCGCTGGAGGGCTGGCGCGCCATCGCCTCAACGCTTGCGGTTTCTCGCGCGCGTGCGCGCGGCCTTGCGTGCGGACGCCGAACGTCCTTTCGCGCCCTTGGTACGCGCGGCTTTCTTCGCGGCCGCGGACCGCTCGCCGGCGGTGCGTTTGCGTGCGGACTTGCGGGCCTGCTTCGAGAGCGCCCGTTTCGACGCGGCGGCATGGCCTTCGCGCTTCAATGCCTTGCTGCTCGCGCGCGAGCGTTTTGACGAGGCCTTGCGCGGCGTGCCTTTCCTGGCCGCGGCCCGATCGCGCTTGGCGGCCTTGCGCGTCGCCTTCGACGCCTTGCCCTTCTTCGGCGGCGGCAAGTCGACCCCTGCGCGCCGCGCCTCGGACAACCCGATCGCAATCGCCTGCCTGGTCGAACGGGCCCCATGCTTGCCCTCGCGCACGTGCTCGATTTCCTCGCGCACGAATTCACCGGCCTGGGTGCTCGGGGACTTGCCCTCGCGCTTGTCCTTCTTCGCCTTCTCGATGGTCTTCCTGTCAGGCATCCCACACACTCCTTGTCGTCGCCTCGACATCGCGGGAAGGGCCTTCCACGCAACCTCGCAACTACGTGCGATAGCCCGACGGCCGGCCCTCATCCGGCACGTTTCCATCATGCGGGAGGCGAACGCCGGATGTCACGTCGGACTCGTGACGCGAGCAAGCGGCCGTTCAGATTGCACTCCGCGCGCGGCGGATGCACGCCGATCGCGTCAGATCTCGACCTGCGCGCCGAGTTCGATCAGGCGGTTGCCGGGGATGCTGAAGAACGCGGTCGCGGGCAACGCGTTGCGGGCCAGGAACGTGAACAGCTTGTCGCGCCACAACGCCATGCCGGCGCGGTCGGCGGCGACGATGGTTTCGCGCGACAGGAAGAACGTCGTGTCCATCAATTTGAAATCGAGCCCCTGCCTGGCGCACGCGTGCAGCGCCGCCGGCACGTCGGGATCGTCGGCAAACCCGAAACG
>DASUKQ010000119.1:0-13432 GCA_036278635.1 Rhodanobacteraceae bacterium
ATCCAGGGCGACGGTTTCAAGTCGCTGCAGGAAGGCCAGAAGGTCACTTTCATCGCCGTCAAGGGCCCGAAGGGCATGCAGGCGGACCAGGTACAGGTGGCGTAAGCTTCCTTGCCAGGTTCCCAAAAAGCCCGCTTCGGCGGGCTTTTTCATGCCCAAAAAAGGGGACGGAGGTAATTAACCGACGGCAACGATCGGACTCGACCTACAACGCTGGCCTGGCCTGCCCGACTGCGCAACGCGTTCGGCGCGGCGACACTTGCATCATGCCTCGGCAGCCACGACTGCACATTCCCGGGATCCCCCTGCACATCACCCAGCGTGGCGTCAACCGTTGTGCCATCTTCATCGACGATGTCGACCGCCGCCGCTTTTACCGACTGTTGCGCGACGTCACGGCGGAATACCGGATCGCGGTCCACGCCTATGTCTTAATGGGCAACCACATACACCTGTTGCTGACTTCGTCCGACTGCGACACGCTGTCGCGCGCAATGCGCAAAGTCGGCCAATGCCACGTTCAGGCGTTCAACCATCGTCACGGGCGCAGCGGACCGCTCTGGCAGGGCCGCTTCAAGTCGTGCCTCGTCGGCAGCGAGCACCATCTGATGGCTGTGTACCGCTACATTGAACTCAACCCGGTGCGCGCTGCGATCGTCAAACGCCCCGAGCAACACCGTTGGTCCAGCGTCCATGCCAATCTCGGGCTGATCGACGACCCACTGGTGACGCCGCATCCGCGTTTCACTGCGCTTGGCCCGAACCGGGCAGCGCAAGTCGCAGCGTATCGCGAACTGTTGCAGCGGGGAGTCAATCGGGACGAGATGGGCAGGATCCGCGCGCACCTCCAACAAGAACGTGCATTGGGCGGCCAACGATTCCAGGCGATGGTCGAAAAATCCCTCGGGCGCCCTGCCCGGATCAGACGACGAGGGCGGCCCGCAAAAAAAGGGGACGGAGGTAATTAACTGATGACTTGATTGCCTCCTCCGCCTTTTCTCACTTTAATTACCTCCGTCCCCTTTTTGAGGCGCCTTTTTGAGAGAGCCATGGCTTCCCTGAACGACTTCAATGCAGGCGAAAAGTGGACCCGTCCATCGCCACAACTATGGCGCATGCGGCGGGTCCAGGGTGGGATCGTTGCAGCCATCGCGATGGCCGCGGCGGGAATGGTGGTGGGTATCTACACGATGTGGTGGTTGGGGCTCGTTGCCGTGGCCGTCGTCTTCTGCATCGCATTGGTCGCGCTGCGCGCCCTCCGGCGCCGGGTCGACTCCTGGCAGTACATGGAAAGTGACGATGACCTCATGGTCGCACGGGGCCTGCTCGTACGGCGGCTTTCGGTGGTGCCCTACGGGCGCATGCAGTTCGTGGATGTCGTGGTTGGCCCGTTCGAGCGCTTTTTCGGCATCAGCACCCTCCACATGCATACCGCGGCGGCCGCGAGCGATGCCGTGATTCCGGGACTGAGCCGGGAGGAAGCGCAGCGCCTGCGCGATGCGCTGAGCAGGCTGGGTGAAGCGCGCGCGGCAGGATTGTGAGTGCAAAGGGCGCCCCGATGGTCGAAGCCGATCCCCACGCGACCACGCCGTGGCAGCGCCTGCACCCCCTTTCGCCCGTCGTGCGCGCCGGGCGGCATCTGATCTCCATCGGCGCCATCATTCTCGTGAGCCTCGTGGGCAGCCAGCAGGCCCATGGCGACCGTCGCTGGGAACTCGTCGTCATTGGAATCGCGATCATCGCGGGCGTTGTCACGTGGCTGGTGACGCGTTGGCGCCTGGTGGATGGCGTCCTGCACATCGAAAGCGGCCTCGTCAATCGCAGTTCCAGTCGCTATCCATTGAGCCGCGTGCAGGCCATCGACATCGCCCAGAGTGGCATCGCGCGGAGCCTGGGGCTCGCCGAACTGCGCCTTCGCATGGCATCGGGCGGCGGGAACACGGGGCTCCTCGCGTGCCTGACCGTCGCGCACGCGACCCGGCTTCGCGACGAACTGCTCGCCATCGCCCGGGCCGAACGCGAAGAACTGGCTGAAACCGGACAAGCTCCCGGATCGATCCCGGCCCCGGTGCCTGGTGCCGAGGCAATCGAGGATCTGGGAACCGGCGAGCCGCTTGTGGTCACCGATCCACTCCGACTCATCCTTGGCACGCTCACGGCCGGCGTCGGACTGGTCGCCGTGATTGCAAGCGTGGCGTTCGCCGTCGGACTCACGATGTTTCCAGCCGCCGCCAAGGGCATCGCAGCGGGCGGCATCTGGCCGATCATCGGGCTTGCCGGCGCGCTGTGGAAACGCTTCAACGGCGATTACAGACTGACCGTCCACGCCACGGACACGGGATTCCAGTTGCGCTCGGGGCTGGTGCAAACGACATCCGAAACGATCAGCCGTGACCGCATCCAGCTCGTGCGCCTGCGCCAGCCGCTGTTGTGGCGCCGCTTCGGCTGGTGCCGCGTCGAGGTGGAGGTCGCCGGCACCAAGGTCAAAAAGGAAAACCGCGCCGAAGGCCAGGTGTCGCGCCCGCTGCTTGCCGTCGGTCGCCTGGACGTCGGCAAGGCGATCATCGCGAACGTGGCACCCGACGCCCCGGAATGTTCGCTGCGACCCCCAAGGCGCGCAGTCTGGAAGGCGCCACTGAGCATGCACCTTCTCGCCATCGGTACCGACGAACGCTACGTCGTCGCACGCCGTGGGCGCCTGGCCGCAACCACCACATGGGTACCGCTGCGCAAGGTACAGAGCATTCGCGCCACGGAAGGACCCGTGCAGCGACGCCTCGGACTCACGACCGTGCATCTGGACGTCGCCGGCGCACACGCCTGCGCGACGCTGCAGGATCGCGACACCGGCGAGGCGCTGGAACTGCTCGCGCGGCTGCGCGCGCAATGCGCTGCGAAAAGGGGACGGGGGTAATTAAACCCGCTGCACCACTGTCAGCCGCCCCGCAAGGGCGTTCCTGGTACCGTTTCCCTGGACACCGATCTTGTTGACGGACTGCGCCTTGGACGCATCCGATCCTGCTCGGCCGCGGCTTGATTACCTCCGTCACCTTTTTATTGCGGCCTAATTACCTCCCTCCCCTTTTAAGGCCGTCCCCTTTTCGCCGCGGCTTAACTACCTCGGCTTGATTACCTCCGTCCCCTTTTCAGGGCAGGACGCATCAAGTGGCGTCGCGTGTCGCCACCAGCTTTTGATACAACATGCCGCCAATGTAGAAGGTCAGCCCCAGCACCACCAGGCTGATGATCCGCGCCAGCGGTGGTGATCCGCTCAGGTCGTAGAGCAGCACCTTTCCCGCCGTCGCGCCGAACACCAGCAGCGACGACTGGCCGAGCATCCGGTCGTTCTTCCACATGGACAGGCCGAGGCACGCCAGCGCCAGCAAGCCCCACGCGGTGGACTCGATGATTCGAATGTCGAACATGCGCACCGCTGCCGACATCACCATGATGTGGCCGGCATAGATCAGCAGAAGCTTGACATCGCGCAAGCCTTCCCGCCGCGCAACGAGGTAATAGCCGCCGTACAACAGCGCCGCGTAGGCGATGGGCAGGATCGCATGGCCCGGAACCTCGTCCAGACTGAAACCGATGAGAACGCGCACATAATTGAGCACGAACACCAATGCCACCACCGCCCACAATGCGTATCGCGCGGGCGAAAAGTCGCCGCGACGCAAGCCCAGCCACAGCGCGATCGGCGCAAGGACGAATATGACCCACGGGTGCAGGACGTTCGGGAGCGCTTCGAGATACCCTGCGTGAAACAGCACCAGGGCCAGGTAGCACCACAGCAGGAATGCGCCGCCCGGCAGCGGCCGGTGCAGATATTGACGCGCCGCCCAGTAGAGCAGCCCGACGGCAGCAAGACTGGCGAACGAAATCCACGGTGCCAGCGCCGGCAGGTGCCGATCCAGTACGTAGTACTGCAGGGCATAGAACAGCAGCAGGGCCGGCAGGTGCATCGCTGCCGTGACCGTGTCCATCGGCGCCTGGCGCCGCACCGAAAACCAGACCGTCGCAACGCCGAAAATCACGAACTGGACGGTCTGGAAGACCAGCGCCGCCACCCATTGGTCTGATGCCTGCGCGTGCCAGATCACGTCGAATCCGACCAGCGCAAGATACGCCGCCAGCAGGTAGATCAACCGGCGTCCGTACCAGATCGCATAGACGCTGAACACCACGCCCCAGGCCGAGTAGTACACCACCAGGTTCATGATGGAACCCGTCGCGCTTGCGAGCAGGAACGGCGCCGAGTAGGAACCGACCACCGCAAACAGGGCATACAGGTCGCTGTTGAACGCCCGGCACAACCACAGCGACAGCGCGCACACCGCAATCACGAACAGCCCGGCCGCTTTCACGCCGATGAGCCCGTAGTGGAGATTCGCGCCGTAGATCGCGAGGAACAGCATCACCACGCCGCACGCGGGCAGGTAACCCGCGTAACGTTCCCACGACCCGCGCAATCCGAAACCCGCGCCGATCAGCACGATCCCGCCCGCCACGACGGCCGCCACTTGCACGACCGGCGTCAGCCAACCGCTGTCGATGCCGAGACGAATGACGTAGGCTGCCGCCAGCAGGAAAGCCAGCGCACCGCCCCAGCCCAGAATGCTGGTCACCGCCGAGCCGCCATCGCGAGAGGGCATCGGCGCAGTCTGCCGAACCGCGGAATGGCCGGGTTCGACGCTGGCGCTCTTCTCCTGGACAACGATCGGGGGGTGCGTCGGCGCAGGCACGTCCTGTAGCCACATCTCGCGCGGTTGCGGTTGCCCGTGTTGCGCCTGCGCCCGCGCCTCCGGCGGCGGCTTCGGCACGAACCGAGTGTTGAGCCGTTCCTCGATCCGCGCGAGCCGACTTTCCAATGCAACCAATCGATCCTCGACGCCCTCCCCCGCCATGCCCGTCACTCCCCGTGGCCAGTGGCGTTTATAACCGAAAAGGGGACGGAGGTAATTAAAACTTTATGCACGAATCCGTCGGCGGCCCCTGATCGGACCACGAAAGCGGCCCCGCTGAACTACAGGCCGGGTGCCGCTTAATTACCTCCGTCCCCTTTTTGCTGGCGCGGTCAGCCCTGCATTCCTGATAATCTGCGGCCGTTCACCAACACCGGAGCCGCCATGCACAAGCAGCTGCTGATTACCGGACTATGCTGCGGACTGGCCTTCGCGCCTGCCCCGGCAGCCCTGGCGCAAACCACTGATCAGACCACCGACCATCAGCGCATCGAGGCGCTGGAGGCACGCGTCGCCGCACTTGAGCAGCGCCTGGGCATGACGCCGGCCACCCCGCCGGCATCGCATCCCCAACCATCACCGACCACTTCTCCGACATCCGTCGCGACTCCGACACCAACAGCCGCTCCGACACCGACAATCACCCCCGGTCAACCTGCTCCCGTCGTCAAGACGCGGCCGGCGTCTTCCGACTGGAGCCAACTGCGGCGTGGCATGAATCCGCGGGAGGTCACCGCACTGTTGGGCCCCCCGGAACAGAAGCAGGTCCGGCCGATGTCGGAAATCTGGTTCTACCCCGACGACCGCCAGATCGAATTTGACAACGGCAATCGGCTGCAAAGCTGGAGCAAGCCCTGAGAAGTGGCAAGAAGGCTTCCGCTCACATTTGTTGCGGGCCGCTCATTGCTGCCAGCGGGACGCGGGTTGCCGCAGGCAAACCGTCCCTGACACCTTTTTGTGTTTGCCTGACACCTTTTTGCCGCAGGCAAACCGTCCCTGACACCTTTTTGCCTGACACCTTTTTGCCGCAGGCAAACCGTCCCTGACACCTTTTTGTGTTTGCCTGACACCCTTTTTGTGCCTCGGCGAAGGGGTCTTCACCGCCTCCGTCAGCGCTTGGAACACGACGCGGCGGCCGCGAAGAGTGTCTTGAATACGACGGGGCCCGCGGCGAAATTCACGGGCCGACGGCATTGCCATCAACCGGTGCCGCCGACGCCGCGGGGGCGGGCAACGGCAGTACCGGCGTGGCGTCGCTGGCGCGCCAGTGCATGCGACCGCTGTGGAATTCGTCGTAGGCCACCTGGTAGGCCGCAATGGTTTGACGCACATCGGCCTGATCCACCTGCCGGTACGGCGTTGCACCGCCGGTTACCGGATCCGGCTTGACCTGTTCCAACTTGCGGTTGGGCGACAGGATCGTGAGGCGATCGCCGCGCAGGTAGCCGAGGTTCTGGTAGGTCGACGGAAATGCGCGGTCGCGGTCGGGTGGCAGGTTGAGCACGTTGTGGCCGAAGAACCGGCTGCGGTAGCTGAAGTGCAGCAGGCCCAGCAGGATCGGCGGGATGTCGATCTGCGAGGTCATGCGCTCGACGCGCCGCGGCGCGATGTGCGCGGGCGAATAGATCAACAACGGGATGAGGTAATGGTTGATCGGGATGCGCGACTTGCCCGAACTGTCGGCGCAGTGGTCGGCGGTGATCACGAACACGGTGTCCCTGAAATACGGCTTGGCCCGCATGCGCCGGATGAAATCGCCGATGGCCCAATCGGTGTACTTGACCGCGCCGTTGCGCTTGCCTTGCGGCAGGTCGACCCGCCCCTGCGGCCAGGTGTAGGGCCGGTGGTTGGAGGTCGTCATGATGTGCAGGAAGAACGGCTTGCCCTCGGCGTGGATCTTGTCCATCTGGGTCATCGCCAGCGTGTACAGGTCTTCGTCGGCCACTCCCCAGACGTTTTCGCTGTGGATCGTCGCATTGGCGGGGATGTCGCGGCGGTCGACGTCCTTGTAACCGTTGTGCCCGAAGAAATAATTCATGTTGTCGAAATAGCCGTAGCCGCCGTAGACGAACTCCGACACGTAACCGCGCTGGTTGAAGATGTCCGCCAGCGAGAACAGGTTTTCGTTGTGTCTTTCCTTGATCAGCGAATCGCCCGGCGTCGGCGGTATCGACAGCGTCACGGCCTCCAGCCCGCGCACGGTGCGCGTGCCATTGGCGTACATGTTCTCGAAGAACAGGCTGTGCTCGGCCAGCCGGTCGAGGTTGGGGGTCAGGCCGTCCGGGTTGCCAAACACGCCGAGGTAACCCGCGGACAGGCTTTCGACGGTGATCAGCACCACGTTGAGATGCTGTTCCGGCCCGGTGGCGTGGATGGCGCGGGTGATGTCGTGCGGATCGTTGCTGACCCAGGTCGCGTTCGGTGCCTCGAGCATCCTGCGCACCGTCGCGTAGGCCTCTGCATCCGGCAACGTGCGATAGAAGCGGTGGAAATCAAGGTTGGCGTTGCGGAACGCCGCGAAGAACTCGTAGATGCCGTTGCCGGCCAGCGAGTTGACGTAGGTGTTCTGCAGGCGGTTCTTCATGGCCGAATTGACCGTGAACGCCGTGACCACCGTGACCACCAGCCAGCCCAACACCACGAGCGTGCGCCCACCGAAACGGCTGTCGTCGTCGCGCGTGCGCAGGCTGCGGCGCGTGAGCGCGACAATCACGATGGCGGCGGCCGCCAGCATCGCCAGCCAGCGGCCGACTGGATAAGACTCCTCGATGTTGCCGATCACCTCGCGCGTGTAGATGAGGTAATCCACCGCGATGAAGTTGAAGCGCGAGCCGAACTCGTTCCAGAACGTCAGTTCCGACGCGCCCACGAACAACAACCCGAACAGCAGCAGCAAGCAGAATACCCACAGGATCCATTGCCCGACGCGCGAGGTGTAGGTGAACGCCGCCAGCGGCAGCGCGAAGAGGAACGGCAGCAGTATCGGCCAGCTCGTCTTGAAGTTGGCGTGGAACTGCCAGCGCAGGAGGCCCGCGCAGATGACGAGCAGGCCCACCAGCAACAAGACGTACAGCAACCAACGTTGCCAGCCCGGCAGGCGCCCGCGTCGCGTTGGCACCAGCCACAAAAACAGCACCAGCGGCCACGCGAAGTAGACGAACGTGACCAGGTCGTAGCCGAGGCCGACGCCGAAGGCATACAACCAGTCCACCGGATTCGGCGGCACGCCGGACCCGGTCATCAGCAACAGGATCAGGCGGGTCACGAACGAGATGGCGAGGAAGCACACCCCCAGCCACAGCAACGGCCGGAACCGTCGCGCCAGCGCTCCCCCCGTCACGGCCGCCCTCACGCGCAGGCGCTCCACTGCGGGAATCCCGCGGCAACCCGCGTAACCTGATGGGAGGAATGGAACATCGTGGCCTGCACGTCGCGACGGTATTCGCCGCCGGCATCATACAGGGCGCCGGGCCGCGCCCCGCGTGGCACCAAGAACGGGGTCAGGTTCACTTATCAAGGGACCGACTCAGCTTCACCTGGTAGTAGATAAGTGAACCTGACCCCGTTCTCGGCGGGTTACGCGATCAGGTGACGCGCTCGCCGGCCGCCACGCGGGCGGGTATCGCGTCCGTGGGCGCGGGACGGATGGCCAGCCGCAGCCGCCTGCCCTTTCTCACCAGACGCAGGTCGCGATGTCTTACCAGATAGGCGACGCCCACTGCGGTTGCTGCAAGGCCCGCGAGCGCGCCCACGCCCAGCGCCCAGCGCGCACCGAAATGGTCGACCACCCAACCCACCAGCGGTGCACCGATCGGCGTGCCGCCCATGACGACGGCAATGCGCAGCGCCAGCACCCGGCCGCGCATCGTGCGCTCTGTCGTGAGCTGCATCATCGAGTTGCTGGCGGTCATGAAGGTCAGTGCGGCAAGGCCGACGAAATACAACACGACCGCGAACAGGACGGGCCCCGGCATCACCGCTGCCACTGCCAGGGTGACGCCGAACGCCGCCGCGGAGACGGCCATCAGCACCATGCCGGGAAATGGCCGACGCGCCGAAAGCAGCGCGCCGCTCATCGTGCCCATCGCCATCGCCGAAGTCAGCAAGCCGTATTGGCTGGCATCACCGTGGAAGACGGTCACCGACATGGTCGAGATGTAGATGGCGAAGTTGAAACCGAAGGTACCGAGCAGCAACAGCATCACCAATACGGCAACCAGGTCGGGCCGCTGCCACACGTAGCCGAATCCCGCCAACAAGCTGCCGCGCGTGCGCGCCGGGCGCGCTTCGACATGCAGCTCGCGCACCCGCAAGAACCACAGCGACACCAGCACCGCGGCGTAGGAGCCCGCGTTGATGAGGAACAACCAGCCCTCGCCGACTGCGGCAATCAACGCGCCCGCCACCGCCGGACCAACCATGCGCGCGGCATTGAACGATGTCGAGTTCAACGCCACCGCGTTGGCCAGGTCGTCGTCGGTGACCAGGTCCGAGACGAACGCCTGCCGCGCCGGCGCATCGAACGCGGTGACGCAGCCCAGCAGGAACGCAAAGCCGTACACCTGCCAGAGCTGCACCAAGCCCATGACGGTAAGCACACCCAGGCCCAACGCCAGCAGCCCCGCCGCGCCCTGGGTGAAGAGCAGCAGCTTGCGACGATCCATGTGATCGGCGACGAAGCCGCTCAGCGGCAGCAGCAGCAACGGCGGCCCGAACTGCAACGCCATCACCGTGCCCACCGCCGTCGCGTTGTGCGGCGTGAGTACGGTCAACACCAGCCAGTCCTGCCCGATGCGCTGCATCCAGGTGCCCACGTTGGACACCAGCGCGCCCGCCGCCCACAGGCGGTAGTTGTAACTCCCGAGCGACTGGAACATGCTGCTCATCGCGCACCCGACGAAACCAAACGGATCAGGTTAACCCAAAGAACGGGGTCAGGTTCACTTATCAAAGAACCAGGTCGGTTTCGCCTGGTAGTAGATAAGTGAACCTGACCCCGTTCTTTGTCACGGCCGCGGGTGGCGAAGCATGAACCAGTTGGTGACCCCGAGGACTGGTTGCTCGGCAATGACTTCGAACCCGCCACGGCGATACAAGCGGACGTTGGCATCCTTGTCGGTCTCCAGGTAGCCGACGGCGCGACGCTGGTCCAGTTGCGCGCAAACTTCTGTCATCAACACGGTGCCAATGCCCTGCCCTTGCAGCGAGCGCTCGACCGCCGCGGGCCCCAGGTGCCAATGGTCGACATCCGGATCATGGCGCTTCCAGGCCGCGAGCCAGCGCCGGATGCGCGGCACGCGATGCAGCGCACCGCCACGCGCCAGCAGCCCCAACATGCCGATCTTGTCGCGGATGCCGAACCGGCAGTGGCCCGGCTCGACCATCGCCACGACACCCACCGTTGCCGGCCCGTCATGAGCTCCCAGCACCAGCCCGTGGCGCCACTGCCGCTGCAGCAGGCGGACGAACGAGCGTGCGAGCAGCGGTTCCAGCCGCGCTTCGTCACTGCCGAACACACTTCGATGCAGGGGGTTGTCGCGCATGCTGCCCGCGAGCAGGCGCGCGGCGGGGGCGAGGTCGTCCCGGCCCAGTCGACGAACGACGATGTGTGACAAGTTGTCCTCGCGTGAACGTGTTGGGGACGCCGGTCAACCGAGCGCCCAGTCGATGGCCGCGTGGCACAGTGGCAGGTCCGGCTGGCTGCGTTGCCGTTCCAGCGCGCGACGCGCCGCCTGCAACGCCGAACGCAAACCTTCCTCTACGGTCGGGTGGTAGAACGGCATCTGCAACATTGCATCGACGGTCAGCTGCTGCTGGATCGACCACGCAATCAAATGCATCAGATGCTCCGCATCCGGCGCCACTGCCTCGGCACCGAGGATCCGGCCGTCTTCGACACGGACGTAAAGATGCATGATGCCGGCATTGCGTCCGCCCATCAGGGCACGGGCCTGCCGGGAAAAATCGCCGACGCCGGTGACGACCCCGGACTCGGGCAATTCGCGGTACGGCAACCCTGCGCGGCCCGCACCGGGCTCGGTGAACACGATCCCGAGCGGCGCGCGGCGCGCCAGGCATTCGGCCTCGGGATGCAACGCGTGGTACGCGGCGACCCGGCCGTCGTCCGCGGCCTCGTGCAGCAGCGGGCGCTGCCCGTTCACGTCGCCCGCGATGTAGATCGGCAGATCCCCGATCCGCAGCGTGTCCGGGTCGAACACCGGCACGCCGCGGTCATCCAGTTCGACGCCCAGGGCATCCAGGCCCAGGCCCTCGACGTTCGGGCGCCGTCCCAGCGACGCGAGCACCCAATCGACCGTCACCGGGTGGTCGCCATCGTCCAGCACCACACCATCGTCAACGGGACGCACGGTGACTTTCGCGCCGGTGGTGATCGCCATTTGCGACGACAATGCATCGCGCAGGCTGTCGCTGACCACCGGGTCACCGAGCGCGGCAAGCGTCTGGCCGCCGGTGAACGCGTGCACTTCGCAGCCGAGCTGGGCAAAGGCCTGGCCAAGCTCGACGCCGACCGGGCCGAGGCCCACCACGCCGATCCGCCGGCCGGGGTCGGCGAGCTCGAAAACGTCATCGGAAGTCACCACGCGCTCGCCCGCGGCGCGCCACGCCTCGGGCACGATGGGCCGCGTGCCGGTGGCGATCACGATGCTCTCGGCATGGATCCGCTCGCCGTTGACCTCCACGGTTTGCGCATCGAGGAAGCGCGGCTTGCCCCGAAGGCTGCGCTCGCCGGGCGCTTCGGCCAGGCGGATCGCGCCGGCCGTGAAACGGTCGCGCAGTTTCCGCACGTGTTCCATCACGGCAGCCAAGTCCACCCCGGAATGATCCGGGGCGACCAATCCGGCCTGCTCCAGCCAGTCGCGACGCCCGCGCGCATGCGCGACCTCCAGCAGCGCCTTGGACGGCATGCACCCGACCCGCGCGCAGGTCGTGCCGTAGGGGCCGTCGTTGATCAGCAGCACCTCGTCGGTGTGGCGCTGGGCTTCCTTGAGGGCAGTGAGGCCGGCGGTGCCGGCCCCGAGGATCGCTATGCGGGTCCGTCGCGCCATGATGATCACCGTTGCGTGATTTTTCATTGTACAAAGAACGGGGTCAGGTTCACTTATCGAAGGCCCGGGTCGGTTTTACTCGATAGTGGATAAGTGAACCTGACCCCGTTCTTTACCGGGTGCTACCATGCCGCCAACAGGGCAAGTCCGCGCTCCACCACTTGCAAGGGCCAGTACCGACTCATCCATCGATTGCATCTGGCGGCGATGCTTCCGCGACTGATGCGGGCGGTGCTGCCTGGCGCGCCTCGTCCATAGCCATCTTTGCGTTCGGCCAACAACTTCCAGGACTGGGTATCAGGGCCAATCAGGTATGCCGTTCCTGACCGAGCTCCGCAAGCGCAAGGTCTTCCAGGTGGCCGTCGCCTACCTCGCGGCTGCATGGCTGCTCGTACAGGTCACCGCCACCGTCCTCCCGGCGTTCAACCTGCCGATATGGACGCTGCGTCTCGTCGTCTTGCTGTTCGCCCTCGGCTTTCCCATTGCCCTGCTGATGGCCTGGGCGCTGGAACTCACGCCGGAAGGCGTGAAGCTGGACGTGGGTACGCCCGGCGGCAAGCGCATGCTCGCAATCGCGACGGCGCTGATGGTCGTCGCGCTCGGATGGTTCTTCCACGGCCTTGCGCTCCCGACGCAGCATGTCGCGCAAGCCGCGGCGGAGGGCACGCCAGCCCCACAACCGCAGCCGAAGGTGGATGAACGTTCCATCGCAGTGCTGCCGCTGGTCAATGCCAGCAACGACCCGGAGCAGCAGTTCTTCTCCGACGGCCTTTCCGAAAACCTGATCGATTCACTGTCCCGCTTCAGCGGGTTGAAGGTGATCGGTCGCATCTCCGCGTTCCAGTTCCGCGACACCAGGGACAACAGCGCGACCATCGGCCGCAAGCTCGGCGTCGCCTACCTGCTCAACGGCAGCGTGCAGCGCGCCGTGGACGTCGTGCGCATCAGCGTATCGCTCATCAAGGCCGCCGACGGCACCACGCTGTGGGCCGAACACTACGACCGACCGTACAAGGACCTGTTCGCCCTGCAGGACGAGATCACGCAAGCCGTCGCCGGGGCCTTGCAGGTGAAGCTGCTGTCACCCAACGAAGCGGCGAAGCAGAGTGATCGGCCGCCCAGCGGAAGCATCGATGCCTACAATGCCTATCTGCACGGCATGACGTATTGGCACAACGAGAAGTTCCTGGACGCAGCCGAGTACATGGACAAGGCCGTGCAACTCGACCCGGGCTATGCGCTGGCATGGGCGCAACTGTCGGGATCGCTGAGTACCGTCGGCACGTTCTACAAGCAGCCCCCCGCG
Organism: Rhodanobacteraceae bacterium; assembly: GCA_036278635.1. GTDB lineage: Bacteria > Pseudomonadota > Gammaproteobacteria > Xanthomonadales > Rhodanobacteraceae > 66-474. The sequence goes on from DASUKQ010000119.1 coordinate 13,119, forward strand.
GTGGCCCGCGAACAGATACGCAAGGCGCGCCTCGCCGTGGACAAGGCGCTGCAACTGGCGCCCGGGCTGGGCGCGGCCCACGCGGCCCGAGCCTACCTGCACGTCTACGGTTTCGATCACCGGGGCGCCCTGGCCGGGTGCCGACGTGCCGTGCAGCTGGCGCCGGAGGACGGCACCGTCCTCAATGGCTGCGGCTATGTGTTTGCCCAGGTCGGAAAACTGGGTGAAGCGATCCAATTGCGGAAACGCCTGCTTTCGACCGAACCGCTCTACATCATCAATTATCAACAGTACGCAAGGTTGCTCATGGCAAC
>DASUKQ010000120.1:0-8200 GCA_036278635.1 Rhodanobacteraceae bacterium
TGGAAAACGGCTACGAAGCCGCACACGGTCTAGTCCGCCACATCGGGCTCGAAGAAGCTCCAGCGCACCTCGCTGAATTGTGCCTTCATCGCCACCTCGACGGCATTGATTGCGTCCACCAGGCCGTGCTCGCTGCTGACAGGTTGCATCCGCGCCTTGACCGACACCATGACATCGTCGCCGATCTGCAGGGTGATGAGGTTGAGGACCTCGGTGATTTCCGCGCGGCCGTGCAGGAACGCCAGCAGTTCGGCGCGGCGGCGGGGCTCGACGCCCTGGCCGATCAGCAGCGCCTTGACCTCGATGGCGACCAGCACGGAGACGACGATCAGCAACACCCCGATCGCGACGGTGCCGGTCGCGTCGAACACGAGGTTGCCCGTGATCATGGTTGCGCCCACGGCGATCGCGGCGAAGCACAATCCGAGCAGGGCCGCCAGGTCCTCGCCGAAGATCACCAGCAGCGCGCTGGAGCGGGTCTGCCGAAACCAGGTCCACAACGATTGTTCGCCTCGCGACTTGTTCACCTCCTTCAGGCAGCCGTGCATCGAGATGCCCTCGGCGATGATGGCGAACCCCAGCACGCCCAGCGCGAGCCAGGGCATCTTGAGGGGCTCCGGCGCGGTGAATTTGTGGATGCCTTCGTAGATCGAGAACATGCCCCCCACGCTGAACAGCAGGATGGCAACCAGGAACGACCAGAAGTACAGGGCGCGGCCCCACCCCAGTGGGTATTCGTCCGACGGCGGGCGCTTGGCTTGGCGGATGCCGAGCAGGAGCAATCCCTGGTTGCCGCAGTCGGCGAGCGAATGCACGGCTTCGGCCATCATTGCCCCGGAACCGGTGATGATGGCCGCGACAAGCTTGGCGACGAAGATGGCGAAGTTGGCGCCCAGCGCAAGCAGGATCGCCTTGATCGGGTTGGCGTGGCCGGATGACATGTCGCCTGTATCCCTCGAACGATGGAGTCGCCATTTTGGCGGCGGGCGGAACGGGAAAAGGGTGCTGCACTGCCGCAAACGAAAACCGGATCCCGGCCTTCTCCCGGTCACCGCACCCTGTGTTACGTCATCAATGCTTCCACGTGTGCCGCAACGCCCTCGCGGAGCGCATCGAGGTCGTACCCTCCTTCCAGCGTTGACACGATGCGGCCGTCGGCATGTCGGTCGGCGAGCCTGCAAAGACGTCGGGTGATCCACGCGTAATCGTCGGGTACGAGTCGCAGTTGCGCCAGCGGATCGCGGGCGTCGGCATCGAACCCGGCGGAGACCAGCAACAGTTGCGGGCGGAACAGGTCGAGCTCGGGCAGCAGCCGCTTCTCCCAGGTCGCCCGGAATTCGACCGAGCCGGTGCCGGGCGGCAGCGGCGCGTTGAAAATGTTGCCGGCACCGTGTTCGCGTGCGGCGCCGGTGCCGGGGTACAGCGGCATCTGGTGACTGGATGCGTAGGACACCCGTGCATCGTGCTGGAAGATGTCCTGGGTTCCGTTGCCGTGGTGGACGTCGATATCGACAATTGCGACGCGGTCGATGTCATGGGTGGCAAGCGCGTGCGCCGCGGCGACCGCGACGCCGTTGAACAGGCAAAATCCCATGGCCTGGTCGCGGGTGGCGTGGTGGCCGGGAGGACGCACCGCGCAGAAGGCGCGGCGCGCTGCGTCGTCCAGGACCGCATCGACTGCGGCACACGCAGCGCCGGCCGCGCGCAACACGGCTTCCAGTGATCCCGGCGACATCACGGTATCGGAATCGAGACGCGCATGACCTTGCGCCGGCGCGCTGGCGAAGACGTGGTCGATGTAGCCGGCGGCGTGGACGCGTTCGAGTTGCCCGCGTGTCGCGCGCGGCGCCTCGAAACGTTCGAGCGCGGCGAAACGGGGATCGTCGAGCGCTTGCAGCACGGCGCGCAGGCGCGCAGCCGATTCAGGATGATCACCGCCGGGGTCGTGATCGAAGCAGGCGGGATGGGTGTAGATCCGCATGGTGGCTGTGATGCTAACGCAGCTGCCTGCCGATGCACATGGTCCCGAGGCTACCTTGAGGCTCAGTTGCTGGATTCGTCATTCCGGGTTTCGCTCGCAAACAACGCGGTCGGCCCCGGAACGACGAGCTATTGGATTCGGGTTCCGCCTGCAGACAGCGCCGTCGGCTTCGGAATGACCAGCCATCACCCGTGTGGGCACCACGGCAGCGGCAATCGATTCACTTCGGCCGCGGCCGCTTTTCGTGCTGCCACATGACTTCGCCCTGGCCGCTGGCGCGGGCCAGCACGCGGGCCAGCACGAACAGCAGGTCGGACAGGCGGTTGAGGTAATGCATCGCCTGCGGGCGCACGGTCTCGTTGCGCGCCAGGGTCACCACCCGGCGCTCGGCGCGCCGGCAGACGGTGCGCGCGACGTGGCAGTGCGCGGCGGCCATGCCGCCACCCGGCAGGATGAATTCCTTGAGCCGCGGCAGGTCGGCGTTGTAATGGTCGAGTGTCTGTTCGAGGCCGGTGACGTCGGCGTCGTGGATCATTTCCATACCGGGCACGCACAACTCGCCACCGAGGTCGAACAGGGCGTGCTGGATGCGCACCAGGCGCTCGCGTACGTCATCGGGCACGCCGTCGCAGGCCAGCATCACGCCGATCGTGGAGTTCAACTCGTCGATGGTGCCGTAGGCTTCGACGCGCGCCGAATCCTTGGGCGTGCGCGAGCCGTCGCCGAGGCCCGTGGAACCATCGTCGCCGGTACGGGTGTAAATCTTCGACAGACGATTGCCCACGGTCCGACGTCAATGCGCGGCGGTCAGGCGCAGCGCGCTCCAGCGGCGACCCAGCAGGGCGAAACCGCCGAACAGCAGCGCGGACCACATCAGCGTGCCGGGCAGGCTGCCGTACTGGTAGAACGGCCAGCCGGCGACGTAGGACGCCACGAGGCCGGATGCGGTATGCGGATACATCGTGCCGCCCAGCCACACGAAGAAGTTGGTGACGAGGTAGAACCCGGTCGCACTGCCGATCGCCGCCAGCGCGGTGTTGGCGATGCGCACGCGTCCGCGCAACGAAAACCCGACCATCGCGGTCAGCACCACGCAGCCGTACACCACCGGCATCATCCAGCCGTAGAAGCCGATGAAGCAATCCGCGATGAACAGCGCCACCAGCGGCACGGCGATCGCAATCTTGCGATTCGCGAAATACGCCCCGCCGAACAACGCCATCGCCTCGACCGGGGTGAAGTTCCACGGCATCGCGCCCGCGGCGAAATGCACGCCGAGGCGATAGATGACGGTGAAGGCGATCATCCCGCACAACACCAGGGTGCCGGGGGAAAAGACGGTCGACTGCGGGGAGCGTGCGGGCGATTGTTGCGACATGGAATCCATCCTCGTTGCGGCTTTGTATGCGGGAGGGCCTGACTTTGCGCGTCACCCCGGAATCGCCAGGCGATATCCGGAAACCAGCGATCCTGGTCCTTGATGAATTGTGGAAACGACGCCGGATTGCCGCTTTCGCGCAAACGCCGACAGGCAAGTCTGGTCCGACCCTCCCTAGCTTACTGCAACCGGCTCGCGGCGCGGGCTGACCGGCATCAACCGGTTATCATCGCGCGATGATGGAACGCACCGACATCCTGATCGTGGGGGGGGGCCTCGTCGGCACGAGCCTCGCGCTGGCACTCGATGCGGCGGGTCGTCGCGCGACACTGGTCGAGGCCACGCCGCCGCGCGCGACGGTCTCGGGCGCCGTCCGCGGCAGCGACGACAACGACCGCAACCTGGTGCTCGCGCGTGCGTCGGTGAACGCATTGCGCGCGTTGCGGGTATGGTCGCGCCTCGAGGCTGCGGCGGGCACCATCCGGCGCCTCGAAGTGAGCCGGGCCGGCGAATTCGGGCGGGTGCGCATGAGCGCGGACGATATCGGCGTGGACGCGTTGGGTCGGGTCGTGCCCGGTCGGCTGCTCGCCCTTGCGCTGGAAGCAAGGCTTGCGGAATGCCGGCATGTACGACGGCTTGCACCGGCGAAGCTGGAAGCCCTGGTTCCGGGCGACTCCGGTTGGCGCGCGCGCCTGGCCACCACCGACGGCGTTCAGGACATCGAAGCACGCCTGGTGGTCGGCGCGGACGGCAGCGATTCGAATGTCCGCGCGCAGGTCGGGATCGGTGCGCAGGAACACGATTATCGGCAAAGCCTGTTCGTCTGCACCGTGGGCTGCGGACAGGATATCCCGGATTGCGCGTTCGAACGCTTCACCGATGACGGCCCCGTCGCATTGTTGCCGCTGCCCAATCGCCGGCGCGGGATGGTATTGACAGTGTCCGCGGTTCGGCACGACGAAGTCGCCGCGATGGACGACGCGGCGTTCATTGCCTTGGCCCAGCGACGTTTCGGCTGGAAACTCGGTGCCTTCACGCGCCCCGGCAAGCGTTTTCCGCACCGCATCCGGCGCGTGGTGGCCGAAACGTTGACGGCGCCGCGCGTGGTACTGGTCGGCAATGCCGCACAGACCGTGCACCCGATCGGCGCGCAGGGCTTCAACCTCGGTTTGCGCGACGCGTTGACGTTGGCGGAACGGGTTGCCGGTGCCGGCGATCCGGGCGCGTCCGCATTGCTGAGCGACCATGCCGCGCGCCGCCGGCCCGACCGCGAGGGCGTCGTGGCGTTCAGCCACGGACTGGTTTCGCTTGCGTGTCTCGCGCAACCCTCGCTGGCGCCGTTGCGCTCGCTGGGGATGTTCGCGATGGACCGGGTTCCATGGCTGCGTCATGCCATCGCGCACCGCGGCATGGGATTCCGCGGCGAGCCGCCGACCGCAACGCTTGACTCGGCGCCATGAACGCGCGTCGCCCCACGCTGGATATCGCGGTCGCGGGTGGCGGCATGGTCGGCGCCGCGTGCGCACTGGCGCTGGCACGGCGCGGCTTCGCGGTCGCGCTGCTGGAAGCGCACGATCCCGCGCCGTGGATCGCCGGTGAGCCGGAGGACCTGCGCGTGATTGCCTTGGCACCGTCGTCAGCGCGGCTCCTGGATGGGCTCGGAGTGTGGCGCGACATCGAGGCGGCGCGCGTATCGCCGTACCGCCACATGCGCGTGTGGGATGCGGCCTCGGGCGCGGAAATTGCGTTCGACGCGGCGAGCGAGGGGCACGCGCAGCTCGGCTGGATTGTCGAGAACAAGCTGGTGGCTTCCGTGTTGTGGAGCGCGCTGGACGGCGCCGGTGTTCGCCGCCTGTGCCCCGCGCACGTCGCCTCGTTCGCCGTTCGCGACAACCGGGTCACGCTGGATCTTGCCGACGGTGCGACGCTCTCGACGGCGTTGCTGGTGATCGCCGATGGCGCGGGATCGCGGCTGCGCGGACAGGCCGGCACCGCCGTGCGAGGGCGCGATTACCACCAGCGTGCGGTGGTGGCACACGTCGCGACGGAGCGTGCGCATCAGGCGACTGCCTGGCAGCGGTTCACGCACGAGGGCCCGATCGCGTTGCTGCCGCTCGCCGACGGGCGCAGTTCGATCGTGTGGTCGCTGCCGGATGCCCGGGCGCGCGAAGTGCTGGCGCTCGACGATGCGGCGTTTTGCGTGGCGGCTGGCGTGGCTTCCGATTTCCGGCTCGGACGGATCACGACGACGACGCCACGCGCATCGTTCCCCTTGAAACTGCAACTTGCAAAAACGTATGCGACCGATCGTTGCGTATTGCTGGGCGATGCCGCGCACGCCGTGCATCCGCTGGCCGGGCAGGGTGCGAACCTGGGGTTGCGCGACGTCGCCGAACTTGCGAGCGTGCTGGGCGAGGCACGCGCAGCGGGCCGCGACTTCACCGCGCCGCACGTGTTGCAGCGCTATGCGCGCCGCCGGCGCGCGTCCGGAACGCTGGACGCACTCACATTCGACATGATCGAGCGCGCGTTCGCATGGAAGCCGTTGCCGTGGACGGCACTGCGCGGGGCCGGCATCCGCGTGGTGGATCGGCTCACGCCGTTGAAGCGTACGCTGGCCGCACGCGCGGCGGGAAAAATCTGAGCCCGCCGCTTTTCTCCTTCCCCTTCAAAGGGAAGCCTTGCCGCTATTCTCCTTCCAATTCAAGGAGCGACGCTTTTCTCCCTCCCCTTCAAGGTGAAGGCCGTCGCTTTTCTCCCTCCAGTTCAAGGAGGGACGCTTTTCTCCCTCCCCTTCAAGGGGAGGGTTGGGTGGGGATGGGTTTGCAACCACACCAACCGATGCAACCCCACCCCCACCCAACCCTCCCCCTGAGGGGGAGGGCTACAGCTTTTCTCTCTCACCTTCAAAGGGAAGCCTTGCCGCTATTCTCCTTCCAGTTCAAGGGGGACGCTTTTCTCCCTCCCCTTCAAGGTGAAGGCCGTCGCTTTTCTCCCTCCCTTTCAAGGGGAAGGCCGTCGCTTTTCTCCTTCCAGTTCAAGGAGGGACGCTTTTCTCCCTCCCCTTCAAGGGGAGGGCCGGGGTGGGGATGGGTTTGCAACCACACCAACCAATGCAACCCCAGCCCCCACCCAACCCTCCCCCTGAAGGGGAGGGCTTCACACGCGTTTCCGGCATCCGGGAACGCAAGGAGACGACCATGCGAATTCGATGGATGTTGATCGCGGTATTGTTGCTCGGATTTGCACCGCTCGCCCATGCGGCGATGCAGACGAAAACGGTCGACTACACCGTCGATGGCAAGGCCATGCAGGGCGTACTGGTCTGGGACGACGCCGTGAAAACGGCGCGGCCGGCCTTGCTGATGATCCCGGACTGGACCGGCATCAACGCCACCAACATCGATTTCGCCAAAACCATTGCCGGACGCGATTACGTGATCTTCATGGGCGACATGTATGGCAAGGACCTGCGCCCGAAAAACAGCACCGAGGCGCGGGCCGCGACGAAACCCCTGTACGCGAACCGCCCAATGTTGCGCGCGCGTGTCGTTGCGGCGTTCGCTGAACTGAAATCAATGGCGGCGAAGCACGCTGCGCCGATTGATCCCGCAAAATTCGCGGCCATCGGGTTTTGTTTCGGCGGTACGTCTGTGCTGGATCTTGCGCGCACCGGCAGCGATGTCGCGGCGGTCGTGAGCTTCCATGGTGGCCTGGGCACCGATGATCCCGCACTCGCGAAGCACATCAAGGCGCGGGTGCTGGCGATGAACGGCGGCGACGACCGCGGCACCATGCCCGATGCCCCAGCGTTCATGAAGGAGATGCAGCAGAGCCCCGCGCCGTGGCAGTTCGTGGTATTCGGCGGCGCGGTGCATTGCTTCGCCGAACCACAGTCGAACTCGCCGCCGGGTTGCGTGTACGACCCGCCGGTCGCGAAGCGCGCCTTCGCCCAGATGCATTCCTGGCTGGACGAGGCGTTTGCAGACGAAGGTTGAATCCCTCTCCCTTCGGGAGAGGGTGCCCCGAAGGGGCGGGTGAGGGTCCGGCCTTGCGTGTATTGGCAAAGATTGAATTCCTCTCCCTTCGGGAGATGTGTCGCGAAGGGCGGAGCGAAGCGAACGCGCGCGAAGCGCGAGAGGGGGATGGCTTTTCGATCAAGTGGCTCAGCGGTCGCGGTTGACCGCGTACTCCGCCAAACCCGCAAGCGCATCGCGATAGCGCGAGGGCGGCAAGCTCGCCAACGCTTCGTGTGCGGCGTGGGCATGCATCTGCGCGCGGGCGCGCGTACGCTCGAGTGCGCCGGAATGGCGGATCGCGTCGACGATCACGTCGAGTGCGGAAAACCGCTGGCTGGTGATCGCGTTGCGCAACAGCTCCGCCTGCATCGGGGTGGAGCGCTGGATCGCGTAGATCAGCGGCAGCGTGGGCTTGCCTTCGGCGAGGTCGTCGCCAATGTTCTTGCCCAGGGTGTCGGCGTCCGACACGTAATCGAGCAGGTCGTCGGCGATCTGGAATGCGCATCCGAGCTGCGTGCCGTAGCGACGCAGCGCCAGGCACTGTTGTTCGGGAAGCCCCGCCAGTACGCCGCCGAGTTGGGTCGACGCCGCGAACAGTACCGCGGTCTTGCGTTCGATCACCCGCATGTAGGCGGCTTCGTCGGTTTCGGCCTTGCCGATGTTGAGAAGCTGCAACACCTCGCCCTCGGCGATGGAGTTGGTGGTGTCGGCGAGGATCCGCATCACCTCCATCCGGTCCAGCTCCACCATCATCTGGAACGACCGTGAATACAGGAAGTCGCCGACCAGCACGCTGGCCGCGTTGCCCCATGCGGCATTGGC
>DASUKQ010000121.1:0-11659 GCA_036278635.1 Rhodanobacteraceae bacterium
TTGTCTCCTTCCCCTTCAAGGGGAAGGCCGGGACGGGGATGGGGTGTCGACATCCATGAAAACCCGTCCCCTCCCAGCGCTACGCGCTCGGCCTGCGGCCGCCCCTTGAAGGCGAGGGCAAAGTACCCGCAAGGCGAACACCTCCGGCCACCATACCGGCTATCGGCGGGCAAGGCCCGCCCTCCGCTCGCTATTTTCCGTTGTAGGTGATTCGATAAATCACCCCGTTGTCGTCGTCGGAAACCAGCAGGCTGCCATCGCGCAGAGGTTGCACGTCGGCCGGGCGACCGAGGGTCTCCTGGCCATCGAGGAACCCCGTGAGGAACGGCTTGGAGCCGGTGACTTTGCCGTCCTTCCCGACGTGCACCACGGTCACCCGGTAGCCGGACTTCCGGGACCGGTTCCACGAACCGTGTTCGGCGATGAAGATCGCATCGTGCATCGAACCGACGAATACCGTGTTGCCGGTGCCGAGGGTCATCGCGCGCGCATTGGGCACCTGGTCGCTGAAGATCGAGACGTGGAATCCGGGCGGGACCTTCAGGTTGGCCAGCGGCGGCGCGGCATGGACGCCAAGCGAAAGCCCCGCCAGCAGGGCGGTCAACATGACTGCGCGGTACGGCGACCCGAACATCGCGATGCCTCCTGCGACATGAGCGTTCAAGCCTAGCCGCCGCCGTGTTATGGCGAAGCGAACGCCGGGGATCCGATGCCAAGGCAACTCCGGTCCCGCTCGCCATGCCGGCGGAGGCCGGAATGGCGCTCGTCATACCGGCGCAGGCCGGACTGCGTTTGCAGGATTGCCAACGCGAACGCCGCAGGCGGCCCGCAGGGCGAGCGCCATGGACGGCGCGAGTAATCCAGTCGCAAGCAATCCCGGCCCGTGGCCGGGATACAAATTCAGACTTGGCCCGGCCTGCGCGGGCGCGACGACGTGGGTGTCGACCCGGGGCTCCCTAATCATCCAGGACCGCGAAGGCCTCCGAGAACACCTCGCGGTAGTGGGCCGCGTGACCGGGCGGGAAACTGACCGGCAAGCCGCCGCGACCTTTGCGAGCGCCCCGCGCCATCGGGCCGAATTCGAGATCGTCGAGGTGCAGGAAGACCCCGAGCCGCAGCCGCATGTCCTCGCCCCCGGCCGCCAGCAACTGGTCCGGATCGACCCGGAAGCTGGGCACGAGCGTCGCCGCGAAGTCGAGATGCGACGCGGCCAGCCGCAACCAGCGCGCGCCCGCCAACGGGTTCGGGATCGCGAAGCCTGCCGCCCAGCCGAACGCCAGCCAGTCGAGCAGCATGCCGTGGGGATCGCGTTGCACGAGGACCAGCCGCACGCCCGGCAGGACGCGCTTGATCGCCGGCACCACCCGCGCGTCCAGCACCGGAATCCAGTCCACCACATGGGTCGATTCCGCCAGGCCGGCGCGTTGCAGGGGGCGGTGGTAGCGCCGCGCCAGCAGGCCCAGCCCGGCCTGGTCGAGCGGCTGCAACAGGCGAGGGTCGAACGGCGCGTTCACGAAATCCGGGACGGCGCCGAAGCGCTCGCGCCGCACGAACCAGCCGGGCTGGTCGGCCAACAGGGCAGCCACCTGGCCCACGCCGGAACCGGGCAATCCGCACAGCAACACCGGCGCCTCGCCGCGCGGCTCGGCGAGCTCCGGTTCGGCGGCGACACGCTGCAGTTTGTCGCGCATCGCGTCGTCCAGCGTGGGCAAGTCGGGCGGATCGCCGCGGCCGAGGCGCTGCGCCTCGACGAACGCATTGGCGGCGTCGGGCCATTGCTCGAGCGCGTCACAAGCCAGCCCCAGCAAGCGTTGCCGGCGACGCGCAAGCTGCGGCGGCTGCCCCGCGAGCATGGCGTCATCGACCCGCTGCAGGCGCTGGATCGCCGCCGCCGGATCGCCGGCCACCAACGCGCCGCGCGCGCGCAGCATCGCCAGCGCAGGCCGGTCCGAGGCCGCCGCGACGTCGGCCATGGCCAGGGCCTCCTCGGTATGGCCCGCCTGGTCGAGCGCCAAGGCGTGCTGTGCCTTGAGATCGACATCATCCGGCCAGCGCGCCTCGGCGGCGTGCCATACCGCCAGCGCTTCATCGTGACGGCCGACCTGGGTCAGCAGGCTCGCCAGCTTGGCGTGCGCCTTGCCGCTGTCGGGATGGAGGGCAAGGTGCGCGCGCAGATCGTCGATGGCCTGCGGCGCACGGCGGGTGCGTGCCAACAGGTCGGCGCGTCGTATCGCCGCGGGATGCAGGCCCGGCTGGTCGCGCAGCGCTTCGTCATATTGCGCGATCGCCTCATCGTAATGTCCCTCGGCGCGCGCGATGTCGCCCAACCCGGTACGCGCGACGGCAACCTGCTGCCCGCGCGCCAGCAGCGATTCGTAAATCGGCAGCGCCTTCGCGACGTCGCCCTTGCGCACGTGGACCTCGGCACGCAACGCCCGCGCCTGCGGATACGTCGGCCGGACGGTGAGCGCGTTGTCGAGCGCCTCGGCCGCGAAATCGAGCATGCCCTGGTCCATCATCGCCTGCGCGTAACTGGTCTGGATCAGCGGGTCGTCCGGCGCCAACCCGGCGGCCTGGGTCAGGAGCTGTTGCGCGCGTTGCGAATCGCCGCGCATGTACGCGATGTTGCCGAGACCGGTCAGCGCCTGCACCTCGTTTTCGTCGGCGCGCAGCGCCACGTTGAAGTGGCTCGCCGCGGCATCGATGTCGCCGCGCAGCAACGCGACCTGGCCGAGACCGGCGTGCGCGGCGGCGAGGTTGGGGTTCAACTGGCGGGCCTGGTCGTAGGCGGCGTGCGCGTCGTCGAGCCTGCCCTCGCTGAGATACATCTCGCCCAGGGTGTGCCGGCTCGTGGCGTTGTGCGGGTCGAGCTGGCTGGCGCGCTCGACCAGTTCCATCGCGGCGGGCAGGTCGCCGCGCTGGCCGCGCAATATCCCCAGCAGGTGCAGCACCTCGGCGTTTTCCGGGTTCTCGGCCAGCATCTGCCGATAGCCGTTTTCGGCGTCGTCGAGACGGCCGCTTCGGTGCAATTGGAGCAAGTCTTCCAGCATGGAGTACCCCGAACAAACGAGCGTGCATTATGCCTGTTGTGCTTCTTGAATTCGCGGCCCCAATCAAAGCCGCTGTTGTGGAAAGTCAGGCAAGGGAAGGCCGTGCTGGTTTCCCCCAGCTTGGGGTGATTTGGCAAATCAGTCAGTCTGGCGATGCGGCGATCACGGACGATCGCACAAACGAGCCGCCACGTAATCCTCGACGAAACTGCCAAGATGCCAGTCGCGGATGAAACCGCAATGGCCGCCGCGCTCGGTGACGGTCAATTCGACGCACGCCGGCAGGGTCGCTTCGGCGAGGTCCGAAGCCGGACACACGGGATCGTCGCGTGAGGCCAGGATCGAGGTCGGCACCGCGAGGCCCGCGAGGCGGTCGCCGGCCACCGAATAGCCGTCCAGGTAATGGTCGAGACTGCCGAAATCGGTATGCCGCAGCACCAGCGCCTCGGTCAGCGTGCGCAGGTTGCCGCGCAGATCCTTGCGCGTGAACAGTTCGGTGCCGTCGAAAACCCGCTGCTTGGCCCGGAGCGAACGCCGCCACTTCCACATGAAGTAATCGTGGTACATGCGCGGCGCGTGCTCGAGCTGGAACAGGCCGGCGTGCGGATCGATCACCGGGCACACCGCCACGACGTGCGCCAGGTCGAGGCCTGCATCGGGCGCCCGCAGCGCCACCCGCAACGCGAAGTTGCCGCCCAGCGAGAATCCCGCCAGCGTCAGCGGGCGCGACGGGTACAACCGTTGCACGGCGCGCACCGCACCCACTACTTCGTCGATGCGGCAGGAATGAAAGATCCCGCGGTTCAACGCATGGCTGCCGCCGTGGTCGCGGAAGTTGAGCCGGAACACGTCCCAGCCCTCGTCGAGCAGGCGCGCTCCGGTCTGCAGCAGGTAGGTCGAACGCGTGCTGCCCTCCCAGCCGTGGAACAGCACCGCGAGCCCGCGCGGCCGCGGCAGGCGGGTTTGTGCCGTGTGGCAGCCGGACAGGCGCACGCCGTCGCCGCAATCGAGCGTCACCCACTGCGCATCGCGTTCGAGCTGTCGTGAAAGGCGTCCGCGCACGGCGCGGCGCAGCGAACTCGACGCCAGGATCGATTGCAGGTGCGGGCTTTGCAACCACCACGCCGGCCGGAAGCCGTCTTGCACCACTCGTCTCATGCGGCGACGCCCAGCACCTGGGCGATTTCGGCGCGCGCGGTTTCCGCCATCCGGCGACGGCCGCCTTCCGGTTCGAAAATAACCGGATTCAGGAAGTGGACTTCGGCCGTCAGGGAACGCGTCGCGAGCACCCGAAACACGTTGTGCATGAAGCTCTCGCCGGGCGTGAACAGCACCTCCAGCGACGGCTGGCCATCGCGCAGGTAGCGCAGCGCCACCGGTTGCACCGGCGCCGCGGCGTCCAGCGCAGCCTGCAGGATGCGCGGGTGGAACACCTTGAGCGTCCCCGGCGGCGCGGTACCGCCTTCGGGAAACGCCGCGATGCTGCGACCCGCGCGCAGGCGATCGCTCATCACCGCCATCACCGCCACCAGGGAATTCGTACTGCCGCGCTGGTGGAAAATCGTGCCGCCGCGGCGCGCCATCCAGCCCACCAGGGGCCAGCGGCCGATCTCGGCCTTGGCCACGAAATCGGCCGGCCGCACGGCGTGCAGCACGGTTATGTCCATCCACGAACCGTGGTTGGCGACGAACATCACCGGATCGTGCAGCGGTTCACCCATGCGCCGCACGCGCACCCCTGCGACACGAAGGAAAATCCGCGACCAGTTGCGCAGCAGCGCGGCGCCGGCGGTGCCGGGCCGTGGCCCGCGCGGCAACAGCGGAATCGCTGCAAGGCAACCCGCGAAGGCCACCAGCAGCAGCAACGGAAATCGCCACGCGCAGCGCAATGCACCCAATGTCAGGGCCTGTCGACGCCATGCCAGGCGTACCGCGTTGCTTCCGAAGCGGTTGCCAGGCAAGGGACGCGCCGCAGCGCCATGGTGGCGCCATGGTCGAGGTGCGCGCCGCCGCACGGCGGCCGCTGCGGAGCAACCCTTCGGGCCGTGGCGCTTTGCCCGCATGGCTGTGTCATCACTTGTCGATGCATCGACATACATCCTCCTCGTTCTTCCTCGCCCTGCAGGCAAAGGGCCGGCGGCGCAGCCACTTGCCATGGCGCCAACAGGCCCCTGGGCTGGCTTGCCGCCGCGCCCTCCGCATCCCGTTCGAGAACGTTACTTTAACGTGAGACTGGCGGCGTGCGCAGGCTCGGCCGCGTCGGCTTACACTGGGTGGCAAGGAAACGAGGATCTTGCCATGAACACCACGCCACGCCGCGTCGAGCACCAGCAGACCGACCGCGGCTACATCCCGGTCTACACGACCGACACCGTCGCGCAGCCGTGGGCCGACTATTCGAAAACGGACCACGAGGTCTGGGCCGCGCTGTTCCGCCGCCAGCGCGAAATCCTGAAGGGCCGTGCCTGCAGGGAAACCCTGGAAGGCCAGGAACGCTTCGAGATGAGCGCCGACACGATCCCGAAATTCCAGGATCTGAACGACGTCCTCAAGCCCGCCACCGGCTGGGAGATCGTCGGCGTGGAAGGCCTGCTGCCCGACCAGGTGTTTTTCGACCACCTCGCCAACCGCCGCTTCCCGGTGACCTGGTGGATCCGCAAGCCCGAACAACTCGACTACCTGTCCGAACCCGATCTGTTCCACGACCTGTTCGGACACGTCCCCCTGTTGCTCAATCCCGTCTTCGCGGATTACATGCAGGCTTACGGTCGCGGCGGCGTCAAGGCGCACGCCATTGGTCCCGACGCGCTGATGAACCTGACCCGCCTGTACTGGTACACGGTCGAGTTCGGATTGATCAACACTCCCGAAGGGCTGCGCATCTACGGCGCCGGCATCACCAGCTCCAAGGGCGAATCGGTGTACGCGCTGGAATCGGACGCCCCCAACCGGATCGGTTTCGACCTCGAGCGCATCATGCGCGCGCGCTACAAGATCGACACCTTCCAGCAAACCTATTTCGTGATCGACGGCTTCGAGCAACTGTTCGACGCCACCCGGCCCGACTTCACCCCGATCTACGCGCGGCTCGCCCAAAGCGAATCCTTCCCCGCCGGCGCAATCCAGCCCGGCGACCGCGTGCTCCATCGCGGGACCGGCGAAGGATGGGAAAAGTCGGACGACGTGCAATGAAATGGTGTCAGGGACAATTTTCGCGCGGCAGCGCTGGCCGTAGCGGCCGACCAAGGTCGAAAATTGTCCCTGACACCATTTCACCCCTGACACCATTCAAGGATTGGGTCGCTTCACCGCGCTGACCTCCAATACCTGCGTGATGCGCGCGCCGTCCCATCGGTAGATCAGGTGTTTGCCCTGCACGCACGGGCTGGCAAGATCGGGATAAAACAGCGCGGCACATTCGCCGCCCTTGCGCCGCACGCTGTCGAACACCAGGCCGTTGGAACCTTCCTTGCGCAGTTTCGCGCCGAGCTTGCGCGAGGCCGTGTAGCTGTCCGGGTCATGTTCGACCTTCCAGCCGCCGCGAATGTCGCTGAGCGTTCCGTGCACGCCGCTGACGTAGCAACGCATGGTGATGTCGATCGGCGGTTCCCTGGTCGCGGCGAGAAACTGCTCGCGGTGGTACACCGTTTCCTCGACCGCGGTTTCGAACTGGTGCGCCAGATACAACACGCCGTAGCTGCCATCCGAAAATCGGCTGCCTTCCGGATTGACGTGGGTGAACGCGGCCATCAGCGGCGTGGTGCCCGGCCCGCTGACCCGATGCGCCTTCGGCACATTCGCAAGTTCGCCCCATTCCTCGCGCACGCGCGCGTTGGTCAATGCCTCTATCTCGTACAGCGCGTCCAGATCCCCCGGATCGGCGATCGCGTCGAACACCCCGACCGGCGGGAAACGGCTCGGCACGATGCGATAAGCGCGTTGCCAGCGGAGGCGGTGTTCAGGTGGACCACTCACCACGACCCGACTCCTTGGGAGAACTCAAAAAGTGAACCCCTCTCGGGTGATGGTTCGGCTACGCGCAATTTCGACACTTCGCGCGTGTCCGGACCCTCATCCGGCGCGTTGCGCCACCTTCTCCCGAAGGGAGAAGATATATTTCACCCGCGCTGCGCATCCAGGTACTGTCGCACCACGTAAAGGTCGGCGACGTTGCCGGACAGCATGCGCTCCAGCGCCGACTTCCCGCCGAAGGTCGGCGCATCGTTGGGCTTGCGCAGCCAGGCGTCGGCGCGCTCGGCTTGCGGGAACAGGATCGCCAGCGCCTTGAAGATGCCGAGCAGGTAGCTGATGCGCTCCAGCGTGTCGCGGCCCAGCGCGCCGTCGCGTTCGCGCTTCCACTTGTAGAACGTCGACTCCGGTGGATCGCCGAGCAGCTTGCGTTGCTCGGCCACGCGCAGCTTCCAGCGCTCGGCGAGGCGGAAGAACGTGCGCAACGCCGGCGCGGCCAGATCCGGCCCCGCCTGGGCCCGGGCCCGGTCATCGCCACGGGCGTCTTCGATGCGTTCGGCTTGCGCCTTCATGCTGGTTCCTCCATGAAGTCCACGTCAACAATACTACATATGTGGAGTTCCTGCAACACGGATCGCTCATTCGACGCGGTGGCGCGCCACGCCGGCGTGGGCGAGATAGGTGTCCAGGCCGCGTTCACGCGTTTCCACGAAGGTTTCGCCGGTCGCGACGAACTGCATGCGATCGGGGCGAAAGTTGCGGAAGTCGCGGCGCATCCGGCACCAGGCGCCCAGTGTCCAGACGGGCCCCCAGCAGGCGAGACACAAGGGCTCGATTTCGCGGGTGCTCGCGTTGCCGTTTTCGTCGCAATAGTCGATTCTCAACACGCGACGCGCGGCAATGGCTTCGTGCAACGCGTCGACGATGCCGGATCGCGCCTCGTACCATCGTTGCGGCACGAACACCCGCGAACGCTCGGCGCGCCCGCGCAATTCCGCCGGCAGCACGGCGTCGATCTTGAGCATCGCCGCTTGCGCGCCGGCGGCGAGCTTCTCGCCAGCAAAGGCGCGCACGAAACGCGTGGCGACTACCAGCGCCTCGAGTTCTTCGGCCGTGAACATCAGCGGCGGGATGTCCGATCCCTTGCGCAGCACGTAACCGACGCCGGCCTCGCCCTCGATCGGCACGCCCGACAATTGCAGGTCCGCGACGTCGCGATACACCGTGCGCAACGATACGCGCAGGGTGTCGGCGAGCCGCCGCGCGGGCAGCGCGGTACGGCGGCCCCGCAAGGCGTGGATGATGAGGAACAGGCGATCGGCGCGGCGCACCCGCGCATGATCGCAAATCCCGTACGCCCGCGCGCTATGGCATTGGCGCCCATTTTTTGCGCGCCGATTCCAGCAACCGCCCGAAACCGAACCAGTCCCAATAAATGCGGTGGTGCCGGATGCGCCCCGCATCGAGATCCATCACTTCGACCAGTCCGATCTGGTCGCCACCTGGCGCGGCGCGAGGGTATTCCCAGGTCAAGCGTGACCCATCGAAGCCATAGCGGTCGGGTTCCCGATACCAGCGGACCAGTGGATTGGGCCGGCGGCGGCCGCCTTCCTCGAAGAAATGCCGCAGTGTCGCGTGCCCCTGCAGCACCCCAACGGAAACATCCAGGACCGCCGGGATCAACGGCGTTTCCAGGATCGCATCGGGCGTGTACAACGCGAGCAATCCTTCCGTGTCGCGCTCGCGCGCGCAGCGATCCCACGCGTGGTAAACGTGCCGCGCCTGCGCCGTGGTGGTGTCGGTCACGCCGCCAGGCCCATTTCCGCGGCCAGCGCTTCGTTGGCCTGCAGCGCGCGTTGCTCCGCCGGGCGCGCCATCACGCGCTCGATGTAACCTCCGATCGTCGGCGTGGCCTCGACCAAACCGAACCGGGTGACGAAACGCAACGCGTTGCCCCACAGCACGTCGGCGGCGCTGAAACGTTCGCCGAGGAGCCACGGACCGCGCGTCAACGCCTGCTCGATGGCCTTCGCGGTGGTGTCGTAATCGGCATAAGGCGACTGCGCGCGAGGGGCCGGTTCGCGCTTCATTGCGCGGTCGCCCACGGCCGGCTCGAAACACGCCGCATAGAACACCATCCAGCGCAGGTAGGGACCGCGATCCGGATCGTCCAGCCCGGGCGCCAGGCCGGCCTGGCGATGCAGGTCGGCGAGGTAGATGAAGATGGCGACGGTTTCGGTGACCACCACGCCGTTGTGCCGGAGCGCCGGCACCTTGCCCATCGGGTTGATCGCGAGGTATTCGGCCGAGAGCTGCTGGTTGTTGCGAAAATCCACGACGCACTGCTCGAACTCGATGCCGAGTTCCTCCAGCAATGCACGCGTCATGGCCGCGCGGCTGCGCGGGTTGTGGAAGAAAACGAGGTCATTCGGCGGTTCCATGCGAGGCTCCTGATCGAGGCGGATGCCTGCACAGGGTGGCCCCTGGCTGCTGACAGCGTCCTGTCAGCAACCAGTGGCAACCGTCGCGCCAAGCCGGGACAATGGCCGGCCCCGCACGAGGAATCCGACATGCGACAGAATTCGCCCGCCGCGGTTTCGTTGACCCAGTTCCTGATCGAGGAACAGCGCCGCCACGACAGCGTGAATGCCGATCTGCGCCTGCTGATCGAGGTGGTGGCGCGCGCCTGCAAACGGATCTCGATCGCGGTCGGCAAGGGCGCGCTGGGTGGCGTGCTCGGTGAAGCCGGTACAGGTAACGTGCAGGGGGAGGCCCAGAAAAAGCTCGACGTGATTTCCAACGAGATCCTGCTGGAAGCCAATGCCTGGGGCGGGCACCTGGCCGCGTGCGCGTCGGAGGAAATGGCCGACCCCTACCCAATCCCCGATGCCTATCCGAAGGGAAACTACCTGCTCCTGTTCGATCCGCTGGACGGCTCCAGCAACATCGACGTCAACATTTCGGTCGGCACGATCTTCTCGGTGTTGCGTTGTCCGGAAGGCGTGACGCAGCCGACCGAAAAGGACTTCCTGCAACCCGGCACGCAACAGGTCGCGGCGGGTTATTGCGTGTACGGATCGAGCACGGTGCTGGTCCTCACCACGGGCCACGGCGTCAGCGTGTTCACGCTGGATCGCGAACAAGGCAGCTTCCGGCTCACCCGTGCCGGCGCGACGATCCCGGAAGACACCTCGGAATTCGCGGTCAACATGTCCAACCAGCGATTCTGGGAAGCGCCGATGCAACGCTACGTCGCGGATCTGCTGGCCGGCAGGACCGGCCCGCGCGAGCGCGACTTCAACATGCGCTGGGTGGCATCGATGGTCGCCGACGTGCACCGCATCCTCACCCGCGGCGGCATCTTCATCTATCCGGTCGACGAGAAGGTGAAATCGAAGGGCGGCAAGTTGCGCCTGATGTACGAAGCCAACCCGATGAGCTTCATTGTCGAACAGGCCGGCGGCGCGGCCACCACCGGCCGCGAACGCATCCTCGAGGTACAACCCACGCAACTCCACCAGCGCGTACCGGTGTTCCTGGGCTCGAAGAACGAAGTGGAGACCGCGACCCGGTATCACCTCGAGGGCGGCTGATCTCCTCCCCCGCCACGCCGACACGGCACCGAAATGGTGTCAGGGACAATTTCCGAGGTGGGCTGACGCGCCGAAATGGTGTCAGGGACAATTTCCGAGGTGGACTGACGTGGGCGTCGATACTCGCCGAAATTGTCCCTGACACCATTTCGGCTGACACCATTTCGGCTACACCCTGCCCGTCACCGGAATCAACGCGCCGGTGATGGCGGTCGCACGATCGGACAGCAGGAACGTGATCACGTCGGCGAGTTGCTCCGGCTTCACCCACCTGCCGAAGTCGGCCTTGGGCATGTCGCGGCGATTGGGCGGCGTGTCGATGATCGAAGGCAGCAGTGCGTTGACGGTGATGTCGCGCGCCTTCAGCTCTTCGGCCAGCGCCTCGGTGAAACGCATCACGCCGGATTTCGATGCGGTGTAGGCACCGACGCCGGCGCCGGCCTTCAGCCCCGACGCCGCGCCGATATTGACGATCCGTCCGCCTTGCGGGATGTGCGCGAGCGCGGCCTTGCTCGCCGCGACCGCAGTCCGCAGGTTGATGCGATACAACAGGTCGAATGTCTCCGGGCTGCCGTCGGCCAGCGTTTCGTAGCGAAATGTCCCGGCGATGTTGACCAGTGCGTCGAGGCCGCCGAGCGCCCTGGCCGCCGCATCGATCGCCGTCTTCGCCTGGGCGGTGTCGGCGAGATCCACGCCACCGAACCATTGCACCGCCCCGGAACCACTGCCTGTCGTGGGCGCATCGGCGCGGTCGATCGCCGCGACCTTCGCGCCCTCGGCCAGCGCAGCCTGCACGACGGCGGTACCGAGCGAGCCGACGGCGCCGGTGATCGCGATGCGTTTGCCTGCAAGTGACATGACGTTCTCCCTGGCTGCGCGCGATGATGCGAACCGCAAGCATATCGCCCGCGGGCGGAGGTTTGGAATGGAAATCGCCCCACCCGGCTCCGTTGGTAGTAGTAGTCTTGCTCGCCTGCGCGCTTGGTACCACGGCCATGGCCAGCATCCCGGAAGACGCGATTCCACCCCCGCCGACGCCCGCTCCGG
>DASUKQ010000122.1:0-2846 GCA_036278635.1 Rhodanobacteraceae bacterium
CGTCACCCTGCTCCCGAGCCACCAGCACTGGCTGTTCGCACTGGACGTGCCGATCGAAGCCCCGGAGGGCGCGAACATGGGCCCGGACCACACGCTGTGGTCGGTGCAGCCCGTCGACCAGGCGATGCGCTACCGGATGGCCTCGGCAACCGGGTACCGGCTTGCCGTCGACGGACTTGCCCCGCAGGTGCGCGCCGCAGCCCTCGCCCTGCCGGACGGATTCGACCCTCGCGCGCGTGCGCTGGCGGCGAGCTGGCGCGCGCACGCCGGCGGCAACGACGCGGCGCTCGTGCGCGACGCCCTGGAGCTGTTCCACGACGGCGGATTCGTCTATGACCTCGATGCACCGTCGCTCGGGCGCAACAGCATCGACGATTTCCTGTTCGACACCCGGACCGGCTTCTGCGAGCACTACGCCAGCGCCTTCACCTTCCTGATGCGTGCCGCGGGCATTCCGGCACGCGTGGTGATCGGCTACCAGGGCGGCTACTGGAATCCGCTCGCGCACTACCTGCTGGTCCGCCAGTCGAACGCACATGCATGGTCGGAGGTTTGGCTGGCCGGGCGCGGCTGGGTGCGGATCGACCCCACCGCGGCGGTGAGCCGAATCATCCTCGCCGACACCGGCGGTGCGAGCGGAGACGTCGGCGGCGGCGGCAGCGCCTGGTGGTTGCCGTGGCGCAATCGGCTCGACGTGATCAACCGCTGGTGGGGACAGACGGTGATGGGCTTCGATTCACTCCGGCAGGCGCACCTGTTCCGGCCGTTCGGCATCAACCATGCGAGCGTGCAGATGCTGGGATTCGCACTGGCGATCGTGATCGTCCTCGCGCTCGGTGCCGGCGCCTTGCTGGCGTCGCTGCGTCCGCGCAACAAGCCGCGCGACAACCTTGCGAAGGCTCAGCTGCACCTACAGAAGCGGCTGGCACGGTTGGGCATTGCACGCAAAAGTACCGAAGGGCCGCACGATTTCTACCTGCGCACCACCGTCGCGCTGCCGGGCCATGCAAGCGTTTTGCAGGAGCTGGCGAGCGAATACCTGACCCTTCGTTACCGGCATTCCGAACCGCCGCCTGAACGGATCCGCGCGTTCGCGCAGCGCGTGCGGCGTTTCCGGCCGCGCCGTGTGGTCAAATAGACGCATCGGTTCACTATTCTCGGAGGCCCGCCATGTCACGTCGCGTTTTGTTGTTGTCCGCCGTTGGCGCGCTGGCCCTGGGAGGCTGCGCCACCATCCCGCAACCGCTGCAAGGCGACTATCCTCCCGTTTCGCTGGAGGCGGCACGCAGCGGCGCGAGCGCCACGCAGGTGCGCTGGGGCGGCGAGATCATCGAAACCCAGCCGCGCGAGCAGCAAACCTGTTTCTTCGTGCTGGCCGAACCGCTCGATTCACAGGCGCGACCGCGGACCAGCGGCGACAGCCTCGGCCGCTTCGTCGCGTGCAAGCAGGGCTTCTACGATCCGGAAGTCTTCGCCAAGGGCCGGGAACTCACCGTCACCGGCACGCTCGACGGAACCATCCAGCACAAGATCGGCCAGTACGATTACACCTATCCGAAGGTCGACGCCAACAACGTGTACCTCTGGCCGCGGCGCCCGCTTTACATCCAGCGCCCCTACGATCCTTGGGGTCCATGGGGTCCCTGCGACCCGTTCTGGTCGCCATGGGGTTGCGGTTGGGGTTACGGGTTCGGCCCCGGGTACTACCCACCGCCGGTGATCGTGGTGCCGCAGCCGCCGCCACCTCCGCCGCCCAAGAAGGGCTGATTCCTGGCTTCCCCGCAAGACCCGGCGCCCGCCGCTGAGCGGGCGCCGTTGCATCTGACTACTTGTTGCAGCGGGAATCCGCCTCTGCGCAATATTTCCCGAACGCGGCGAGCATCTGTTGCATGTCGGCGACGGAAACCACCAGGTTGCCTGTGACGACGGACTCACCCACCGGGACCTCGGTGATGCGACCGCCGTCGTCGATCCGCATGAGGGTCTGGCCATCCCGTTGCTCCGGCGTCACTGCAAGGCTGCGGCGCGAGCCGTCGGCGTCGGCCACCATCGTCGAATATTCGTTCGTGAGCGGCGCCCCGAACGCGATGGTCTTCACGACCTGGTAAATGGACACCTGGAAGTGCGTGGTGGCCGGGTCCACCTTCCCGCCATTCCCCCAGACGAGCTGTGGCGGGGATCCGGCTTGCGGCGCCAAATGCATCCGCGCGCCCGGATGGTCCAGGTCGCGCAGTTGCACCATCAGGGTGCCTGTCGCGGATGTTCCATTGGTGGTCGATCCATTCGGGGTCATGTAGCTGTTGCCGTTCGACCCCACGTGTTTGCCGTGGACCGTGTCGTCCAGTTTTACGACGAAGCCCCCATCATGGATCGTCGGGACCAATTCGATCGTGCGGCGTGTGCCGTCCGGCATCGACACGGTAGTCGCAAAACGGCCGACGAACGCGTGGTCCTTGACGAATGTCTTGCCGATTTTGGTGACGAAGACCCGGTAGGGCGCGTCCGGGTCGTTCATCAATTGGCTGGCTGCGGGCCCGGCCGCAGAGGCGGATGCCGCCGCCAGGAGGCCGATGAGAATTCCAGCGACGAATGCTGAACCGCGGCGGGAAACGTACCGTTGCACGGGACACCTCCATTGAGTTCCGGGAAAACCCACGCCCACTGGGACGTGCACCGCCCACCAAACACCCGCGACGTCGGCCCTCAAACCATGCCTTCGTGCATTTGCCGGCCGCCCAGCAGGTGCACGTGCAGGTGGTACACGGTCTGTCCGCCGCCCTTGTTGCAATTGATGACGCAGCGATAGCCGCTGTCGGCGAATCCTTCGCGCTTGGCGTATGCGGATG
>DASUKQ010000123.1:0-9195 GCA_036278635.1 Rhodanobacteraceae bacterium
CGGCCCGAGGAACAGCAGGATGTTCGCGGTATGTCCGATCAGGCGGCGACCGGCCTTCAGGAACGGCGGTGCGAACGGCGCGTGGCCCACCGCAGGCTCGTCCAGCCAGTGCAGCAGCGCCGCGGTCCCGCCACCCGATCCTTCCGGAAGCCTCGCAACGTCGACATAATCCGCGCCCCCGTCTTCCAGCGCGAGCCGGACGAATTCGCCACGCCCCTGGATCGTGGGCCAGTAGAACAGTTCGTAGCGCATGGCCGGAACAGCGTAGCACCATCGGAACCCGGGGGCCGGATCGAGTCAAAATGGTGTCAGCAAAATGGTGTCAGGGACAATTTTGCCGACCAGCAAAATGGTGTCAGCAGCAAAATGGTGTCAGGGACAATTTTTGCCGACGAGTTTTTTGGACCATGGACGGCCGGGGCGGCGAAATTGTCCCCCACTCCCGCGGCCGGGGCGGCGAAATTGTCCCCGACAGCCGCGTCAGTGACGGAAGTGGCGAGTCCCGGTAAACACCATCGCCATGTCGTGTTCGTCTGCCGCGTCGATGACTTCCTGGTCGCGCAGCGAACCACCGGGCTGGATCACCGCACGCACGCCCGCGCCCGCGGCCAGGTCGACGTTGTCGCGGAACGGAAAGAACGCGTCCGAGGCCATCACGCTGTCCTGCGTGGAGAGCCCGGCTTCGGCGGCCTTCATCGCCGCGATCCTGACGCTGATCACGCGGCTCATCTGGCCGGCGCCGATGCCGATGGTGGCGCCGCCCTTCGCGTACACGATGGCGTTGGACTTCACGTACATCGCCACGTGCCACGCAAACAGCAGGTCGCGCAACTGTTCGGCGTCGGGGACGCGCCGGGTGACGACCTTGAGGTCGGAGAGCATCAGGGTATCGACGTCCGAATCCTGTACGAGGACGCCGCCCGTGATGCTGCGCATCTGGCGTTGCGCGTTGCCGGGCACCGGCGGCCATTCGCCGGTCGCCAGCGCGCGCACGTTCGGCTTTTTCCTGAGCGCGGCCAGTGCGTCCTCGTCGAACGCCGGCGCGACCAGGACTTCGACGAACTGGTTGGCGAGGATGCGCGTCACCAGGCCTGCGTCGATCGGTCGGTTGAAGGCGATGATGCCGCCGAACGCAGAGGTTGCGTCGCATGCGAATGCCCGCTCGTAGGCTGCCACCGGATCCTGGTCCAGCGCCACGCCGCACGGGTTGGCGTGCTTGACGATCACGCACGCCGGGGTCTTGTCGAAGGCCTTGACGCACTCCAGCGCGGTGTCCGCGTCCATGAGGTTGTTGTAGGACATTTCCTTGCCCGCGAGCAGCGTGGCGCCGGCCACCGTACCGGTCCTGCCGCGGCCGTCGACATACAGCGCCGCAGCCTGGTGCGGATTCTCGCCGTAGCGCATTTCCTGCGCGCGGCGCAGCGCCAAGTGCAGGGTCGGCGGATAGGCTTCGGTGGGCTCGCCGTCGGCACGCGCCGACATCCAGTCGGCGATCATCCCGTCGTAACGCGCGGTGTGCGCGAATACCCGTGCCGCGAAGCGGCGCCGCTGTTCGAACGATGTGCCGCCGTCACGACGCAGTGTCTCGATCAGTTCCGGATAGTCCGCCGGATCGCAGACCACCGCCACGCGCTCGTGGTTCTTCGCGCCGGCGCGCAACATGGCGGGACCACCGATGTCGATCTGTTCGATGGCTTGCTCGTACGTGGTGCCGGCGTTGCCGATGGTTCGCGCGAATGGATACAGGTTGACGATCAGCAGATCGATCGGCGCGATCGCGAGTTCGCGCATCACGGCATCGTCGGTCCCGCGCCGGCCCAGCAACCCGCCGTGGACCTTGGGGTGGAGGGTCTTGACCCGGCCATCCATGATTTCCGGGAACCCGGTGAGGTCGCTGACCTCGCGCACCGGGACCCCACCCTCGCGCAGCGCCTGCGCGCTGCCGCCGGTGGACACGATTTCGATCCCGAGCGCGTGCAGGGCACGGCCGACGTCGGCCAGGCCGGTCTTGTCCGAAACGCTCAGCAGCGCGCGACGCGTGGTAACGATGCCCGATCCGGTCATGTGCGGTGGAAGTCCCTGATGGTCAGACAATACCGAGTTCGCGCAGCTTCTTGCGCAAGGTGGCGCGATGGATGCCCAGCACCTCGGCGGCGCGGCTCTGGTTGCCTCCGCTCCATTCGAGCGTTTCGCGCAGCAGCGGCAATTCGACCTCGCGCAGCATCCGCTGGTACAGGCCCTGGCGACACGGCGTCCCGTTGAGATCGGCCAGGTACCGGCGTGCACTGGATGCCATGCAATCGCCCAGCGTTTGCGCCGCGGCGCGTGCAGGCCGGTTTGCATCGCTGCGTGCTGGCGTTGCGTTCGAAATGTGACCCCCCATGAAGCGTCCGTATTGCGTGATTCCGGTTTCGCGTCGGCGGTGCGTGCGCGCGCGAACCGTTGAGTTTAGCAGCGTACGCGCGCATCGCGCCGCACCGGGATCACTCGAAACTGAATCGAAAGCCGCTCGCGCGCTTGCCCGGATCGGCAACCTCGAAGGCGATCGCCACCGTCGCGCCGGGCGCGATGCCTGCGGCACGTCGCGCGGACTCGGGCATGTACTCGGCGGGACGGAAGCGTCGCATCGCGACCGGATTGTTGTCGAGGTCGGTGAGTGCGACCACCACCGTCGGCCATGGTTGGCGGAAGGTCGCATCGTTGCGTACCGTCGCCGTCACCATCAGGGCACCCGCGGCGCGGGGATCGGGCCTGACATCACGCGACACCAGTTCGAGTTTCGCGGTGGCCTTGATCGGCGGCAGGTGGCAGTCGACCACCGCGCAGACGCGTGCGGCCCAGGCATGTGTCGCCGGATTCCGGAACAGTTCCGTCCGCTTGGCCCAGGCCAGTTGCGCCGCCAGCAGCAACGCGAGCAGCAGGCAACCCAGCAGCCAGATTGCGCCGGCGGCACGGCTTCGGCGCGGGCGGACGTAAACCGGCGTCGGCGGCGGAACGGATTCGCCTTCGGTGCCGGCGACGACAGCCTGCGCCGTCGCGGCGTCGGTCGCTTCCGCAATGTCGGGGACTTCGTCGTCGCGCGCCGCCGCGGGACTTGCCTGCAGGCCGGCGTGGGGTTCGGCGGATGCCGGATCGGCATCCTCCGTGACTAGGTCGGGGGGGAACGCCGTGCTGTCATCGAAGGCGTCCAGCCACGGTGCCGCCATGTCCTCGTCCGGCGGACCCGGGTTTTCGAAGCCGGAGCCATCGGGTTCGTCGAAGGGAAGTTCCGTCTGCGCGATGGGCGGGGCGTCGAAGTCTTCCGGGATCGCCGTGTTCGGCGTGTTGCCGGCCGCGCCCGCGGGCTCGTCCGTGCGCGTCCCTCGCGTTTCCTGCTCGATATCGAGGCCGACGTCGTCCGTCCCGGTTCCCCCCAGCGTGACGGGGATGTCGGGGCCGGGAAACCGGGATTGCGCGGACAGGTCGCTGACCCGCCACGTGTAATCGGGTGCGCGGAGCGGCAGCGGCGCCACGGGATCGACGGTGGGCGAAGGCGCGAGCTCGCTTTCGAAGTCCGCGAACCAGTCGTCGGAATTGTCACCGGGCGGCGACCGCACGTCGTCTGCGGACTGGTTTTCGCCGACAGCCGGATCCACCGGTGTTGCCGTGGCTGCGGATTCGCGCGCGGGCGGGCCCGGCGCCATGTCATTGCCCAAACGCTGCCCCTTCGTCGTCAATCGGAACGCCGCGGGGGACACCTTGTCGGTCAGGGTGGGGGCCAGTTCCGCGGGATATTGTTCGGCAAGCGGTGCGTCGGGCTCGGCCGGAAGCGTATCGCTCAGCGTGCGCAGCGCGTCGAAGCGTCGCGCGCAGTGTCCGCAATGCACGATGCCCAGCGAAGCCTGCACGGCGGCTTCGTCGATCTCGAAGATCGTCAGGCATTCCGGACATTGGGTATACATGGACGCAGTGTCGGTCTTTCTGCGACGAGTGCGGAAGCGTAACAACAAATTCGCCAACCCGGCGTCAACCGGGCCACAGAATCAGGTCATGCCGCGTCGACCGTCGATCCGGGCCCATCCTTCGCGGCGGGCGACCCGCAGCGAGGAGAAGCCGCAGGCGCGGTAGCGCGCCAGGAGATCGGGTTCCTGGCCGGCGAGGATGCCCGAGATTGCGAACGGCGCCCCCGGCCTGGCCCGTTGTGCGAAGTGCGGCGCGAGTTCTTCCAGGGGACGGGCGAGGATGTTGGCGACCAGCACGTCGCAGGGTTCGCCGTCCACCAATGCGTCCGGCGCGAACAGTCGCAAACGGCCGGCCACGTCGTTGCGTCCGGCATTGTCGCGGGAGGCCACGAGCGCCTGCGGATCATTGTCGATGCCGATGGCCCGGCGGGCGCCGAGCGCAAGTGCGGCGATCGCGAGCACCCCCGAGCCGCAGCCGTAGTCGAGCACGGTTTTGCCCGCAAGGTCGAGACAGTCCAGCCACTCGAGGCACAGCGCGGTGGTCGGGTGGGTGCCGGTACCGAAGGCAAGTCCGGGGTCGAGCCGCACGACCACGCGCGTTGCATCATCGGGGGGCTCGACGTTCCACGGATAGATCCACAACCGGTTGCCGAAACGCATCGGTTTGTAACGATCCATCCACGCACGTTCCCAGTCGCGGTCGGCGACCGCGCGGAAAGCGATGCGGTCGGGCGCGAGGCGCGGCAATGCCTCCAGCAGAAGCTGCGTCAGGCCGTGGCGATCGGCGTCGGCTTCGAACAACGCCAGCAGGGTCAGCGATCGCCACAACGGCGCCTCGTCGACGCCCGGCTCGAGGATCGCCGCTTCGTCGGGCGTGTCGGCATCGGCGTCCATCAGCGTGATCGACAGCGCACCGCAGGCTTCGAGCGCGGCTTCGGCGCGCGGCTCCATGGCAGCGTCGAGGGTCAGTTGCAGTTCGAGCCAGGGCATGGGTGCGTGATCACACGATGCAAGAACTTATCGTCATTTCCGGCCGCAAAAAAACGCGTCCGGCCCCGGAATGACGACAAGAGTGGTTACGCTCTTCCCGAGTCCCGAGTCCCGAGTCCCGAGTCCCGAGTCCCGAGTCCCGAGTCAGCTTTCCAGCACGATTCCTTTTTCCTTCTGCTCGCGGATGCGCTTCTCCAGGTAATGGATGTTGCGTCCTCCGTGCTTGAACCCGCTGTCGCCCATGATTCGCTGCTGGAGCGGCAGGTTGGTCTTGACGCCTTCGATCACGGTTTCGCTGAGCGCGGTGCGCATCCGCATGATCGCGGTCTTGCGGTCGAAGCCGTGCACGATCAGCTTGCCGATCATCGAATCGTAATTCGGCGGGATCCTGTAGCCGTCGTACAGGTGGGTGTCGACCCGCACGCCAGGGCCGCCGGGCGCCTCGAAGCGCCGCACGGTGCCCGGCGAGGGCATGAACGTGTCGGGATCCTCGGCGTTGATGCGGCATTCGATCGCGTGGCCGTGCGGCACGATGTCCTCCTGCCGGAACGACAACGGTTCGCCCGCGGCGATCAACAGCTGCTCGCGGACCAGGTCGACGCCCGTGATCAGTTCGGTGACCGGGTGTTCGACCTGGATGCGGGTGTTCATTTCGATGAAGTAGAAGCGCCCGTCCTGATACAGGAATTCGAACGTGCCGGCGCCGCGGTAGCCGATGCGCAGGCAGGCGTCCGTGCAGATCTTGCCGATCTCGGCGCGTTGTTCCGGGGTGATGCCCGGCGCCGGCGCTTCCTCGACGACCTTCTGGTGGCGACGCTGCATCGAGCAGTCGCGCTCGCAAAGATGGATCGCGCGCCCCTGGCCGTCGGCCAGCACCTGGATTTCCACGTGTCGCGGGTTCTGGAGGAATTTCTCCATGTAGACCTGATCGTTGCC
Source organism: Rhodanobacteraceae bacterium (assembly GCA_036278635.1). GTDB lineage: Bacteria > Pseudomonadota > Gammaproteobacteria > Xanthomonadales > Rhodanobacteraceae > 66-474. Next base: position 5,868 of record DASUKQ010000123.1, read on the forward strand.
GAACGCGGCGCGCGCCTCGGCGCGGGTGGTGGCGATGGCATTGCCGAGGTGGGCTTCGGTGTGCACGTCGCGCATTCCGCGTCCGCCGCCGCCACCCGCAGCCTTGATCAGGACCGGATAGCCGATCTCGCGGGCGATCTTCAGGCTGCGCTCGACGTCGTCGTCGAGGGGGCCGTCCGAGCCCGGCACGCAGGGTACGCCCGCGGCCTTCATCGCCTTGATCGCTCCGACCTTGTCGCCCATCAGGCGGATCACGTCGGCACTCGGCCCGACGAACACGAAACCGGATTGTTCGACCTGCTCGGCGAAATCGGCGTTCTCGGAAAGAAATCCGTAGCCCGGGTGGACCGCGCTGGCGTCGGTGACTTCCGCCGCGGCGATGATGGCCGGAATGTCGAGGTAACTCTGCGCGGACGGCGCCGGCCCGATGCACACGGCCTCGTCGGCCATGCCGACGTGCTTGAGGTTCCGGTCGACGGTCGAATGCACCGCGACCGTCTTGATGCCCATGGTCTGGCAGGCGCGCAGCACGCGCAGGGCGATTTCGCCGCGATTGGCGATGAGAACTTTGTCTAGCATGGGAACGGGACTCGGGAATCGGGACTCGGGACTCGGCGTGAAACTCGCGCCATTGCGACCCGGTTTGGGATGAGGCGAGCGGCGCGAGTCGAGTCGAGGCGGCTCGGACGCGGTGCGCGCGATTGATGAGGAGAACGGCGAGGTTGCGGCTGTGGTCCGAATGCAAGCGCACGGGCCGCCGTTCGGCTCCCGAGTCCCGGGTCCCGGCTCCCGAGTCCCGGCATCATCCGATCACGAACAGCGGTTGGTCGAATTCGACCGCCTGTCCGTTCTCGGCAACGATGGCCAGCACGGTGCCGGCGAATTCGGCGTCGATCTGGTTGAACATCTTCATCGCCTCGATCACTCCCAGCGGATCGCCGACCTTGATTTGCTGCCCGACCGTGACGAAGGGCTCCGCGCCCGGCGAAGGCGCGGCGTAGAAGGTGCCCACCATCGGCGAGCGCACGACATTGCCGGCGGGCAGGTCCGGCTCCGCCGACGCGGGCGCAGGCGCCGCGGTGGAACCCGGTACCGTCGGAGCCGCAATGCTCGGCGGCGATGCCGGGATCGCCTGCGGTGCGATGCTGCTGCCGGCGGGGAATCGCGACAGGCGGACGGATTCCTCGCCCTCCCGGATCTCCAGTTCGGAAAGATTGGATTCTTCCAGCAATTCGATCAGTTTTCTGACTTTTCTGAGATCCATGGTGGACTCGTGTGGAGACGGGGAAGGGGTGGATCAGGCTGCGGCCAGGCGCTGGATCGCCGCGTCCAGCGCGTAGCGGTAACTGTCGGCGCCAAAGCCGGCGACGACGCCCACCGCGAGATCGGAAAAATAGGACTGGCGGCGGAACGGTTCGCGGCGGTGCGGGTTCGACAGGTGTACCTCGATGAAAGGTATCGCGACGGCGGCAAGTGCATCGCGCAACGCGACCGAGGTATGGGTGAAGGCGGCCGGGTTGATCAGGATGAAGGCGGTACCATCATCTTTCGCGGCCTGGACCCGTTCGATCAACTCGTGTTCGGCATTGGACTGGAAACTCTGCACGGCATGACCGGATGCGTTGCCGCGGTCGGCCAGGAGCGCGTCGATCTCGGCCAGCGTCTCGCGACCGTACACCCCGGGCTCCCGGGCGCCGAGCAGATTGAGGTTGGGGCCGTGGAGGACCAGGATCTGCGCCACGCTCGAAATTGCTTGCGGCCAGCGGACCGGAAGCCGCGAAGTCTGAACTGTCGTTCATGCTTTGTCCAGCGTTATGCGCGAAATCGCTGGAGTTTGGCGACGTTAGCCATTCATTCGTCCATGATCGCGGCCTTGCCTGACGTGGGAGGCGCCTGACCAGCGGATTACCGGGGCTGGAGAGCCGCCTGCTGCAACCAGGCCCGGATCGTGGGCGGGTCGAGCACGCCCAGCTTGGTGGCCAGGATGCGGCCATCGCGCCCAATCAGCACGCTGTAAGGCAGCAACCCCGCGGTGTCGCCGAACGTGGTGGTCGGTACCGGATCGGCGTCGATGCCGATCAGGATCGGGTAACCCACCGGCATCTTTTCAAGGAACGCCGCGGCCGATGGCGGCTGGTCCAACGCGATGCCGACCACTTGCAGCCCGTCCGCGGCATGGTCACGTTGCAACTTCGCGAGGGCGGGCATTTCTTCGCGGCAGGGTGCACACCAGGTCGCCCAGAAATTGAGCAGCACCACCTTGCCGCGCCAGGCCGCCAGCGCCGTGGTTTGTCCCTTCAAATCGGGCAGTGCATAGGCACCGACGAAATCGCCTGCCGCCAACGTTTTCACCCCCGCCGGTGCGGCCGGTTGCGGGGGCGGGGCGTTCATCCAGCGGTGCTGGAGCCACCAGCCGCCGAACGCGGCAAGGCAGGCGAGCACGAGGATCAGGACGGTACGGCGGTCCATCATCGGGCCGCCGGCTCCATGTCGGCACGGACCAGTGCATTGCGGACCAGCGAGGCGGTCAGGACAGTGGGCAGCGCATGGCCGCTGCCGCCGCCGCGCGGATACACCACGTACAGCGGCACGCCCGGCGAATGGAACTCGCGCAGGTACGCGCCGATCTCGGGGTCGACGTCGGTCCAGTCGCCCTTCATGTACACCGCGCCGGTCGTTTGCAAAAGATCGTGGAAGCTGCGCGTGTCGAGCACCGCGTATTCATTGGCCTTGCAGGTGACGCACCAGTCCGCGCCGATGTCGACGAACACCGGCGTGCCGGCGGCGCGCAGTTGCGACAACTTCGCCGGGCTGAACGCCACGGCGTTGCCATCCGGCATGGCGGTGCGCACGGGCGGGGCCACGCGCGCGACGCCCGCCAGCGATGCGATCGCCGCGATGGCCAGCACCAACGTGAAGACGTGCGCAAGTTTGCGGTCGGCGTGCCCACGGCCATGCCACCAGGCCGCTGCCGCCAGCAACACCATCGCGACCAGCACCAGCGCCACGGCGTCGGCGCCGCGCTGGTGGGCGAGCACCCACACCAGCCACACCGCCGACAGGTACATCGGAAACGCCAGCACCTGCTTCAACGTTTCCATCCAGCGCCCCGGCTTCGGCAGCAGCCGCGCCAACGCGGGGACCAGGCCGATCAGCGTCAGGGGCAGCGCGAGCCCGATACCCAGGACCAGCATCACCAGGATTTCGTGGGCGGCCGGCGCGACGAACGCGTAGGCCAGCGCCACGCCCATGAACGGCGCGGTGCAGGGACTGGCGACGACCACCGCCAGCACGCCGGTGAAGAAATTTCCCGCCAAGCCGCCGCGCC
>DASUKQ010000124.1:0-7940 GCA_036278635.1 Rhodanobacteraceae bacterium
GGGTGCAACCACTCCGCGTCGCCTTCGGCGTAGTGTTCGCGCTTCCAGATCGGCACGCGCGCCTTGACCTCGTCGATCACGTAACGGCAGGCATCGAACGCGGCGGCGCGGTGGCCCGCCGATACGCCTGCCCATACGGCGACTTCACCGAGCGACAAATCGCCGACGCGGTGCACGCAAACGATGTGCTCGACGGCGAATTTCACACAGGCCTCGTCGATGATCCGCGTGCCTTCGGCTTCGGCGAGCTGTGCATACGCCTGGTACGACAACCCGTTGACCGCGCGACCCTCGTTGTGGGCGCGCACGCGTCCCTCGAAACACACGACGGCACCCACGCCGGTCGCTTCCAGCTCGCGTTGCAGCGCCATGGCATCGATCGGGGCCGCGCTGATCGAAAACCCTTCCATCATCCGCCGCTCACGGGAGGCAGGAATACGACTTCGGCGCCGTCGGCAAGGGTCCGGTCCCAACCGGTGAATTCGCCATCGACCGCCACCCGCAGGCGCTCGGGCGTGAACGTGAAGCCATGGCGCGCGGCCACTTCGGCGTACAGCGCGCGCGCGTCGCGCGCGTCGCTGGTGACGTTTTCTTCGCTGCAACCCGCGGCATCGCGCAACGAGGCGAAATACAGCAATCGGTAGTTCATGATCCGGTCCGCGGCGCCACCGGCGCCGTTGTCTTTCCCGCTGTCACCCTGCGCTTTCCGCCCGCTTTTTCCAGCAGTCGCACCGGGCCGATCACGATTTCGTGGGATAGCGCCTTGCACATGTCGTACACCGTCAACGCGGCCACGCTGGCGCCCGTCAGGGCCTCCATCTCGACGCCGGTCTTGTGCGTGATCGCCACTTCGCAACGAATCGCGAGATCGGTGTCCGACACGAAATCCGCTTCGATCCGGCAGCGCTCGATTGCCAGCGGGTGGCAGAACGGGATCAGCTCGTGGGTGCGTTTGGCCGCCATGGTGCCGGCAACGATCGCGGTATCGATCACCGGACCCTTGGCGCTGCGCATGCCACCCTCGCGCAGCGCGTCGGCGACTGCCTGCGGGAAATGCACCACGGCTTCGGCCACGGCAACGCGGGGCGTCGGCGACTTTACGCCGACATCGACCATCCGCGGGCGGTTGGAAGCATCCAGATGGGAGAGTTTCTTCATGGCCATACGCAGACTGCCGTCATCCCGGCGAAAGCCGGGATCCATCTTGATCTTTTGAAACGCACAATGGATCCCGGCTTTCGCCGGGATGACGAGCGTGTGCAAAACGCACCATGGGTCCCGGCCTTCGCCGGGATGACGAACCTGGAAATCCGAACGCAGGCAAGCATGTTCGTCACCCGCCTATCCGATACATCTCGACGTGCTCCAGCACGCCCGCCGCGCGCAGTTCCGCCCGGCGCTCGCTGTAGCGGTCGCCGCGATGGCTCCAGATGCCGGCAACGGTCGCGCGCAGCGCCTGGTCGGATTCGCCGGCACGCAACAAGGCGCGCAGGTCGTGACCCGCATGCGCAAACAGACACGTATACAGCTTGCCGTCGGCGGACAAACGCGCGCGCGTGCACCCGCCGCAGAACGGCTCGGTCACCGAATTGATGAACCCGACCTCCCCGCCGCCGTCGCGGAAGCGCCAGCGGCGCGCGGTCGACGCCGGGCTGCGGGGCAACGCTTCCAGCGGCCAGCGCGCGTCGATGCGTTGCACCAGCTCCGCGCCCGGCACGACCCGGTCGCCGCGCCAGCCGTTCACGGTGCCGACATCCATGTATTCGATGAAGCGCAAGACGTGGCCCGTGCCGCGGAATCGCGTGACCAGTTCGAGCACGCCGTCGTCGTTGACGCCGCGCATCACGACGCAGTTGATCTTGATCGGCGCAAACCCCGCGCGTTCGGCGGCGGCGATCGCGGCTTCGACGTCGGCGAGCGAGCCGCGGCCGCCCGACATCCGCCGGAAGACCTCGGGGTCGGCGCTGTCCATACTGACGGTGACGCGTTTCAGGCCCGCCTCGCGCAGCGGCTGGGCGAGCCGCGGCAACAGCGCGCCGTTGGTGGTCAGCGCAAGATCCTCGACGCCCTCGATCGCGGCCAGCCGGGCAACCAGCCCAGGCAGATCGCGCCGCAGCAGTGGCTCGCCGCCGGTCAGGCGCAGCTTGCGCACGCCCAGCGAGACGAACACGCGCGCAATGCGTTCGATCTCGTCGAAATCCAGCCGTTCGCGTGCCCGCAGGAAGGCGTGGTCGGAGGGGTACGATTCTTCCGGCATGCAATACGGACACCGGAAATTGCAGCGATCGATCACCGAAATGCGCAAGTCGGCCAGAACGCGACCCAGCGCATCCGGTGGCGCCGGCCCCTGCTGCAATTCGAGCGGCGCTTCGGGACGCATCATCCTGCCTCCGCCCGTATGGGCTGTGGCGCGTTCAGCGGGTAGCGACCGTCCGGCACGGCAACCTTGAAACCGCGTGCGCGCAGGGCATCGACCTCGGCCTCGCTCCCGTAGTGGTACAGCAAGAGCCGTTCGCGCAATGCGTCCGGATATTCGCGTTCCAGATCGTCGGCACCGGCATGCGACGGGTTGCCGACCAGGCGGCAATCGTGCGCGACCAGCGTGCTCGCGTCGGTCATGGCCGCCAGCACTTCGGGGATGGGCCGCGTGTCGCCGGTCCAGGCAAAACATCCGCGCAGCACCACGCCGAAGGAGGTACCGGGGACGTGATGGCGCGTCGTGAAAACATCGAACCACCAATCATCGAGCCAGAAGCCGCGCGACAACGGTATCAACGTGAAGCCCTCCCAGAAATTGGCGCCCCCTTCGGCGATGGCGTTCGGATAGTCGGCGACCCGCGACTGCAGGATCGGCACCAGGTTCGCGTGCATGAACAGTTTGACGCGCCCCCTCTGTTCGGGACCAAACCATGCGGCATGGAACAGGCGCTCCAGGCCGGCGACGTGGTCCATGTGGCCGTGGGTGATGAATACGGCCCCTGGCAGCGTGCCGTAACTGCGCAAATAGTGGTCCAGCGTACCGGGACCGCAATCGACCAGCAGCATCGGGTTGCCGTCATGTTCCAGCACCGCGCCCGAGGAACCGAGATCGACCGCGCTCGCGGCGCCGGTTCCGAGCACGTGCAACGACCACACGCCAGCATCGGCGCCGGCTTCCGGAACCGTCGCGTCGATCCCCGTATCGACCTGCGCATTCTTCATCAACCCTTCCCGGAGGCGCGTTCGTAACCACGCATCAGCGGCGCCCAGATCTCGCGATCCAGCACCGCTTCGTCATGATCGCACGCGCCGACCTTCAGCAGCGAGCGTTTCAGCCGCGCGAGGTTGCCCAGCTTCCACGCCGTCCCTGTCACGCGGATTTCCCCGCGATCGAAATCGATCAACCAGAGGCCATCCGCGTTGAGCAGGATATTGTGCGCGTTCAAGTCGGCATGATCCACCCGCGCCTCATGGAACCGGGCAACGAGTTCACCGACCCGCGTCGCGAGCGCCGCATCCAGGCGGCCTTCACGGATGATCTGCGCCAGGGTCTGCGCGCCTTCGATCGTGCGCGTGATCAGGTCGGCGGTGTAATACGGACCGCGCCGCTGGTAGCGCGCCGCGATCGGCGCGGGCACCGGCAGCCCGCGCAGGCAAAGCTCCGCCAGCAGCCGGAATTCCGCGAAGCCGCGGCTGGACGTCCGACCGTTCCACAGGTAACGGTCGCCCAGCAACGGCGCCATCCAGCCGCCACGGCGATAATGGCGCAACACGCACGGCCCGAGCGGCGTGTCGAGGAAGGCGACCCCTCCGCGACCGCCGCCGGCCGGAAGCATCCGGCCCTGCAATTGCCACATGGCGGGATCGAACCACGCCTGGACCGGCGGTTCGGGCAACGCCGCATCGAACACCATCGCGCCATTGCCGGATGCGACAATGCGCGGGTCGATCGCGCGGCGTTCATTGCCTGATTGCGTTGACGCTTTCACACGCCAAGTCTAGCAAGCCGATGCCCACGCCCCCTCGATCCATCTGCCTGTTGCGCACCTCCGCCCTCGGCGACGTCACCCACGTGGTGCCGCTGGTTCGGAGCCTGCAGGCCGCGTGGCCGGCAACGCCGCTGACATGGATCGTCGGCAAGCTGGAGCACAAGCTGGTCGGCGACATCGACGGCGTCGAGTTCGTGGAGTTCGACAAGCGCGCCGGTATGGCCGGTTACCGCGCGGTACGCCAGGCGCTGGCCGGGCGCCGCTTCGGCGCTCTGCTGCACATGCAGGTGGCGTTGCGCGCCAACTTGTTGAGCCTCGCGGTCCACGCCGATCGCCGGATCGGCTACGACCGCGCGCGCGCCAAAGACCTGCATGGGCTGGTCGTTCGCGAACGCATTCCCGCCCGGACCGGCAAGCACGTGCTCGATGCGATGGGCAGCTTCGCCGAGCCACTCGGCCTGGAACAGACCGCCGTGCGCTGGGACATCCCGATTCCCGACGACGCCCGCGAATGGGCCGCAGCGCAGTGGCCCGACGACGGCCAACCCACGCTCGTGATCAGCCCGGCGTCCAGCCACGCGCTGCGCAACTGGCGATCCGAACGCTACGCCGCGGTCGCCGACCACGCCGCCCAGGCATTGCGGATGCGGGTGGTCCTGACCGGGGGACCGTCGCCCGCCGAACGCGCGCTGGGCGACGCAGTCCTCGCACGGACGCAAACACGTCCGCTCGACCTGATCGGCCGCGACACCCTGAAACGCGCGCTTGCGCTCTACCAGCGCGCGGCCATCGTGTTGACGCCGGATGCAGGCCCGATGCACATGGCCAACGCGGTCGGCGCGCGGGTACTTGGCCTGCACGCCGCCAGCAATCCCGCGCGTTCGGGACCATATTCCGACCGGCGCTGGTGCGTGGACCGCTACGACGACGCCGCGCGCAAGTACCTGCACAAGCCCGCGTCGGACATACCCTGGGGCAGCAAGATCGAATATCCGGGCGTGATGGACCTGGTGACCGTCGATGACGTGATCGAACGGCTTGAGTCGTACACGCGTACGCTGTAGGAGCGACCGTGGTCGCGACCCGCAGCGACGCACTGCGAGACCCAACACAGGCAACGCCGCCCGCGCGCAGGCGTGTTCCTACGACGACGCGCCGTAATCCTGGTACGACTTTTCTTCCACCAGTCGCGACCCCAGTTTCAAATTGATGGCCCGCTTGACCGCCGCCCGCCTGTCGTTGGTCCGGTAGACCGCACGCGCCAGCTCGATGAAGCGCGCGTCGAAGGCCTGGTCGCGTTCCTTGACGCGGATCTCGTCCTCGATGTCCCAGAGTGCCTCGTTGACGCGTTTCAGTTCGGCGCGCTCGGCCGAAATGTCGGTGCGCGAGTGTTCGTCCATCTGCCACATGCGATCCAGCAGGTGCAGCTCGTCGCGCACATTGGCCAGCTTGGCGGGATCGGACATGCGCTCGGACTTGATTTCGAGGATCGTGACCTTGTCGATCAGTTCACCATAGGAAACGGGCGCGGAAATCAGGTTCATTGCAGGTTCGCCCAGGAAGATTACGTGCAGCCTAACACCCCGGACACATTGGACACCCTGCCCTTGTATTCCGTGCAGGCCAGCCCCAGACTGAAAAATGGTGTCCGCGTACAACGCATCGATTCCACAGCGCAGGAATGGGAGTGCAGAAATGAAAATCCTGATGGTGCTGACCTCGCACGGCCAGCTTGGTAAAACCGGCAAGTCGACCGGCCTGTGGCTGGAGGAACTGGCCGCGCCCTATTACGTCTTCACGGACGCCGGGGCCGAGGTTACCCTGGCTTCGCCCCGTGGCGGACAACCGCCGATCGACCCGAACAGCGAGCAGCCTGACAGCCAGACCGAAGCGACCAAGCGCTTCCGGGGCGACAGCGAAGCCATGGCGGCTCTCGCGCAGACCCACAAGCTGGCCGACATCGATGCCGAAGCCTTCGATGCAGTGTTCTACCCGGGTGGCCACGGGCCCTTGTGGGACCTGGCCGACAACGAGGATTCCCGCCTGCTGATCGACAGGATGTACGCTGCAGGCAAGCCGGTCGCGGCGGTGTGCCACGGCGTCGCGGCGCTGGGCAACGCGCTCGGGCCGTTCGGCATCTCGCTGGTTCGCGGCAAGCCTGTCACCGGATTTTCCAACTCCGAGGAGAAGGCCGCGGGTCTCGTCGACGCCGTGCCGTTCCTGGTCGAGGACATGTTGAAGGAAGCCGGGGGCGAGTACTCCAAGGCCGACGACTGGCAGTCGCACGTGGTCATCTCGGAAAACCTCATCACCGGCCAGAACCCCGCTTCGTCGGCCGATGCCGCGAAAGCCGTACTGGAAATGCTGCGTCGGCCGGCCAAGGCCGCATGAGCGCGCCCCTGGAGGGCAAGGTCGCGCTGATCAGCGGCGCCTCGTCCGGATTCGGCGAAGCCACCGCGCTGGAGCTGGCCGCGCAAGGCGCGCAGGTCGCGGTCAGCGCGCGTCGTCGCGAGCGGTTGGATGCGCTGGCGGCACGCATTGCGAAAGACGGCGGCGATGCGCTCGCCATCACCGCCGACTTCGCCGACACGGCCCAGGCACAAGTCGCGGTCACGCAAACCGAGCAGCATTTCGGCCGCCTCGACATCCTGGTCAACAATGCCGGAGTGATGTACCTGGAGCCGATCGACAGCGCCGACCTCGGTCGCTGGAAACACATGCTGGAGTTGAATGTGCTGGGCTTGATCGCGGCCACCCAAGCCGCACTGCCCGGGATGCGCAAGCGCCGCAACGGCCACATCGTCAACGTCGCCTCCACCGCCGGCCGGATCGCGGCCGCGGGTTCCGGGGGTTACGCTGCCACCAAGTTCGGCGTGGTCGGTTTCTCCGAAGCGCTGCGCAAGGAAGTGTTCCAGGACAACATCCGCGTCACGGTGATCGAACCGGGCGTGGCCGAGACGGAATTGCGCGAACACATCGCGCACGCGGACACCCAGCAAAAACTGAATGCATGGGCCGACTCGATGCGCCAATTGCAGAGCGAAGACATCGCGCGCGCCATCGCGTTTTGCGTGACCCAGCCCGACCGCGTCAACATCAACGAAATCCTGATGCGGCCGACCGACCAGGAGCGCTGATCCCTCCCCCTTGGCTTGCCGCGGCAGGATCGGACCCAGATGCTCTCTCGATGTACGGCCTGATTCCCGCGGGTGGCGGCACCGTCGGCAGGAACTTCGGATCCCACCGCATCGTCGTGATCTGCTCGAAAGCATAGGCGACCCCGATCAACGTCGGCTCGCTCCACTTGCGGCCAAAGAAAAGCATGCCGACCGGCAGTCCGTGCACCAGCCCGGCCGGCACCGTGATCGACGGGTACCCTGCCACCGCCGCCGGTCCGTACGCCGACGGCGAACCGGGATCACCGTTGACCAGATCGATCGGCCATGCGGGGGCTTGCGCGGGCGCCAACAGCGCATCCAGATGCTGCGCATCCATCACCCGATCGATGCCCTCGGGCCCTGCGAGGCGTTGCAACTTCGCCAGCGCGTCGCGATAGACCTTGTCAGTCAGCGGACCCTTCGCCTCCGCCTCGACGAACAACTCCTGCCCGAACCACGGCATTTCCTCCGCGGCGTGAGCCTTGTTCCACGCAATCAAGTCCGCCAATGAATGTACCGGCAGACCCTTGCGGGTGGCGAGATAGGCGTTGATGCCGTGCTTGAACTGATAAAGCAGCACGGTCATCTCGGCCTTGCCATAGTCGTCCACGTGCGGAATCTTCAGCGGATCGATGACGATGGCACCATGGGCGCGCAACAACACGATCGCCTGATCGAGGATCTTCGTCACCGCCGGCCCGTCATGCGCCAATTCGCGCACCACGCCGATGCGCTTGCCCTCGAGCGCATGCGGATCCAGGAACTTCGTGTAGTCCGTCGCGTGCCTGTCGGCATCCTTCGTCGCCGGATCGCG
>DASUKQ010000125.1:0-4648 GCA_036278635.1 Rhodanobacteraceae bacterium
ATTGCCTGAAATTGTTCCAGGACGACAAGCAGACCGAGGGCATCATCATGGTCGGCGAGATCGGCGGCAGCGCCGAGGAAGAGGCGGCCGAGTTCATCGAGGAAAACGTCACCAAGCCGGTGGTCGCGTTCATTGCGGGCGCCTCGGCGCCGGCCGGCAAGCGCATGGGCCACGCCGGCGCGATCATCTCCGGCGGAAAGGGCACCGCCGCGGCCAAGTTCGCCGCGTTGGAAAAGGCCGGCGTCACGACCGTGAAGTCGCCGGCGGATCTTGGCGCTGCACTCGCGAAGAAAATGCAGTAGGAGCGCGCCTGCGCGCGACCGACCCCCTCGGAAAGATCGCCGGAAAAGCACGAGCAGACGCTACGTGCCGGCCGGCTCCTACTAAAATGACGAGGCCGCGACGCATGTCGCGGTCTTTGTCTAGCCGGAGTGATGCATGGCCAGCTTGCGCCTTGCCCTTGCCCAGTTCGACTTCCCGGTCGGCGCGATCGAGGCCAACGCGGAGCGGGTGCGTACCCTGATGCGGGACGCACGCGCGGGCGGCGCCGGGCTGCTCGCATGCCCCGAGCTCGCCCTGAGCGGCTACCCACCCGAGGACCTGTTGCTGCGGCCGGGTTTCCTCGCCGCCTGCCAGGCGGAACTCGACGCACTCGCGGCCGGGACCGACGGACTCACGGCGCTGGTCGGTTTCCCGCACAGTGAGGGGGTCGTCTACAACGCGGCGGCACTCCTGCGCGAAGGCCGCATCGCGCAGGTCGCGCACAAATGCGTGCTGCCAAATTACGGCGTGTTCGACGACAAGCGCTATTTCGAGCCGGGCCATGCCGTCACGGTCACCATGGTCCGGGGCGTGCGGATCGGGCTGTTGATCTGCGAGGATGCCTGGCAGCCTGAGCCGGTGGCCGCCGCCGCGCGCGCCGGGGCGGAACTCGTCATCGTGATCAACGCCTCGCCGTTCGATGTCGCCAAGCAGGCGCAACGTGAGGCGGTGCTCGTCGCGCGTGCGCGGGAAACAGGCTGCGCAATGGTCTATCTCAACATGGTCGGCGGCCAGGACGAAGTGGTCTACGACGGTGCATCGCTGCTGGTGAACGGCGACGGCAGCGTCGCGGCGCGCGCGCCGGCGTTCCTGGACGCGTTGTTGTATGCGGAATTCGAACCGTCCACCCGCACCCTGCGCGCTTGCGACTGGCCGCCCACGACCGAGGGGTCGCCGGACGCCACGCTGTATGCGGCGCTGGTGCGCGGCGTGCGCGATTATGTCCACAAGAACGGTTTCGAAGCCGTGCTGCTGGGATTGTCCGGAGGCATCGATTCGGCATTGACGCTGGCGATCGCCGTGGACGCCCTGGGCGCGGACAACGTGACCGCGGTCATGCTGCCGTCACGCTATACCTCCGAGCTGTCGCTGCGCGAGGCGCACGTGCAGGCGCGCACGCTCGGCGTCGAGTGCCTTGATGTGCCCATCGCCGATGCCCGCGACACATTGACGGCAACGCTGGCGCCCGCTTGCGGAGAACTCGCCGATCTCACCGCGCAGAACCTGCAGGCGCGCACCCGTGGCGTCTTGCTGATGGCGCTGTCCAACCAGACCGGCAAGCTGCTCCTGACCACCGGCAACAAGAGCGAAATGGCGGTCGGCTACGCCACCCTCTACGGCGACATGTGCGGTGGCTACGCGCCGCTCAAGGACGTCTACAAGACGCAGGTGTACCGGCTGGCGAAGTGGCGCAATGAAGCCGGGAATGGGAAATGGGGAATGGAGAATCGGAAAGCGGCACTGTCGGCAACCATGGGCGCTGGGGGTGACGCGATTGCCGATTCCCGATTCCCGATTCCCGTTGCAGTGATCGAGCGCGCGCCATCCGCGGAATTGCGCGCCGACCAGACCGACCAGGATTCGCTGCCGCCCTATGAGGTGCTGGACGGTATCCTGCAGCGTTGCATCGAGGGCGCCGAGTCGCAGGACGAGATCGTTGCAGCCGGTTTCGACACGGAGGACGTCAAGCGGGTGGTGAGGATGCTCTACGCGAGCGAGTTCAAGCGCCGCCAGGCGGCGCCCGGACCACGGGTGTCACCCTGCGCGTTCGGGCGCGAGCGGCGCTATCCCATTTCCAACGCGTGGCGCTGACGACTGCTCTCAAAATGGTGTCAGGGACAATTTCGGGTGATTGACTTCAATCCCGAAACTTTGTCCGTGAAATTGTCCCTGGCACCATTTTATGTCCGTGAAATTGTCCCTGACACCATTTTACGTCCCATTTTATCGTCAGTGTGCGCTGGTCATCGGAATCAGGCGGTACAGCCAGGTGCGGTGCTTGGGCCAGCCGCCCGGATTCTGGAGATAGGGGTGGGCGGGGTAGTTGAGTTTCAGGACCTGGGTGGCCTGGTCGGCCAATTTCTGCTGGCCGAGCTGGTGATAACTCTTGGCCATGATCGCCAGCGCGTCCGCGGTTTCGGGCGCTCGCTGGTAGTGTTCGACGACGTATTTCGCGCGGTCGGCCGCGGCGACGTAGGCTTGGCGCTGCAGGTAAAACCTGGCGACGTTCAATTCCGATTGCGCGAGCTGGTTGCGCAGATAGATCATGCGCTGGCGCGCGTCGGCGGCATAGCGCGTATCCGGGAAACGCGCAACCAGCGTGTTGAAGTCATCGAACGATTTCAGCGCATAGCCCTGGTCGAAGCGCGACGAGTCGATTCCCGCCATCCGTTGCAGCGCGGACTGGGTGCGGTCGAAATTGATCAGGCCCCGCAGGTAATAGGCGTAGGCGATATGTTTCTGGGTCGGATAGGTCTTGATGAACTCGTTGATGGTCGAGTAGGCATCGTCCGGTTTGCCGTCCTTGTATTGAGCGTAGGCCAGCTCGATCTGCGATTGTTCGTTGTAGGCGCCGTACGGAAAGCGCGCGATCAGTTTCTGGTAGACGGTTTCGGCCGCCTTCCAGTTGCCGCCCCCGGACAAGGTTTGCGCCCGCTGGTACAACTGCTCGACGGTCATGTTGTTGAGCGTCTCGCGCGGCCCGTGGTGGAACAGCGAACAGGCGCCGACGGCGAACAGCAGTGGCAGGAACAACGCGAATTTCAGCAGGGGTGCGGCACGTCGGAATGGCATCGGGAGGTTCTTTGCAAACGCGAAAAGTTGGATTTGGCATGATAGCGGAATCCGCCGTAACCGACCGGGAGGCTGGAGAACATGGCTGAACGACGCTTCCGCGCGGAAATCCCGGTCGAGTTGGCGGGGCAACGCTTGGACCAGATCCTGCCGCAGTTGTTCCATGGCTATTCCCGGACGCACCTCGCCGCCCAGGTCAGGAGCGGGCGGATCCGGCTGGACGGGCGTGAAGCGTCGCCCCGGACGCTCGTGCACGGTGCCGAGCAGGTCGAGTGGACATGCGTCGAGGAGGCGGTGCTGGGCGACCGTTCCGAGGCGATCGAACTCGCCGTCGTGTTCGAGGACGCGGACCTGGTCGTCATCGACAAGCCTGCCGGTCTCGTGGTGCACCCTGGCGCGGGCAATCCGGGCGGCACGTTGTTGAACGCGCTGCTGCACCACGATCGCCAGTTCGCGCGGATTCCGCGCGCGGGCATCGTGCACCGGCTGGACAAGGACACGTCCGGCTTGCTGGTGGTCGCGCGTTCGTTGCCGGCCCATGCGGCATTGGTTGCGATGCTGGCCGCGCGCGACGTCCATCGCCGCTATGTCGCGATCGTCAACGGCGTGCCGGTCGCGGGCGGCAGCGTCGATGCGCCGCTGGACCGGCATCCAGCCGATCGGCTGCGACGTGCGGTGCGCGAGGGCGGGCGTCCGGCCGTCACGCATTACCGCGTGCGCGAGAAGTTCCGTGCCCATGCGCTGCTGCAGTGCGAACTCGAATCGGGGCGCACCCACCAGATCCGCGTGCACATGGCGCATGCCGGCTACCCGCTCGTCGGCGATCCGCTGTACGGCGGAGGATTGCGGTTGCCGCGTGGCGCGACGCCGCAACTCGCCGACGCCTTGCGCGGTTTCAGGCGCCAGGCCTTGCACGCCGAGCACCTCGCGTTCGCGCACCCGGTCACAGGCGAAGCGCTGGCGTTCGACGCCGCACCGCCGCGCGATTTCCTGGACCTGTTGGCCGCACTGCGCGAGGATGCCGAGGCCGCCGGGGCGGGCCACCGGCACGCATGACCGCGGTCGGCCCTGTCGTTGTGTGACGATCATGATCGACCAAACCTTGCGCCGACGTTTCGCCGAGACCGTGTTGCGGGCAGACTGGCCCGCGCCCGCGAACGTGCAGGCGTTCACCACCCTGCGCGGTCCCGCGGGGGATTCGCAGCCGCCGTTCGGACCGCTCAACCTCGGTGCCCGCAGTGGTGACGATCTTTCGACGGTGGCCCGGAACCGCAGCCAACTCGGGTTTTACACGAACATGCCGTCGCCACCGCACTGGCTGCACCAGGTGCACGGGACCCGCGCGGTCGCGTTCGACCAACCCGGGTCGCATATTCCGTTTCGCGAAGGGGAGCATGCACGACACGCGCTGCAGGTCCAGGCCGAACCCCGGGCCGACGCGGCCGTCACCCGTACGCCCGGCGTGGTACTGGCGATCCTCGCCGCCGATTGCCTGCCGGTTCTGTTGTGCGCCAGTGACGCTACGGAAATCGCT
>DASUKQ010000126.1:0-4484 GCA_036278635.1 Rhodanobacteraceae bacterium
TGGCGGCACGCTCTTCGTCGGTGCACTCCGCGCAATCCTTCGCGTGCACTTTTGCATGCGAAACGTCCACCCGGATTCGTCCGAGCGCAAGCTGCTTGTGCTCGGCATACATGCGCAACGTGATCGACGTGCAGGCGCCCAACGCCATGGCCAGGAAATCGTACGGCGAAGGCCCCGAACCAAGGCCTCCCACGCTTTCGGGCTCGTCGGCGAACGACCGCCAGGCCCCGGCCTGCACCGTGTTCTGGTAACGGCCTTCGCCCGTTTCCGACACGCGTACCGACGCAACGGGCTTCATCTCCTTCGCGGCTTCGACGCCCACGTAGCGCGCGACCCAGCCGGCGATCACCTTCGCCGCGTAGTCGGCATCCACGGCCCGGGTCAACAGGTGGTCGGCGGTATCGAGCGAAACGAAGCTCTTGGGATGCCTGGCGGCCGTGAAGATCGCCGTGGCGTGGTCGATGCCGACCACCTCGTCAAGCGGCGAATGCATCACCAGCAACGCCTTGCGCATCGTCGCGATGGCCCCGGTGAGGGTCTGCGCGCGCACGTCTTCGACGAACTGCTTCCTGATCGTGAACTTGCGCCCGGCAAGTTGCACCTCGGCTTCGCCGTCTGCTTCGATCGCCTCGATGCTGGTTCCGAATTGCTTCAGTACATTGCGCGTGTCGGCCGGTGCCCCGATGGTCACGACGGCCCGGGCTTCGGGAATGGAACCCGCGACCGCCAGCATGGCCGCGCCACCCAGCGAGTGTCCGATGAGGATCGCGGGCGCCGCGTGGTGGGCACGCAGGTAATCGGCGGCGGCAACGAGATCCGCGACGTTGGAGGAAAAATTGGTCGAGGCGAATTCACCACTGCTGGAGCCCAGTCCGGTGAAGTCGAAACGCATCACCGCCAAGCCCTCGCGTGCAAGGTCGGCGGCGATGCGGCGCGCGGCCAGCAAATCCTTCGAGCAGGTGAAGCAGTGCGCGAACAGCGCGAAGGCGCGAACGGGGCCGTCCGGCAGGTCCAGGCGCGCGGCCAGGGTCGCGCCGGAATGGCCGACGAATTCGAGCCGCTGGCTGGCGGAGGGAATTGGCATGGTCTGGACCCTGTCGGTTGGGGGCAAGTCCGGCGGCCGAAATCGCCGGGGGGGGAACTCATCCGGCTTGCGCCATCGCAGGCCAGACTACACCACGCCGACGGCAGCCCAAGTTCCGATTCCACGCGGGCGACACGCCGGCCGGCGCCGAAACCATCCCAACCTGCGTGGGTCGTCCCGGGATAGGATGTTCGACATGGTGGCCGGCAATGCGCCCGCCCGCCGTGGCTCGCGCGATCTGGAAATGGCGACAACGCATCCCAAGGAGGCGGAAATGAAACACGAAGCCTGGCAGGAACTCCCTTTCGACGCCTGGAAGGACACGTGCGCAACTTTGCACCTGTGGACGCAGATCGTCGGCCAGATACGGGTCGCGCAGACGCCATGGCTGTGTCACTCCTGGCATACCACGCTGTATTTGACGGCACGCGGATTGACCACCTCGCCGATTCCGTACAACGAGCGGACCTTCCAGGTCGACTTCGATTCCCTCGATCACGCATTGCTCGTTGCGGTCGACGATGGGGCCAGGCGCAGCGTCAAGCTCGAAGCCCGGTCGGTGGCGGCATTCCACGACGCGCTGTTCGCGGCACTCGACGAACTCGGACTGCACATCGCGATCCACGGCAGCCCGAATGAACTGCCCGAGGCGATTCCATTTCGCGAGGACACCGTGCATGCGTCGTACGACGCGGAGTACGCGCAACGCTTCTGGCGCGTGCTGCTGCGGTCGGATCGTGCCCTCAAATGGTTCCGCACCGGCTTCCTCGGCAAGTCGAGTCCGGTGCATTTCTTCTGGGGGAGTTTCGATCTCGCCGTCACCCGCTTTTCCGGGCGACCGGCACCGCCCCATCCCGGCGGTTTCCCCAACCTGCCGGACGAGATCACCCGCGAAGCGTATTCGCACGAAGTGAGCAGCGCAGGTTTCTGGCCCGGCGGCGGCCCCGTGGATTACGCGGCCTTCTACTCCTACGCGTACCCGGCCCCGGGAGACTTCGGAAACCAGCCGGTGCGTCCGGACGGCGCGTTCTTCCATGAAGGCGCGGGTGAATTCATCCTGCCCTACGAAGCGGTCCGCAACGCACCCGATCCGGAAGCTGCACTGCAGGAATTCCTGCAAAGCACCTACGAAGCGGCCGCCAACACGGCGAAGTGGGACCGCGACGCGCTGGAATGCGAGCTGGGGCTGCCACGCGTCCCGCGCCAAGCCTACCCCGGTTGAAGCCATGGCCACCAGCAAAGTCAAATCAGGCGATGGATGGTGGGTGCGACGCTGGCGCCGCATGCGCAAACATTGGCGCTTCCTGGCTTGCGCGGCCATTTTCGTCGTGCTCGTGGTCGTCCTGCTCCTCGGCGGAATGCCGCCGGATCACAGCGTATTGCTGGCTTTCGACGCGGCGGCGGTCGTGTTCCTCGCCGCGATCGTCGTCATGATCTCGCGTTCGGACAACCGGTCGCTGCGGGGTCGCACTCGCAAGGAGGACGAAGGGTACTGGGGATTCCTCCTCGGCAGCGCCGCCGTCGCGACCGTGGCATTGGTGGCGCTCGCCATGGAATTGCACGCGAGCAAGCACGCCGATGGCCTGCAAGTCGCGCTGGCGGTCTGCAGCGTGATCGTGGCATGGCTGTTCCTGAACACGATCTTCGCGCTGCATTACGCGCACGAATTCTACGGCGACGGGGGTGGCCAACACGGCGGCCTGGAGTTTCCCGTCAAGACCGACCCCGACTACTGGGACTTCGTGTATTTCGCGTTCGTGATCGGCATGACGTTCCAGGTTTCGGACGTGCAGATCGGATCACGCACGATCCGGCACGTGGCCCTGGCACACAGCGTGATCGCGTTCTTCTTCAACGTGATCGTGATCGCCGTCAGCGTCAACATCGTCGCCGGCAGTGGGTGATCCGGGCCGGCAACCTCCCGCGGCCGGGATCGCTGCGACCCGGAACCTGGTCGACCGAGTGACACGCCGTTGAAGTGAATCAGCGCGTCCCGAAACCATGCCGGGCCAACACGGTCGTCAGCGCACGAGTCCAGATCGCGTACCCGGATCGCGACATGTGCAGCCCGTCTTCACGGAACAGCGAAGGCCGTGGATTCCCGCGTGCGTCCAGCATCTTCGCCGAAACGTCCACGAAGGTTACCCGCCGTTGCGTCCGCGTCCAGTCCGCGATCAACCGGTTGGCCTCCGCCATGCGGGGCCAGATCGTCCGGCGCGCGATGCTCGGCTTGATCGATATATACACGACCGCGACGTCCGGCAACGCGCGGCGGACACGCGCGACGAACGCCTCGAACTCGTCCAGGACCTGGCCCGGGGTACAGCCCTCGGCGATGTCGTTGTCGCCGGCGTACATCACGATCACGCGTGGTTGGTACGGAATGACAATGCGGTCCGCGTAATGGGTGCTGTCGGCGATCGTCGAGCCCCCGAACCCGCGGTCGATCGCCGGCACGCCGGGGAAATCCGCCGCGAGCGTCGTCCACATCCGGATCGAGGAGCTGCCGACGAACAGTACCGCGTGTCGCGGCGGCGGATGCAGGTTATCATTCGCGACGAGCCGGTCGATGTCCGGCTGCCAATGCTGTGGCGACGGCGAACACGCCCACGCGACGTGGCCGATGACCAGCCACAGCAACCCCGTGACCAGCGCACGCAACGGATTGCGCCCCGGCATCATCGTCACCCCGCATTTCGTGTCGACGCTGCAGGCCATGCTGGACCGCGCGCTGCACCTTGGCAACCGAGAGCGAGCATGGCCATGGCGTCAACCCCGACGAATTCCCCCGCCCGTCCCGCAGCGCCCGCCCTGCAATCCTACGACTTGTTCCCGACCCGAATCTGGCAGTCCCGCCTGCCGTCGCTGGACAATCGTCTGGCGGAATGGGTGGCGACGGTGATGCGGATGCGCGCGGCCCACCCCGAACCGGCGGGACGCACCAATCGCCGGGGCTGGAACAGCGGGGACATGGCGGTCCTGGGGCACCCGGTGTTCGCATCGCTGCGCGAAACGGTCCGCGCGGCGTGTGCCGACGCGCTCCGCGAGATGGGCGTCGCCGCCATTCCCTTCGAACTGCAATCGTGGATCAACCTGCACGACCGCGGCGGCTTCAATTTCCTGCACGTACACGAGGGGTGCCTGTTGTCGGGATCGTTTTACCTCCAGGTTCCCCCGGGCTCCGGTCGTTTCGTGTTCCGCGATCCGCGGCCCGGCGTGGTGCACGGCTACGTCAAGGGCGCGGTGCCCAACGGCTACAGTGACATCCAGCTCACGCCCAGTGCCGGCCTGCTGGTGTTGTTTCCGTGCTGGATGGAGCACTACGTGGAACCGCACGACAGCGACGAGCCGAGGATCGTGATTGCCTTCAACGCGGTGCCCGTCCATCCGGGTGCGCCGA
>DASUKQ010000127.1:0-26180 GCA_036278635.1 Rhodanobacteraceae bacterium
CCCGTCGTGACCGAGCTGGTCGACGGGGTCACCAAGCTGGATCGCGTGGATTTCGCCAGCCGCGTGGAAGCGGACGCGGAAAGTTTCCGCAAGATGCTGCTGGCGATGGCCCGCGACCTGCGGGTGATCCTGATCAAGCTCGCCGATCGCCTGCACAACATGCGCACGTTGTCGGTGATGGCGCCGGACGCGCGCCGTCGCATCGCGCGCGAGACGCTGGAAATCTACGCACCGATCGCGGCACGCCTGGGCATGAATGCGTTCAAGGGCGAACTGCAGGATCTCGGATTCCGCAGCCTGTATCCCGACCGCTACAAGATCATCGCGTCGCGGATCCAGCGCACGGTGGGCAACCGCCGGGAATCGATGGCGCTGATCGAGCGGGCGCTGGCCGAACGGCTGGCTTCGGACGGCATCCCGATGCGGATCGTCAGCCGCATCAAGTCGCCGTACAGCATCTGGTCGAAGATGAAGAGCGAGCACAAGACCTTCGTCGAGCTGATGGACGTGTACGGGGTCCGGGTGGTGACCGACACGGTCGCGCATTGTTACCAGGCGCTCGGCTCGGCGCATTCGTTGTTCAAACCCGTGGAAGGCCGGTTCAAGGATTTCATCGCGATCCCCAAGGCCAACGGCTACCAGTCGCTGCACACGGTGTTGTTCGGGCCGTTCGGTGCGCCGATCGAGGTCCAGATCCGCACCGAAGACATGAATACGGTGGCCGAGCGCGGGGTGGCCGCGCACTGGTCGTACAAGACCGAGGGCGGGCCGGGCAACAGCGCGCAATCGCGCGCGCGGGCGTGGGTGTCGAGCCTGGCCGACAACCAGGCGGCAACGCCGTCGTCGCTGGAATTCCTGGAAAACGTCAAGGTCGACCTGTTCCCTGACGAGGTCTACCTGTTCACCCCGGCCGGCGATATCCAGGCGTTGCCGAAGAATGCAACCGCGCTGGACCTGGCGTTCGCCGTGCATACCGACGTCGGCATGCACGCGGTGGCAGCGCGCATCGACGGCAAGCTTGCCTCGCTGCGCGCGCAGCCGATTTCGGGGCAGACCGTGGAAGTCATCACCGCGCCGTCCGCGACACCGAATCCGCAGTGGCTGGACTTCGCGGTGACCGGCAAGGCGCGCGCGGCGATTCGCCAGTACCTCAAACGCCTGCAGCATGAAGACGCGATCGATTTCGGGCACCGCATGCTGGAAACCGCGCTGGATACGCAAGGGTCCAGCCTCGACGCGATTCCGCCCGAGGTGCTGGACCGCTTCCTTGGCGAACACAACCTGCGGCGGCTGGAAGACCTCCTGTCCGACATCGCGCTGGGCAACCGCATGCCCGACCAGGTGGCGGCGAAGTTGACCGCCATGGCGGGGGCGGTGATCGGCACCGCGATGCATCGTTCCGAGAAGATCCGCATCAGTGGCGCCGAGCGCGGGATCCTGAGCTTCGGCAATTGCTGCCATCCGGTACCGGGCGACGACATCGTCGGGTACCTTTCGCCGGGCAAGGGCATCGTCGTCCACCGCGTCGAATGCCCGAACGTGGTCGAGCTGGCAAAGCTTCCCGAGCGCCGCGTCGAGATCGGGTGGGACAAGGAAGTCCAGGGTGACTACCGGGCGGAGCTGCGGGTCGAAGTCGTCAACCGTCCCGGGGTGCTGGCCACCGTGTCGGCCGCGATCGCCGAGGCCAATTCCAACATCGACGACGTCAAGTACATCGAACGCGGCATCCAGGCCGCGACCCTGATCTTCGCGATCGAAGTCAAGCACCGGAAACACCTTGCCGACGTGATGCGACGGATCCGCAACACGAAAGTGGTGAATGGGGTGTACCGGTATCCTGTTTGACGGGACTCTTGAAAGCCGGGACTCGGGACCCGGGACCCGGGACCCGGCGGGAGCGCGAGCTTTCACCCCCTTCCGGCGGAAGGGCGGAGCGACTACGGCCGACAGGATCGGCCGTGAACGGCGTTAGCCGGCACGAAGGGCGAGCGCCAAGGATGGCGCGAGTAAGCGAACGCGTGCGCAGCGCGGCCGCGCAGCGGCGGGGATGCCGTTATCCTTTGCGGTTCACCACGCCCTTGATCGATGGAGTCCCGCATGTCTCGCCAAGCCATCCACTCCGACGCTGCACCCAAAGCCATCGGGCCGTATTCGCAAGCCGTGCGTGCGGGCGACACGCTGTATCTGTCCGGGCAGACGCCGCTCGATCCGGCCACCGGCGAAATGGTTCCGGGCGACATCAGCGCGCAGGCGACGCGCGTGTTCGAGAACCTCAGCGCCGTGCTGACCGCGGCCGGCGCGACGTTCGATGACGTGGTGCGCGTCGCGGTCTACATGACCGACCTCGGCAACTTCGGCGCGGTCAACGAAGTGATGAAGCGGTATTTCTCCGAACCGTACCCCGCGCGTTCGACCATCGGCGTGGCGGCTCTGCCACGAGGCGCGGCGGTCGAAGTGGACGTGATCGCGGTGGCGGCTCGCTGAAGCTCGCCGTCGGTTACGCTGGCGCGCATGGCTGGAACAGTGGACGCGCGCAAGGGGTCAAGAGGCGATTCCGGGTTTGCGCCGGTCACGACGCTGCCCGGCGTTGGCCCCGCGCTGGCCGAAGTCTTGCGCAAACTCGGGATCGAGCGCGTCCAGGACCTGTGGTTCCACCTGCCGCTGCGTTACGAGGATCGCACCCGGATCACGCCGATCCGCGACCTCGTGACCGGCGGGTCGGCGCAGGTCGAAGGCGTGGTCGAAGCGGTCGAAACCGGATTTCGCTATCGCCCGCAATTACGCGTGGCGATCACCGACGACTCACGCGAGACGTTGGTCCTCAGGTTCTTCCATTTCCGGCGCCAGCAGGCGCAGCAGTTTGCACCGGGCGCGAGGTTGCGCTGTTTCGGCGCCATCCGTCACGGCCAGCACGGCCTCGAAATGGTGCATCCGCAGTACCGGCTGTTGCGGGGTGATGTGGCGGTCGATGCCACCCTCACCCCGGTGTACCCGGTCACCGAGGGCCTGGGCCAGCAAAGGTTGCGCGGGGTGATCGACAAGGCGCTGGCATGCCTCCCCGACGAGGCGGCGCTGGAGCTGATTCCCCCCGACCTGCTCGCCCCATTGGGCCTGATGCCGCTGCGCGACGCCCTGCTGCAAGTGCACCGTCCGGCACCGGACGCGGACGTGGCGGCGTTGCTGGCGGGGACGCATTCCGCGCAACAGCGGCTCGCGTTCGAGGAACTGCTGGCCCATCACCTGAGCCTGAAGCGGATGCGTGCGCGCGTGCGCAGGCAGCGCGCGCCGGCCTTGCCGGTTGATCCAGGATTGCGGAAACGATTTCTGGACGCGTTGCCTTTCGTGCTCACCGCCGCGCAGCGGCGCGTGGCCGCGGAGGTCGGACGCGACCTCGGCAAGCGCGTGCCGATGCTGAGGCTGGTGCAGGGCGACGTCGGTTCCGGCAAGACCGTGGTCGCCGCGCTGTCTGCCTTGCACGCGATCGCGAACGACCGCCAGACGGCGTTGATGGCGCCGACCGAATTGCTGGCCGAGCAGCACCTGCGCAGCTTCCGTTCCTGGTTCGAACCGCTCGGGATCGAAGTGGTCTGGCTTGCCGGCAAGGTGACCGGTCGCGCCCGCACCGCAGCATTGGCGAAGCTGGCTGCCGGCGCCCCGCTCGCGGTGGGCACCCACGCCTTGATGCAGGAAGGTGTCGAATTTTCGCGCCTTGGACTCGCGATCGTGGACGAGCAGCATCGTTTCGGGGTGCAGCAACGCATGGACCTGCGCAACAAGGGCGCCATGGCTGGCGAGGCGCCGCACCAACTGGTGCTGACCGCGACGCCGATCCCGCGCACGCTGGCGATGAGCGCCTACGCCGACCTCGACGTATCCACGCTGGACGAACTGCCGCCGGGGCGCACGCCGGTAAAAACCGTGGCCGTTGCCAACACGCGACGCGATGAAGTCATCGAGCGCATCCGCGCGGCTTGCGCGCCGGGCCGGCAGGTGTACTGGGTGTGCACGTTGATAGAAGACAGCGATCTTCTCCAGGCGCAAGCGGCCGAGGTCGCGCACGCGCAATTGTCCGCGGCGCTGCCGGGAATCACCGTGGGGCTCGTGCACGGTCGCATGAAGCCGAAGCAGAAGCAGGGGGCGATGGATGGGTTCAAGCAGGGCGACATGGCCTTGCTGGTTGCGACCACCGTGATCGAAGTCGGGGTGGACGTTCCCAACGCCAGCCTGATGGTGATCGAGAACGCCGAGCGGCTGGGGCTTGCCCAGTTGCACCAGTTGCGCGGCCGGGTGGGCCGCGGCGACGTCGCATCGACGTGCGTGCTGCTGTACCAACGGCCGCTGTCGGCGCTGGCGCGCCATCGGCTCGAAACCCTGCGCGAAACCAACGACGGTTTCGTGATTGCGGAAACGGATTTGCGCCTGCGTGGGCCCGGCGAACTGCTCGGCACCCGCCAGACGGGCGAAATGGGTTTCCGGATCGCCGACATCGTGCGCGATGCCTCGCTGATGCCGGCGGTGCAGCGGGTCGGGGCGGCGCTGCTGCGCTCGCATCCCGTGCTGGCGCGCCGCCTGACGGAACGCTGGATCGGTGGCGCCGCGCGCTTCGCCGAGGCCTGAAAGGGGGATCGACACGTGGATCATCGCGGGTGGGTACAACTTGTCGGCGGCAGCTTCCTCGACCGCATCGTTCCGGGCCGCAAGGTTCGCCGAGAGTTGCGCGCGCGCTGGGGGCGGCCCGGCCGGGACGAGGCATCGGTTCTGGCCAGCGGCTACTTCGACCTCGTGCGCGACAAGCCCGGCCCGGCGCGCGTGGAAGACCGCACCTGGAACGACCTCGAGTTCCCGCGGATTTTCACCCAGCTCGACACCACGCTGACGCCGATCGGGCGACAGGTCCTGTTTGCGCAATTGCGCACTTGGCCGGGGATCGGGAACGAAGCCGCAAGGGTGTACGACCTGTGCGACTACTTGCGCACGCAGCAGGCGCTGCGCGAACGCATCCAGTCGCAGCTCGCGGCCCTGCGCGACGACAGCAACGCCGGCATTGCGTGGTTTGCCTTCGGGCCAGGACCGACCCGGCCGAAACGCGCCTTCCTGTTGCCTTTGTGGGGGCTCGCTTCGCTGGTTGTACTGGTGGCGACGATCGCGTTCGGCTGGTCATTCTGGATCTGGCTCGCGATATTGCCCGTCAACGCGGCGATCCTGTTTCGCACGGGATCGCGGCTGAATCGGGATACCCGCATCCTGGAGGATTGCGCCCGCATCTTGCGCGTCGCGCAAGCATTGGCCCGCCTGGCGAGGCGGGAGTTGTCACCATTGCAGCGGCTGGTGGAACGGGCGCCGCAGCGAGTCGAGGCGCGCCGGGTGCTGCGCTGGGTTACCAGGTTGCAACGCATGGATCTCGGGGTATTCGACTTGTCGTCCGTGCTGACGCTGGCTTTCCTGGCCAAGCCGATTGCCTGCGTGGTCGCCATCGGGCGCTTCGAGCGCTTGCGTCCGGCGCTGGCCACGGCGTTCGAGGCGATCGGTGCCATCGATGCCGCGATTGCGGTGGCCTCGTTTCTGGAATGCCATCCCGACCACTGCCGCCCGGGCTTCACCACCCGCCCGTTGCTGGACATCCGCGACGGCTGCCATCCATTGCTCGCCAGGCCGGTGAAGAATTCGCTGCGGCTGGACGGGCAGTCTGCGCTCGTCACCGGCTCCAACATGGCCGGCAAGACCACCTTCGTGAAGATGATCGCGATCAACCAGATCCTCGGCCGCACTGTCGGTTTCTGCCTGGCTGCCTCGGCCACGCTGCCGCTCACCGAGGTGATGACCTCGATCCGCGGTGAACAATCGGTCGAATCCGGGCGCAGCCACTACTTCAGCGAGGTCGAGGCAATCCGCACGTTCCTCGCCGCCGCCGCCCATGGACGGCATCCGATCCTGGTGATCGACGAACTCTTCCGCGGCACCAACACCTGCGAGCGGGTGGCGCTGGCGCGGGCGGTACTCGAATACCTGGGCCAACGCGCGCTGGTGCTGGTGACCACCCACGATGTCGAGTTGCAGCCGCTGCTGGCAGGGCAGTACATGCCGCTGCACTTCCGCGAGAATCCGGATGTCGAAGGTTTCTTCGATTACCGGCTCCGGGCCGGCACGAGCCGTGCACGCAACGCGATCCGAATCCTGGAGCGCGTGGGCTTTCCGGCGCGCATCGTGGCCAGCGCGATGGACTATGCCTCCGGCGAGCCCGTGGACGAGCGCTGAAGCCTGCCTTCCGGGCTTGCCGTGCGGTGGTTCCCGCCGCTACAATGCCGGGTTCCCCCCGTACGAATCCAGTGCTTCGGAGCCCCCATGAAAGCCGACATCCACCCGAACTACCATCCGGTGGTTTTCCAGGACGCCGCATCCGATTTCGCGTTCCTGACGCGTTCGACGATGACGAGCAGGGAAACCATCAAGTGGGAGGATGGCCAGGAATACCCCCTGGTCAAGGTCGACATCTCCTCGGCCTCGCATCCCTTCTACACCGGCAAGCAGAAGGTGATGGACACCGGCGGCCGCATCGACAAGTTCAAACGGCGCTATACCGCGGGCAAGAAATAGCCCGTCGCGCGACGCAGATCGCCATGTATTGCAGACGCCTTCCGCGCTCCGCGCGGAAGGCGTTTTCGTTTGCAAGAAGACATCGGGAACCGGTCGACATGTCGCGGCATTGCACCTGCGTGCATGCGCGTGCCGTGCGATAATCGCAGGGATGAACGATGCGATGGCATGCCCATCGTGACGCACCCAAGGAGTTGCCAGTGTCCAACCAGAATGTCACCCTGACCGCCGCCGATCAATCCGTGTCCCTGCCGCTGGTGGAAGGCACCCAGGGACCGAGTTGCGTCGACGTTTCGTCGCTGTATCGCGAGACCGGCCACTTCACGTTCGATCCGGGCTTTGCCGCGACGGCGTCATGCAAGAGTGCGATCACCTACATCGATGGCGAGAAGGGCGTGCTGCTGTATCGCGGCTACCCGATCGAACAGCTTGCCGAACATTCCCGTTTCCTGGAAGTCGCTTACCTGTTGCTGGAAGGAGAGCTGCCGAACAAGCCGCAGATGACGAAGTTCGAGGACGCGGTCACGCATCACACGATGATGCACGAGTCGCTGAAGAACTTCCTGCACGGATTCCACTACGACGCGCATCCGATGGCGATGCTGTGTGCGTCGATCGCATCGTTGTCGGCGTTCTATCACGACACCCTCGATATCAACGATCCGGACCAGCGCCGGCTGGCGGCGGTGCGATTGATTGCCAAGATGCCGACCATTGCCGCGGCGTGTTACCGCTATTCGATCGGCTGGCCGGTTCGCTATCCGCGCAACAGCCTCAAATACGTCGACCGCTTCCTGCACATGATGTTCGAGGTCCCGAGCGAGCCGCTGGAATTGAATCCGGTGGTGACCGAGGCGCTGGACCTGCTGTTCATCCTGCACGCGGACCACGAGCAGAACGCATCGACGTCGACGGTGCGGCTGGTGGGTTCGACCGGCGCCAATCCGTATGCCTCGGTTGCGGCCGGCATCGCGGCGCTGTGGGGGCCGGCGCACGGCGGCGCCAACGAGGCCGTGTTGAAGATGCTGACCGAAATCGGCGATGCCAGGGACGTCGGCAAGGCCATTGCGCGCGCCAAGGACAAGGAATCGGGTTTCCGGCTGATGGGCTTCGGCCATCGGGTCTACAAGAATTTCGATCCGCGGGCCCAGATCATCCGTGCAAAGGCCCACGAGGTGCTCGACAAGCTCGGGGTCCAGGATCCGCTTCTCGATGTGGCGCTGAAACTGGAGGAGGCGGCGCTCAAGGACGATTATTTCGTCGAGCACAAGCTGTACCCGAACGTGGATTTCTATTCGGGCATCATCTACAAGGCGCTGAAGATCCCGACCGAGATGTTCACGGTGATGTTCGCGATCGCGCGTACGGCCGGCTGGATCGCGCACTGGATCGAACAGCACGAAATGCCCGGTGGCCGCATCGGCCGGCCGCGGCAGGTCTACGTCGGCGCGACACCGCGCGATTACGTGGCGCCGGAAAAGCGGTAATGCAGGAAGACGGAAAAACGGGGAGACTATCTTCCCGTCTGAGTGAGCGCAGCGAGCGGTCGTCTTTCCGTCTCAATCGAGCGCAGCATGTAGGGCGGAATCGGCGCAGCCGCTTCCGCCATGGCGATTCCGGCGGAAACCGCTGCGCGGGTTCCGCCCTACGGGTTAGCCAACGCGCTCCAGCATCATTTCCACCGCAGCCAGCGACGCGCGCCGCTGCGGGCGTTCGCTGACGGGATCGAGTGGCGCCTGCCGCAGCGCGTCGCGGGGAAACACCGTGACGTCCATCGGCACGCCGTCCGCATCGAACAGCAGCACGGGAAATTCCGCATTGTGCGTGCGATCGATTCGCAACGTGCGGGCGCGCGTCTCGAATGCGATGCCATGATCGCGCAGGGAGCCGGTCACGTCTTCGAGCGAGTCGTCGAACACGTGCAGGACCACGGGCGAATGGGTATCGGCGGTGCCTTCGAGCACCGGGCCCACCAGGCGCGGATCGAAGCGGTCGAAGAAACGCATCGCGTCGCGGGCGGCCTCCCGCCGCAAGCGCAAGGCGTGTGGCTGCTCGTCGGCGCGAAACAGGCGCTGGTGTTCGCGCAGCGCGTCTTCGATCTCGCGATTGCGCGGAAGGAAACCGTCGTCGCTGACGCCAATGCGCTGCGCGGCCTTGCGTTTGGCCATCCGGAAATCGCGGATCCCGTGTTCGCTGATCAGACGCGCGGCTTCGAGCGCAACGCGGCGGCGCAATTGGTGGCTGCGGCCTTCGGCGTGGATGCGGTGGTACCCGGCGGTCTTGTGCATGGCGTGGACACCCTGTAGCCGCGTTCGGTCCAGTGTCGCAAAAAGCGGGGGAGAAAAGCAAAGGCCGGGACCCGGGACCAGGGACCGGGGACCCGGTGCATGCCCGCCACCGGGAGTAGATCGCTCGACACTTGCGAGCCACCACGCTCGTTCCAGGGAGTTTCCATATCGTTCCGACAACTCGGAACGCGGCAAGGCGTGCACGGTAAATCGCAAGCCACAGCCCTCATCCCAACCGCTTCTCCCGAGCCAAACGCTGCTTCAGGGCGATGGCCAGCCATGCGGCCGGGGCGCTTCGGGCTTTTGCGGGTCCCGGGTCCCCGGTCCCGACGCTCCGGTCCCGGCTCTTCAAAAAATATCGTACGCCGGCGCCTTGTTCTGCTGTGCCTTGGCTTCCGCGCGCAACCGGTCGAGGTTCTCGATGCGGAAAATTTCGGTCATGGTGTTGGTGTCGCCGGGAGGCGCCGGCAGGCCGGTGTCGCGATCGATCGTCGCGGTGACGATGCCGGGCGGCATCGGCAGCGCGGCTTCGGGCTTGCCTTCGAGCGCGGGTCCCATGAACGCCATCCAGATCGGCAGCGCGGTCTTCGCGCCGAATTCGCCGCGGCCGAGCGAACGGTAGTCGTCGAACCCGACCCAGACCGTCGCGACCAGGTCGCTGTTGAAGCCGCAGAACCAGCCGTCATGGTGGTCGTTGGTGGACCCGGTCTTGCCCGCGAGGTCGCTGCGGCCGAGTTTCTTCACGGCAGCGCCGGTACCGTGGTCGATCACGCTGTGCAGCAGCGACGTGGTGAGGAAATCGTTGCGCGGATCGATGACGCGTGGCGCCAGCAGCGGCCCTTTCGATTCGCCGCGGGCCAGCGCGTTGGCGGTGTCGGCCATGGCGCCGGGATCGCCTGCGGCAGCCGGGGGCTGGGTGGGAGCCGCGGTCGTCTTGCCCTCGTCCAGCAGGCGCGCCTCGCAGGTCCGGCAAGCCTGTACCGGATCGGCCTTGTAGACGGCCTTGCCGTTGCGGTCGTCGATCTCGGCGACGTAATAGGGGTTGATCAGGAAGCCGCCGTTGGCGAACACCGCGTAGGCGCGCGCCATGGCCATCGGCGACACCGACGCCGTGCCGAGCGCCATCGACAGGTTCGCCGGGATCGCGTCGAGCGGAAAGCCGAAGCGCGTGGCGTATTCCCGCGTGTAGCGCACGCCGACCGCATCCAGCAACCGGATCGCGACCAGGTTCACCGATTGCGCCAGCCCTTCGCGCAACCGCATGGGGCCGCGGAACTTGCCGTCGTCGTTCTGCGGCGTCCACAGGCCGCCCGGCTTGGAGGGATCGGGCAGCGCGATGGGGGCATCGTTGATGATCGAGGCGGGCGTGTAGCCGCGGCTGAAGGCAGCCGAATAGATGAACGGCTTGAAGCTGGATCCCGGCTGGCGCGCGGTCTGCACCGCACGATTGAACTTGCTCGACCGGAAATTGAAACCGCCGACCAGCGCCTTGACGGCGCCGTCGTCGGGCGAGAGCACCACCATCGCGGCTTGCGCCGCGGGCACCTGCTGGAGCTCCCAGTGGTGCGGGTCGGCGGCGACGGCGCCTTCGGTTCCCTTGTCCTTCGCGACCTTGGCCGGCGTTGCGCGGGCCGGCGTGTCTTGGTCCGGAACGTCGCGCACCCGGATGACGTCGCCCGGCTGCAGGATCGACGCTGCGCCCTTGCCTCCGGTTTTCGCCTTGCGCGCGTAACCGAGCGCCCATTTCATGTCGGCCTCAGGCAACGTGATGCTGCCGGTGCCCTGGACGTAGACGCGCGCGGCATGCGTATCGACCGCGGTGACGAGCGCGGGCAGCAGGCCGCTCAAGTCGCCGTAACCGGACAGCGCCTTTTCCAGCGTTGCGGGGGTCATCGACTGCGGCAACGGGACGTGGGCCTCGGGGCCACGGTAGCCGTGCCGGTGGTCGTAATCCTCCAGGCGGCTGCGCAGGGCGTGGTTGGCCAATGCCTGCATCCGGCTGTCGATGGTGGTGCGGATCACGTATCCGTCGGTTTGCGCGCGGTTGCCGAATTTCTGGAGCGCCTGCTGGCGCACCATTTCCGCAAGATACGGTGCGTCGACCTGCACCGGAGGCTCGTGTGGCGAGGCGTCGTCGGGGGCGGCAATGGCCTGCCGGTATTCCGACGGGTCGATGAACTGGTGCGAGAGCATCTGCCCCAGGACCCAGTTGCGGCGCGCGATCAGCCGCGGCTTGTTGTCGGTGGGATTGACCGCCGAAGGCAACTGGAAGGTCGATGCAATCGCCGCGCATTCGGCCAGCGTCAGCTGGTCGATCGTCTTGCCATAGTAGTACTGCGCCGCAGCCGCCACCCCGTAGGCCCGGTTGCCCAGGAACATCTTGTTGAGATAAAGCTGGAGGATCTGGTCCTTGCTGAGTTCGCTCTCGATGCGGAACGAGGTCAGGATTTCCGTGAACTTGCGGGTGTAGGTTTTCTGCGGGCTCAGGAAGAAGTTGCGAGCGACCTGCTGGGTGATGGTCGAGCCACCCTGGACCTTCTCGCCGCGGTGCAGCACCACCTCGACGGCGGCACGGAAGGTCGAGGTCACATCGATGCCGGAGTGGTGGTAAAAGTCGGCATCCTCGGCCGCGAGCACCGCGTTCTTGAGGTTCTTCGGCACGTTGTTGATGTCGACCGGGATGCGCCGCGTTTCGCCGAACTCCGCGATCAGCTTGCCGTCCGCGGAGAGGACCCGCAGCGGCACCTGCATCTGGACGTCCTTGAGCGATGCCACCGAGGGCACCCGCGGCTCGATCAACCAGTAGGCGATGCCACCCGCGGCAAGCCCCAGCACCACCAGACACAGAAGGCCGACGATTGCAATCAGTGCCAGTCGTTTCAGGATTCTCATGCGTTTTCGGGTGCAGGCGAGGCGAGCTGGATGGCTTGCGGGACTGGACGGTGCATGGCTCGGATCATTGGCAGGCGCGCTTGCGTGCGTAAGACACCGGCACGACCGTCGCCGCCCGTGCACGACGAGCCCGGAAGTATAGAGGCTCATGTCGCGTGCGGGTTCCATGACCGTCGGCACGCGTACGGTCGCGGCCGGATACCCGGCGGCGGGGCGCCAGCCAACCCGGCGCGGCGCAAAAGCCGTGGCCCTCCGGCCGCTGCGAACGGTGGCCCGGACGCCACGCGTGGGACAGCTGCATTTCAGTGCTGCCCGAGGGCCTGGCGGCCGTGCGGGAACAAGCTCGCGGATTTGTGACGCATGTCCGGCCGGAATCGAGGTTGGAGGGCATTATCTCAAGGCGAAAAGTGCGGAAGTTCATGAGTTTGGCAGCACTTTGCAACGTTATTGATATTTCGTTAACTTTCGTATCTAATGCAGTCGCGCCTTGTTGGGGGCGCGAGCGGGCACGGGGAAGGGGAATTCCAGTGGGACTACTGACAACCAATGCTGCGCCACTGATCGGCGTCGACATCAGTTCGACCGCCGTGAAGCTGCTGCAGTTGAGCCAGGCCGGCTCGCGTTACCGCGTCGAGCACTACGCGGTGGAGCCGCTGCCGCCCAATGCCGTGGTCGAGAAGAACATCGTCGAGGTCGAAGCCGTTGGCGATGCCATCCGCCGTGCGATGCAGCGCTCCGGCGCGCGCACCAGGTACGCCGCCGCGGCGGTCGCGGGCTCGGCGGTGATCACCAAGGTGATCCCGATGCCGGCGGACCTGTCCGAGGATGACCTCGAGGGCCAGGTCCAGGTCGAAGCCAACCAGTACATCCCGTACCCGATCGAGGAGGTCAGCCTCGACTTCGAAACCATCGGGCCGGTCAAGGACAACCCCGAAATGGTGCAGCTGCTGCTGGCTGCATCGCGCACGGAAAACGTCGACATGCGGGTTGCCGCGCTCGACCTCGGCGGCCTGACGGCGCGGGTGATCGACGTCGAGGTGTTCGCGATGGAGAACGCCTTTCGGCTGATCGCCGACCAGTTGTCGGTGCCGCGTGACGCGCTGGTGGCGCTGGTCGATGTCGGCGCCACCATGATCACGCTGTCGGTGCTCAAGAACCAGCGAACCATCTATTCGCGCGAGCAGGTGTTCGGCGGCAAGCAGCTCACCGACGAGGTGATGCGCCGTTACGGCATGTCCTACGAGGAAGCGGGCCTGGCCAAGCGCCAGGGCGGCCTGCCCGAGTCCTACGAAATCGAGGTGCTGGAGCCGTTCAAGGAGGCGATGGTCCAGCAGGTCAGCCGTCTGCTGCAGTTCTTCTTCGCGGGCAGCGAATTCGGCAAGGTCGACCAGGTCGTGCTGGCCGGCGGTTGCGCGTCGATCCCGGGCGTCGCGGACATGGTGGTCGAGCAGCTCGGGGTGCCGTGCGTGGTGGCCAATCCGCTCGCGAGCATGACGCTGTCGCCGCGGCTGCAGGCGCAGACCCTGGCGCAGGACGCGCCGGCGCTGATGATCGCCGCCGGCTTGGCCCTGAGGAGCTTCGACTAATGGCCAAAATCAACCTCCTCCCGTGGCGCGCCGAACGGCGCGAGCGCCGCAAGCGCGAATTCTTCACCCAACTCATCGTCGCGGCCGTGGCCGCGATCGTGTTGGTGCTGTTGTGGGGCTTCTGGGTGAGCATGCGGATCAACAACCAGAACGACCGCAACGCCTACCTCACCGGCCAGATCCAGCAGCTCGACGCCAAGATCACCGAGATCAAGAACCTCCAGAAGGTCAAGGATCATCTGCTGGCGCGCAAGCGCATCGTCGAGAAACTGCAATCCAGCCGCTCGCAGATGGTGCACCTGTTCGACCAGATCGTGCAGACCATCCCCGCAGGCGCCCGCGTGACCGCGCTGAAGCAACAGGGCGACAAGCTCACCCTCGATGGCGTTGCGCAGTCCAATGCAACGGTCGCCCAGTACATGCGCAACATCGAGGCTTCGCCGTGGATGGGTCCTGCGCAACTGGTCAAGACCGAAAACGTCCACAGCGATTCCAACACCCCGTACCAGTTCGAACTGGTCGTGACCCTCGGCACGCCCAAGTCCGATGAAAGTGGCGCGACCCCGGCGGCGGGATCCTCGGCGGCGGTCCCGGCCACGGCATCCACGGCCGTGCTGGCCACAGCCTCCACGGCTGCAGCGGTTCCCGTGAACGCCGCGCCCCAGGTTGACGCGCCCGCCACGGCCGCGACGCCGTCCACCCCGGCGCAGGCGGCATCGGTCCAGCCTGCGCCCGCCGCGACCACACGCGTGCCCGCCGCACCAGCGACCACGGGAGGGGCCAGACCATGAAACTGATCGACGATCTGCGCAACCTCGATCGCAACAACGTCGGCGGCTGGCCGAAGTCGGTCAAGCTGTTCTTCATCACCCTCGTGATCGTCGTGATCGTGTTCCTGGGCTGGTATTTCTACATCAGCTCCCAGCAGGACACGCTGGCTTCCGCGCAACAGCAGGAAGTCAAGTTGAAGCAGGAATTCGAGCAGAAGCAGGCCAAGGTCGTGAACCTCGATGCGCTCAAGGCCCAGCTCGCACAAATGAACGAAATGCTGAGCCAGATGTTGCGCGAGTTGCCCAGCAAGACGGAAATGCCCGGGCTCCTGATCACCATCTCGCAAACCGCGCAGGCCGCCGGTCTCGAGACCGACCTGTTCAAGCCGGAGGCCGAGATTCCCAAGGAGTTCTACGCGATCCAGCCGATCTCGTTGAAGATGCAGGGCACCTACCACCAGTTCGGCACCTTCATCAGCACTGTCGCGTCGCTGCCGCGGGTGGTGATCCTCACCATGCACGACGTCTCGTTGCGCGGTGCCCAGCCGGGCGGCTCCAGCAATGCACCACCGCCGGGCGGTCGGTTGATGCTGGAAGGCACGGTACAGACCTACCGCTACCTCGGTGACGAGGAAGCGAAGGGCGCCGGCAGCACGGCGCCGGCCAACAAGGGAGGGAAGTGACCATGCGACCCTCCCGCATTGCCATCGTCCTTGCCACGCTCGCCATGGTGCTCGGCCTCACGGCCTGCAGCGGCCAGGGTGACCTCCACGCATGGGTGGCGCAGGTCAAGGCGCGCAAGGGCGCGCCGCTGCCGCCGCTGCCGGTGGTCAAGACCTTCGAGACCTTCCTCTACCAGGACCAGGATCAGCGCGATCCATTCGAACCGGCGCCGCCACAGGCCAGTTCGCAGACCCTGGCGGGTCCGCATCCGGACCAGAACCGTCCTCGCGAACCGCTGGAATCTTTCCCGCTCGACAGCCTGAAGATGGTCGGGACGATCGGTACGTCGAGCAGCATCGAGGGCCTGGTCAAGGACCCGCAGGGCGTGATCCACCAGGTCCGCGTCGGCGACTACATGGGCCAGAACTACGGCCATGTCACCCAGGTGACCAGCAATGAAGTGGACCTGGTGGAATTGGTGCCGAACGGTTCGGGCGGCTGGATGGAACGCGACGCGAGTGTCGCACTGGGTGACAAATGACGATTCATCGGGGGTTACGTTCATGATGACCAAACCTGCTCACTTCATCGGTCGCTCCAGCGGCGATCCCTCCCGACCGGGACGCGGATGGATGATGTTGCTGGCGATGCTGTCCCTGCTCGTGACGGGGCCGGCTCTGGCGGCCAATACCCTGCAGAACGTCAGCGCGTCGCCGCTGCCGGGGGGCAAGGTGCAAGTAACCCTTACCTTCTCCGGTCCTGCCGCGATGCCGCAGTCGTTCAGCACGAACACGCCGCCGCGCATCGCGATGGATTTCGACGACACCAGCAACGGCCTCGCCCAGCGCGGCTATTCCATCAACCAGGGCACCGCGCAATCCATCAGTGCCGTCGAGGCCAATGGTCGTACCCGCGTGGTCGTGGACCTGAGCCAACCATCGCCCTTCGTCACCCACGTCGATGGCAACCAGGTCACCCTCACCATCGGTGATGGCATGGCCGGCGCCACGGCCGCGGCTGCACCCGATCCGGCACAGGCACCCGCGCCCGCGCCCGCGCTGGCAACCGTGCCGCCGCCGCCGGCCTCGCAACGTGCGCTTGCGCTCGCCACAACCAACCCGGACAAGGCTGCGGCCATGGCCGGCAGCAACGTCATCACCGCGGTCGACTTCCAGCGCGGCGACCATGGCGCCGGCAAGCTCGTGGTCGAGTTCAGCCAGCCGGGGGCGGCCGCCAGCATGCACACGTCCGGCGACACCACCGTCGTCGAGATCGCCGGCGCAAGTCTTGCCGCGTCCCAGGCACGGCGCCTCGACGTGACCAGCTACGCAACGCCCGTCCGCAGCGTCAATACCCGTGCCGTGGCGGGGGGCGCGACGATCGACGTCGACACCCGCGGCGTGGTACAGGCATCCGCCTACCAGACCGGCAACGAGTACGTGGTCGAGTTCACGCGGCCCAGGGCCGAAGAGTCGAGCCTGCTGGGTGCGCCCAAGCCGGTCGTCTACAACGGCAGCCGGGTCACCTTCAACTTCCAGGACATCCCGGTGCGCTCGGTGCTGCAGCTGCTGGCCGACGTCTCGAACCTCAACATCGTGGCCTCCGACAGCGTCCAGGGCAACGTGACCCTGCGCCTCGTGAACGTGCCATGGGACCAGGCCCTGGACGTGATCCTGCGCGCCAAGAGCCTGGCCAAGCGCCAGAACGGCAACGTGATCTGGATCGCGCCGCAGACCGAGATCGCCAAGTACGAGCAGAACATCGCCGACGCGCGCCAGAAAGAACTCAACAGCGCGCAACTGGTCACCGACTACATTCCGATCAACTACGGCAGTGCCAAGCAGATTGCCGACCTTCTGACCTCCGGCGCCAAGGCCGGCAATGTCGGCGGCGGTGGCGGCGCGAGCAATTCGGAGCGCGGGTTCCTGTCGCCGCGCGGCAGCGTGTCCTTCGACGAGCGCACCAACACCCTGCTGGTCAACGACACCCCGGACAAGGTGCAGGAGATCCGGCAACTGGTATCGGTGCTCGACCGTCCGGTCAAGCAGGTGCTGATCGAGTCGCGGCTGGTGATCGCGACCGACAGCTTCGTGCGTGAACTGGGTGCGAAGCTCGGGATTGCGGGCTTCCACATCAATCCCAGCGGCCAGACGTTGATCACCAACGACACGACGGACAACGTCGTCAAGACCGGCAACGCCGTCGCCGATGCCCTGTTCAAGGAGGCGACCACCGGCGAGCCACAACAGATCACGATTCCCACGGGGCTCAATGTAAACCTGCCGGCGAACACCTCCGGTGTCACCAGCAGCAACATTGCGTTCGGAATCCTCGGCAGCGATTACCTGCTCAACCTGGAACTGAGTGCGGCGCAGCAGGAAGGCCGCAGCGAGACGATCTCGCAGCCCAAGGTGGTCACCGCCAACAACCAGGAAGCCAGCATCGTGCAGGGCCAGCAGGTGGGTTACCTGACCTTCCAGAACTCCGGCGCCGGCGGTGGTGCGGGGACCGCGACGGTGCAGTTCAAGAACGCCGCGCTGGAACTGCACGTCACGCCGACGATCACCTCCGACAACCGCGTGTTCATGAAACTCAAGATCCTCAAGGACGCGGTCGCCAGGCTGGTGCCGAACCCGGGCGGCGGCTTCGTGCCGCAGATCGACCACCGTGAAATCGATACCTCGGTACTGGTCAAGAACGGGGATACCGTGGTGCTGGGCGGCGTCTACGAGTTCCAGAACGAGCACGACGTCACCAAGGTGCCGTTCCTGGGCGACATCCCGATCCTGGGCGCCCTGTTCCGGGACAAGCTCAACAAGAACAGCAAGGCGGAGCTGCTGGTGTTCATCACGCCGCACATCCTGGGACAGGAAGACACCGTCAACTGATCGAAGGCTGTCCTGTACATCGAAAACGGCGCGGATTTCCGCGCCGTTTTTGTTGGCGCCCGCCAGGTCGTGCGGCCACGCCGGCAAAACTTTCGCGCCCGGCTGTGGTCTACTGGGCGCATGCAAGACGAGTCCCTTCCCGCAGATGACCCCGTGACGGCGTCCGCCGAAACGCCCGCCACCGCGGGGACGCCGGCGCTGCACGCCCGGTTCGCCTCCTTGCGCGATGCGCTGCGGAGCGAGGTCATCGGCCAGCCGGGACTGATCGACCGGCTGTTGATCGCACTCCTCGCCGATGGCCACCTGCTGGTCGAGGGCGCGCCGGGGCTGGCCAAGACCACCGCGATCAAGGCGCTCGCCGCGCGGATCGAAGCCGACTTCCACCGCGTCCAGTTCACGCCGGACCTGCTGCCGGCCGACCTGACCGGCACCGACGTGCTGCGTCCGCAAACCGGCGCGTTCGAATTCGAACCCGGCCCGCTGTTCCACAACCTGGTACTCGCCGACGAGATCAACCGCGCGCCGGCCAAGGTGCAGTCGGCGTTGCTGGAGGCGATGGCCGAACGCCAGGTCACCATCGGCCGGCGCTCGTGGCCGCTGCCCGAACTGTTCCTGGTCATGGCCACCCAGAACCCGATTGAACAGGAAGGGACTTTTCCGCTGCCAGAAGCGCAGCTCGACCGGTTCCTGTTGCACGTGCCGGTGCGCTATCCGGAGGCGGGCTCGGAACGCGCGATCATGCAGCTTGCGCACCGGCGTGCGCGCAACGAGCTCGGCGTGCACGGGCAACCGACCCGCCTGCTCGGCCAGTCCGACATCTTCACGGCGCGCGAGCAGGTACTGGACCTGCACATGGCCGAGGGCCTCGAGGATTACATCGTGCAACTGGTGCTGGCCACGCGCGATCCGCGGCCGTGGGCGCCGAAGTTGCGCGACCGGATCGCGTGGGGCGCCAGTCCGCGCGCCAGTATCGCGCTGGAACGTTGCGCGCGCGCGGCCGCGTGGCTGGCGGGCCGCGACTACGTGTTGCCCGAAGACATCCAGGCCCTCGCGCCGGACGTGCTGCGCCACCGCGTGTTGCTGGGTTACGAAGCCGAGGCCGAAGGTCTGCGCGTGGACGATGTCGTCGCGCAATTGCTGGAACGCGTGCCGTTACCTTGAAAGCCGGGACCCGGGACCCGGGACTCGGCCCCGCGAAAGCAACGCAACACCGGCGTCATTCCGGGATCGCGTCCGGCTCCATCCGGTGCAGAGCTGAGAACCAGTGTCTTTGCCCTGTTCCGTTGAAAGTCACTGGATCCCCGCCTGCGTTCGGGGATGACGGATTCCCTCACTACTTTTGGGCCATGTCCGCAACCGTGCCACCCACCGTCGAATCGCGTCTCACTGGCCGCGGGTCCCGGGTCCCGGGTCCCGGGTCCCGGGTTGAAGGCGTCACGTCGGTTTCGCTCGCCGAACTGCTGGCGCTGCGTGCGCGCGCGGCGAAGCCGGTTGCATTCCGGGCGCGTTCGTCGCTGACGGGCGGCCATCGGTCGACGTTGCGCGGACGCGGCATGGACTACGCCGAGTCGCGCGTGTACCAGCCGGGCGACGATGCCCGCAACATCGACTGGCGACGAACCGCGCGCAGCGGCAAGTGGCATACGAAATTGTTCGAGGCCGAGCGCGAGCACGGCCTGCTGCTGGTCATCGATACCCATGCGAGCATGCGCTTCGGCACCCGCGCGCGCTACAAATCGGTGGCCGCCGCACGCGCCGCGGCGTGGATGGCGTGGACCAGCGCGCGCGCCGGCGATCGCGTCGGGGCCATGGCGTTCGGCAACCTGCGTTCCGCGGTCGATCCGCGGGGCGGAACCCGCGGGGTGCTGGCCGTCCTCGGCGCGCTGGCGCGCTGGGATGACCTGGCACGGGCTGCCGACGCAACAAGTGCAGAGCCCCTGTCCGTTGCGCTCGAACGTGCCCGGCGATTGATCCTGCCGGGCAGCAGGGCGTGGCTGTTGTCCGACGGTTGGTGCACCGACGATGCGACGTCCGGCGCGCTTGCGCGTGTTGCGCGGCACGCCGACCTGCGCGTCGGCATCGTGGTCGATGCGCTGGAACGCCAACCGGCGCCGGCGGGGGTCTACGTGTTCGAAACGGAGTCGGAAAAGACGCGGATCGATCTCGCCAGCGCAGCGACCCGTGCGCAATTCCGCGAACGGATGTCGCAAGGCTGGCGCCGGCTCGCCGAGGCATGCGACGGCGCGGCAATTCCGTGGTCGACGCTCGCCACCACCGATGAACCCGACATCGCGATCGCGCCGATGTGGCGCCGACGGGCGGGCCGGCCGTGAACGCCAACGGCCCGGTGTTGCGGGACATCCATTTGCCGCCCGCGGCATGGTGGCCCCCCGCACCCGGCTGGTGGATCGTTGCCGCGGCGGTACTGCTGGCGATTTGCGGAGTCGCGTGGCTGTTGCGGCGGCATGTCATGCGGCGTCCGCTGCGCGCGGCATTGCGGGAAGTCGATTCCCTCGAAATGAACTACGCGCGCGACCATGATGCCGCGCAACTCGTGGACGGCGCATCGCGGCTGCTCCGGCGCGTCGCGCGCAGGATCGAGCCGGGCGTCGCGAGTCGGTCCGGCGACGCATGGCGCGCGTTCGTGCAGCGACACGGGCGCGATGCTGCCACGCGGGGAGCGTTGGACGATCTTGTCGAGGCGCGGTTCCGCGCGTATCCCGCGCCGGACGTGCCGGTATTGCTCGCCGCGTTGCGGACCTGGTGCCGTGATGCGCTGCGGGGCGAGTTGCGCGCGCGCAAGCGGCGGCGCGATGCGCACGACGCACCCGCGGAGGCAGCGTCGGCATGACCTTTGCGTGGCCATGGATGTTCCTGCTGCTGCCACTCCCGTGGCTGGTGTGGAAGTTCCTGCCGCCGGCGGCACCCGGCGCTGCATTGCACCTTCCGCAGCGGGTGGCGCTTGCGTCCGGCGCGACCGGCGCCGGCAGCTCGCGTCGGCGCATCGGCGTGGCCGCGCTGGCCTGGTTGCTGCTGGTCGGCGCGGCGGCGCGCCCGCAGCAACCGGCGCCCCCGCAGGCCATGCACCACACCGGACGCGCGCTGATGCTGGCCGTCGATTGCTCCGGCAGCATGGCGATCGAGGACATGCATCTGGGCGACCGCGGGGTCAGCCGTTTCGCCGCGGTGAAGGCGATTGCGGCGCGTTTCATTGCCGAGCGTTCGGGCGATGACGTCGGGCTGATCCTGTTCGGCACCCATGCCTATCTGTTGACGCCGATGACCTTCGATGTCGACACCGTGGCCAAACAGATGGAAGGCGCGGCGATCGGCCTCGCGGGCCGCGAGACCGCAATCGGCGACGCGATCGTGCTTGCAGTGAAGCACCTTGCCGCATTGCCCGCGCGCGCACGCGTGCTGGTATTGCTCACCGACGGCGTCAACACCGCCGGCAACGTGGCGCCCCTCGATGCCGCGAAACTGGCGAAGGCCGCGGGCGTGCGCATTTACACCATCGGCGTGGGATCCGGATCGCAGGCGATCAACGTGTTCGGCATGCAACTTCCGGCGCAGGGCAACGCGCTGGACGTGGACGCGTTGACCCGGATCGCAGGGGAAACGGGCGGCCGCTTTTTCCGTGCCTCGGACGTCGATCAGCTTGCCGGTGCCTACCGCGCCATCGACGCGCTGGAACCGCTCGCGATGGGCAAGTCGCTGCTGCGCCCGAACCGTGAATGGTATCCGTGGCCGCTGGGGCTGGCCTTGCTGCTGGGTTGCACGTTGTTGCCGTGGCGGGCCTTGCTGCCGCGCAAGGTGGTGTCCGCATGAGCCTTGCGGAGTTTCCGTTGCACTTCCTGCGCCCATGGTGGTGGCTGGCGCTGGCGCCGTTGCCGCTGGTGTTGTGGGCTCTGGCGCGTGCCAGCGGCGGTCGGGCGGCGTTGTCGCGGATCGCCGATGCCGCGCTGCTCCCCTACCTGGTCCGCGACACCGGCACCCGCCGGCGGTTTGCACTCGGCCTGGCGGCCTGCGCGTGGTTGCTCGCGACGGCGGCGATGTCCGGGCCGGCGTGGCAGAAGACGGCAGCACCGCTGTACGTCAACGGCGCCGCGCGGGTCGTTGCGTTGTCGCTGTCGAACGACATGCTGGTCCAGGACGTGAAGCCCAACCGGATGACGCGTGCCCGTTTCGCGGTGCGTGACCTCCTGGAAGGCGCGGGCGACGCGCGCACCGCGCTGGTTGCTTACGCCGGTGATGCGTTCACCGTCGCCCCGCTGACCGACGACAAGCACACGGTCTTCAATCTGTTGCGGGTGCTGGAGCCGAACGTCATGCCGGTTGCGGGCAACGACGCCGCAGCCGGTATCCGCCAGGGCGTCGCGTTGCTGCAACAGGCACATGTGAAGGGCGGCGAGATCGTGCTGGTGACCGACACCGCCGATGACGCCGCCGTCGACGCGGCGCGCACCGCGCGTGCCGGCGGGATACGGGTGGACGTGCTCGGCGTGGGCACCACCGAAGGTGCTCCGGTCCCCCGGGCGGAGGGAGGATTTGCAAACGGACCGGGTGGCCTGTTGATGGCGCGTCGCGACGACGCGGCCCTCGCTGCCGTCGCGGCGGCGGGCGGCGGCCGTTACGCCGTCCTGCAGCCCGATGGCGGCGGCGCGGACGCGTTCGGCGCCCCGCTTGCGGAGTCCGGCCACGCCAGCCAGGGTGAACGTGCGCAGATCTGGCGTGATGGTGGCGTGTGGTTGTTGCCGATCCTGCTGGTCCTCGCGGCACTGGCATTCCGGCGGGGCTGGCTGTTGGTGCTGGCGGTGCTGGCGATGCCGGTCGCGATCCCGACTGCGCGCGCCTCGACGTGGGAATCGTTGTGGGCCAACCGCGATCAGCGCGCATTGCAGGCGCTGCAACACGGTGATGTCCCCCGGGCACGCCAACTGGCGGTGACGCCGGGCGTGCGCGGTGCGGCCGACTATCGCGCCGGCGATTTTGCGGAAGCCGCCGAGGCTTTCTCGCAGCATCACGACGCGCGCTCGCGTTACAACCTTGGCAATGCGCTGGCCGAACAAGGGGAGTATCACAAGGCCATCGCGGCGTACCGGCAAGCCCTGTACCAGGATCCCAAGCTCGCGGACGCACGCGCGAACCTCGATGCCGTCCAGGCCTGGTTGAAAAAGCATCCACCGCCATCGTCGCCGGAGGGGCAGGGCAAGCCGGGCGATCGCACCGACAAATCCGGCGGTGCCGGATCCGTGCCGCCGGCGCAGCAACCGGGACAACGGAAGACGTCGCCGAACGGAACGCCGCAGGCGGCGCCATCTTCACCGGGCGGGCATCAGCAAGGCCAACAGGGCGCGGCGCAGCCGAACCCGTCGACGGGGCAGGGCAAACCGGGCCAGGGTCGTGCCGGACAGGACCGACAGGGCGCATCCGCCGCGCAGGCGGCGCAGCAGGATCGCCAGGCGGACGAGGCGCGGCGCGGACTTGAACATGCGTTGCAAGGCGCGAAGCCCGGAAACCCGGGCCCGGGGTCGCAGGCGTTCGCGCTGGGGCGAGCGGAACCGCAGGGCGACGAAAAATTCGACGCGGCGCAGCGCGCAATGCTGCATTCGGTGCCGGACGATCCCGGCGCATTGCTGCGGCGCAAGTTCCACCTGGAGTGGGAGCAGCGCAACGGCCGACAGCCGGAGGAGCAACCATGACATTGCGGGGCTGCTGGATCGTGTTGCTCGTGCTGTTCGCGCCGTTGGCGCAGGCCGCCAGCCCTTCGACAGGCTCGGGGCAGGCCGTGCACGCGTTCCTCGATCGCAACCACGTCAGTCTCGGCGACACCGTGACCCTCAACATCCAGTCGAACGATTCCGTCGGCACCCCCGACCTGTCCGCATTGCAGAATGATTTCGAGGTGCTCGGCACGTCGCGTTCGAACAGCGTGCAGATCGTCAACGGCAAAAGGACCAGCACTTCCCGCCTCGGGATCGCCCTCAAGCCGAAACACGCCGGGGCGTTGACCATCCCGGCGCTGGACGTGGGCGGTGGCTCGACCCGGCCGCTGACGCTGCAAGTCGGTGCGGCCCCGAGCGGGGGAACCGGCAAGATCGGCGACCCCGTCTTCAT
The DNA here is from genome assembly GCA_036278635.1 of Rhodanobacteraceae bacterium. Classification (GTDB taxonomy): domain Bacteria; phylum Pseudomonadota; class Gammaproteobacteria; order Xanthomonadales; family Rhodanobacteraceae; genus 66-474. The sequence continues at coordinate 23,799 of DASUKQ010000127.1, forward strand.
GGAGGCGACTGTGCTGTCGAGTTCGCCCTGGGTCGGCCAGCAGACCGTGTACACGGTGCGGTTGTACTATCTGCCGGGTGTCGACGGGGCGCTCGGCGACCCCAGTGTCGATGGTGCGCGGCTGATCCAGCTCGACCGTGACCGTCGTTACGTCACCCAGCGCGATGGTTACACCTACAAGGTCATCGAACGCAGCTGGGCGCTGATTCCGCAACGCAGCGGTTCGATCCGCGTGCGGGGACCGGAATTCCAGGGTCGCCAGTTGGGAACGACGAATCCCAACACGTGGTTCAACGATCCCAATGCACTCCTGAACGCGCCTTTGCACGGGTTCGGCGCGCCGGTCCACGCGCTCGCGCCGACCGCGACGATCGACGCCCGCGCAGCGCCGGCCAACTCCGGCAAGCCTTGGTTGCCTGCGCGCGATGTGCAGGTGAAATTGTCCGGGTTGCCCGCCAGCGGCGAAGTCGATGCCTCCGCACCGCTCACGCTGACGCTCAGCATCAGTGCCAGCGGCGTGCCGGCCGATGCGCTGCCGGAACCCGAATTGCCGTCGATCGCGGGCGCGCGCGTTTATCCCGACCAGCCCCGGGACTCGACCGACGACAGCGGCCAGTGGCTGCACGGTACGCGCACCCGCAGTTTCGCGATCGTGCCGGATCGCAACGGCGCACTGACGATCCCCGCCATCACGCTGGACTGGTGGAACGTGGAGCAGAACCGCGTCGAGCAGGCCACGGTGCCCGCGCACACGCTGAAGGTCAGCGGCGTGGCCCCCGGGACAGCGACCCCCGTGGCACCGCCCGCGCCGTCGGTGCAACCTGGGGGCACGACGACAGCGGCAGCGAACGCGAATCCCGTCAGGGACAAGGCAGCGGCGACGCCTGCCGGCGCGAAGTGGCGCGACGTTGCGATGGCGAGTTTCGCGCTGTGGGTGCTGGCGATCGTGGCGGCAGGCTTGTGGTGGTGGATTCGCAAACGCGGGCGACGCGTGGCGGGGGTCGACCCGAACAATGCGCACCGGGTCGGTGATCGTGCAATGGCGCCACCCGGGGGCGCAACCGCTGAAACCCGGCGCACCGGTGACGCCACCGACGTTTCCGCAGCGCGCGTCGACCCGAAAGCATTGCAACGCCACGCGCTCGATGCCGCGCGTGCGGGGGACGCGGCGGAATGCGAACGCGCGTTGTTGGCATGGGCGCGTGCAGCGCGACCCGGGATCGCGAATGCCGGCGCATTGCGCGACGCACTGGACGACCCATCGCAACGCGAAGCGCTCGACGCCCTGCAACGCGCCCGCTGGCAGGGCGCCGACGCGGGATTGGCGTGCGCTGCGATGGCACGCGATTTCGCAGGCGGATTCGCGTGGCGGAGTGACGACAAAGCGAACGGCCGCGACGATCCGTTGCCGCCCCTCTACCCGTTGTAGGAGCGCGCCTGCGCGCGATCAAGGGCTGCAATTCGTAGACCGAACTTTTTTGTCGCGCGCAGGCGCGCTCCTACAACGGCGCGTCCGGAATCCCGACGTGCAATCGTTCCGCTGCGTTGCGCCAGGCCTCCGCCATGCCGGCGTCGAAGGCGCACAGGATCAACCGGCGGGGCGTATGGATGCGATCCTGTTCGTCGGCGAGCACGCTCATGGCCACGCCTGCCGCGGCGTCGCGCGGATAGCCGTATACCCCGCAACTGATCGCGGGGAACGCGATGCTGTCGATGGCGTGTTCGCGTGCCAGCGCGAGGACGTTGCGGTGGCATGCCGCCAGCAGTTCGGGTTCGCGGCGGCCGCCGCCGTGCCATACCGGGCCCGCGGTGTGGATCACGAATCGCGCGGGCAAGTCGAACCCCGGCGTGATGCGTGCTTCGCCGGTCGGGCAGCGTATCCCGGCGCGCACTTCCGGAATGGCGCGGCAGGCTTCGAGCATGCGTGGGCCGGCGGCACGATGGATGGCGCCATCGACCCCGCCGCCGCCCATCAAGCTTTCGTTGGCGGCGTTGACGATGGCGTCGACGTCGAGCGTCGTGATGTCGGCTTGCAGGATTTCGATGGACATGAATTCGCAGGAGCGCGCCTGCGCGCGACCGCGGCGTTTCCGGCGATCGTCGCGCGCGGGCGTGCTGTCCCGCGCTCCGGATGTTTCAGCGCGACTGTTGCTTCAGCAGGTCGCGGATCTCGGTCAGCAGCACCACGTCGGGCGGGGTCGGCGGCGGCGCGGGTTCCTTCTTCGGCATGGCCCTTTCCAGGAGCTTGATCACGATGAAGATCGCCAGCGCGATGATCAGGAAGGTGATGATGGTGTTGATGAAGGCGCCGTAATTGATCGAGACGATGTTTTTGGGGTCGGGCGAATTCTGGATGATGGCTTTCAGTTTGGAGAAGTCGAT
>DASUKQ010000128.1:0-2634 GCA_036278635.1 Rhodanobacteraceae bacterium
CCGATGGAACGGGTCCTCCGCCAGGATCGCATGCAGCTCTTCCCATGAGTCGAGGTTTGCAAGAATGATCCCACCGGTCCTTGGTTCCTTCCGCCCCGAAAGCAGGAAGGTGCCTGCTGCATAATTTCGATTCAGGAAATCGCGGTGGTCAGGCAAATGGGATTCGACCACGTCGATGGGTTTGATGTACGCAAGCAGCACAATGAACACGGCAAGGCTCCTTTTGAGCGGCGCCCAATCAATGCAGTTGGCGAAGCAACAGGCAAATAACGAAAGGCGTAGATCGATCGGCGATGCAACGGGTCGAGGCAACGCACCGTAACGCAAACCGTCATTTTCCACCGTAACCCATGAAATTGCCCTGCCAGCCGCTGCGTTCCAGGAACTGACGCCACGTCAGCGCGCCCGGGTCGACCCTGCGGCTCCATTCCAGGTCGCGGTCGGGCGCGTAGTAGCCGAACTCGACCGCGTACTCCGCCATTCCCGTCAACTCGCGAACCAGGGATTCATCAGCTCCCAGTTTCGGGAAGTGCCGCAACAGTTCTTCGCGCGTGTATGCAGAAGCGTAGTGCGCCGTCTGACCGGACACGCGCACGAATGTGTCCACGATCTGCCGGGCGGTGAGGACTTCGCCGATCACGGGCAACACATGGCCCGCATACTTTTCGGGGTGATCGAACACCTCCAGCACGGCGGGGCCGGTTGCCGTGAGGGGGTCGACGAATGGCATGGGCGCGTCCGGAGGCAGGTAGATCGCGATGGTCAGGCTGCCGTCGGCGTTCCGTTGCGGCACGTAGTATTCAAGCAGGTTGCTGTAATAGAACGCGAGATAGATGAAAGAGCTGCGCAGCGGCAGGGTGCGGATGTATTCCTCCACCAGTGCCTTTTCGGTGAAGTGGGGTGCCCACTTGGCACCGCCGGTGCGGGCCGCGACGTTTTCCAGGCCGCTCCAGACAACGTGTTGCACGCCTGCCGCGTGAACCGCATCGGCCAGTTCGCGACCGAGCGCCAGTTCGGGTTGGCCTGGCGCCGGGTTGGTTGGCGGGGTCATCAGGTACGCGCCATGGGAGCCACGGAACGCCGCCGTGAACTCGGCTTCGTGGCCGAGCTCCAGCGGAACCACTGCGATTTCGGCGCCGTTTTCGGCCAGCCGGCGCATCGGCGTGCTGGCGGCATTCCGGCCCAGCGCGCGTACCCGATAGCGGCCGCTGGCAAGCAACGCGGACGCCACGCTGCGGCCCTGCTTGCTGGAGGCGCCGACCACGGTGATCAACGGCTTTTCTGCGACAACCGACATGGGGTTTCCGGGGAGTGCTCGGGCGACGCCTGCTTGCGGATCAGGATCCTTTGTCGACATGGCCCGGATAATGGATCGTGCTGGTGCCATAACGCTTCGTATCAAGGCGTCCATGCAGGATGTAGTCACGCATCATCGCAAAGTAACCTTCCGCATTCCGCGTGTCGACACGCGTTCCGTCCGCCCTGGTTTCGAATTCGTAAATGCCGTGTTCCGTGCGCGGGAACATCGCGACCGTGATCGGCTTGCCTGTGGCCTGCAGCGCACGCAAACGCCGTTCGGTTTCGGCACTCGGCGCATCGTGGTCCTCCGCAGCCAGGATCCAGAGTTGCGGTGTATCCAGGTTGCGCAGCACCGGCATGGGGTCGTAGTTCGCGGGGACGCCGTTCAGCAGCACCGGCCCCTGTTCGCGCAGCTTGGCCTCGGGCGTTCCGAGTAGGTAGAACGCGATGTCGCCATGCACGTATTTGAACCACGGCTCCTTGCCGTACTTGGCCTTGACGGCGGCGAGTTGCTCATAGCCGTTCCGGAAATTGCTGGCGACGATGGCCGCCACGGCATCCGCGATGTGCATCGCCTTGGCGACCACGTCGGGACCATAACCGCGGCTGGTCAGGTCGAAGGCGATGGCCTCGCGATCCTCGTCGAGCGGCGACACCGCCAAGCCGAACCGGACGACCACGAAATCCACGGGTTCGATCTTCGCGGCCAGCGGGGCGACCCAACCGCCCTGGCTGGCGCCGTCGTACCCCATGCGTCCGGCACGCGCGCCCGCAAGCCTTCTGGCCTCATGCATCGCCGCAATCGCGTCGTTGGCCAGCAGCAGATAGTTTTGCGTGTACACGCCACCCGATTTGCCGGTGCCGCGCTTGTCGTACACGAACACGCCAATGCCTTCGGCGGGCAACTGGCGCTGCAATGAATAGAACTCCAGCGCGGAAAAGTGTTCCGAGCCATGGACCAGGACCACCACCGGCACACGCGCGGTGCCCTCGGGCATGACCAGCCTCCCCGCCAGCGGGACACCCTCGCCCTGGAACGTGACGTTCGTGACCTCGAGCGGGATTTGCTGGCCCCGGACGCCGGCGAAGTTGACCGTGTCCTTGGCGCAATCGAATGTCACCCGCTTGCCATCCGGGCGCCCCGTCCAGCCCAGCGTGCTGATCCATTCGCCGGTCTTCTGCGGGGTCAGCAGGCCCGTGGTGCCGTCTTCCTTGCGCCAGCGCAGGTGATCGCCGTCGCTGTTGCCGACATCGAGCTTGCTGCCGTCGTCCAGTTGATAGATCCCGACGGGACAATCACCCGTCCGGCTTTGCGGTGACGCCAAGGCGGGCGTG
>DASUKQ010000129.1:0-2312 GCA_036278635.1 Rhodanobacteraceae bacterium
CGGATGAACTCCATCGCGTTCGCGGCTTCCGCGGCGGCAACGATCCGGGATTCGTCGAGGTCGGCCAGCGCCCCGTAGGCGATGTTGTGGGCGATGGTGTCGTCGAACAACACCACGTCCTGCCCGACCCAGGCGATCTGCGCGCGCAGGCTGCGCAAGGTGTAGTCGCCGAGCGGCCGGCCGTCCATCAGCACGGTCCCCGAACTCGGCTCGTAGAATCGAGGGATCAGGCTCGCCAGGGTGCTCTTGCCGCTGCCGGAGCGGCCGACCAGCGCCGTGATCGTTCCATGCGGACAGTCGAGCGACACGCCGCGCAGCGCGGCCGCGTCGGAGCCCGGATACGTCAGGTGCACGTCGCGGTACTCGATGTCGCCGCGGCAGCGTTGCAATTCCACGGTGCCGGCATCCCGTTCCATCGGCGCGTCCAGGATCCCGAACAATTCCGCCGCGGCCGCCAGCCCGCGCTGGATGTTCGACTGGACGGTGGTCAGGCGCTTCAACGAAGGCATGATCCCGCCCATGCAAAGGAAAAGCGTCGCGAACGCACCCGCTGTCAGGTGGTCGAGCATGAACGGACGAGTGGCGAAGAACACGATCAACGCGAGCGCGATGGCAGCGGCCAGTTGCACGAACGCGGTCGAAAGCCCATTGGTCGCGGCGACCTTGATGTTCAACTTGCGCGCACGATCGGTGACCTCTTCGAATCGCGCGGATTCGTAATCCTGGCCACCGAAGACCTTGACCTCGCGATGTGCCCCGACGACTTCCTCGACCGCACCCGTTACGCGCCCGATCACCGACTGGATGGTCACGTTGATGCGGCGGTAGCGGCGGCTGACGTAAGTCACCAGGACACCGATCATCGGCACCATCACCAGCAGGGCCAGCGACAACTTCCAGTTGGTCCACAGCATCACCCCGACGAGGCCGACCACGGTGAGGCCGTCCACGATCGTGGTCTTGGCCGAATCGGTGGTGGCTTGCGCAACCTGCTCGCTGGTGTAGGTGATCCGGGAGATCTGCTGGCCGGAGGACTCCGCATCGAAGAATGCGGCGGGCATGCGCAGGTACTTGCCGAAGATCCGGCGACGCATGTCCTGGACCACGCCGCGCCCGACGTAGGCGCTCCCGTAGCTCTCGATGTAGACCGCGATGCTGCGCACGAAGAAGATCGCGACGATGACGATCGGCATCCAGAAAATCACCCGCGGCTCGTGGGTGACGAACAGCTTGTCGATCATCGGCTTGATCACGCGCGCGAACGCCGTCATGGCCGCGGCGTCCACGACCATGCCCATGATCGTGACCACCACGATCGTGCGGTACGGGCGCAGCAGGCCCAGCAGCCGTCGGTACACAGCGGCATCGGAGCCCTGCATCCGGGGCGTGTCAGGCACCGGCGGCGGGCGCCTTCGCGGGCGCGGTTGCGATGGACAGGTGCGCGAAGCCGAGCCGGCCCAGCGCGTCCATCGCCGTGACGACGGCCTGGTGCGGCGTCTGGCCATCGGCCCGCAGCAATACCTGGCGCTCGCGGTCGCTGCCGGCGACCGCCTCGATCGCGCGCTGGAGCGTGCCCTCGTCGTCGCCGAGTACGCGGTTGTCTCCGACGAAGAAATGGCCTTGCCGGTCGATCACGATCACCAAGGTGTCGTTGGCGGGCGCGCTCGCCTGGTCGCTCGCCTGCGGCAGCGATACCTTGAGGCGCCCCTGCTGCACGAAGGTCGTGGTCAGCACGAAAAACATCAACAGCGTCAGCAGCACGTCGATGAGGCTGACGACGTTGATCTCGAAATCGTCGCTGCGACCACTGCCGATGCGCATCGCGGTATCCGTCAGCCCGCGAGCCGCGCGGGCCGTGGCGGCGCCGCCGATGCCGTGGCGGCGCGCGTGTCGACCGCCTGTGGGCGCGTGGCCGAAAGCTCATCCAGCAGGGCGGTGGCCTGCTTCTCCATCTGCACCACGTAGCCTTGCACTTTTGAGCGGAAGTAGCGGTGCAGCACGTAAGCGGGGATCGCGACCACGAGGCCCGAGGCCGTGCAGACCAGCGCCTCGCCGATGCCGCCGGCCATCTTCATCGGATCGCCGACGCCTGACACCATCACCGCCAGGAACATCCGGATCAGGCCGAACACGGTTCCGAGCAGGCCGAGGAGCGGCCCGATCAGGGCGATCGTGCCGAGGGTGTTGAGGTAGCGCTCGAGATCGTGCACCACGTGCCGCCCGGTGTCCTCGATCCGTTCCTTGATCTCCGAGCGCGAGCGGTTGCGCACGTCGAGCGCGGCGGCCAGCAGTTCGCCCAGCGGGGAATTTTC
>DASUKQ010000130.1:0-6540 GCA_036278635.1 Rhodanobacteraceae bacterium
TGGGCGCCTGCACGTCGATCACGTTGCGCATGTATGCCGAGCACAAGCAGCTTGCGCTCGGACGAATCCGGGTGGACGTTTCGCATGCAAAAGTGCACGCGAAGGATTGCGCGGAGTGCACCGACGAAGAGCGTGCCGCCAACGCGAGGATCGACCGCTTCGAGCGCGTGATTTCGGTTGCGGGCGAAATTTCCGCGGAGCTTCAGGGCAAACTTGCCGGGATTGCCGACAAGTGCCCGGTGCACCGCACGCTCGAGGCGGGGGCCAAGGTCGTCACCCGGATCGAGGCGCCGGACAGCTCATTGCCGGACGCATCTTCAGGCACGCCGTCTGCGCCATGACCGCGTCGGCGGCGGAGTTCGCAGCGGTCGCTGCGAACCCCGGACTTGCGCCGCCCCTGCATCAGGCAGCCACCACTTTCCCGGCGTTGCGGCGGGCAAGCCACGCGTCCAGGCTCCAGGCGCCGGCGCCATGTGCCGCAAGGACCAGGAAGCCGCCTGCCACGCCCAGCTCCGCGAAGAACACGATCTGGTTGTCCGCGGTGACCGGCAGGTGGAAGAACAACAGCGCCAGGAGGGTGAAACCGGCCAGCAGCAGCGACACGATCCGGGTGTGCCAGCCGAGCAGGACCAGGAAGCCGCCGCCGATCTCGAGCACGATCACGAGCGGCAGCAACAGGCCCGGCACGCCGTTTGCGGCCATGTAGGCCGCCGTGCCGGCGTAGCCGCCGATCTTGCCGAAGCCGGCAGTCAGGAACAGCAGGACCAGCAACAGCCGGCCGAGCAGGTCGGCGCCATTGGTGAGCGTTTTCATGGGTAACCTCCAGTTGTGGAAGGGAACGGGCAATGTTCGTGCCCGGACACGTCCGTGGCGTGTCCGGTTGCAACGAAGCATCAGTGGTGCGCAGGCGCGAGGTCGAACAACAACACTTCGCTGGGCGTGTCGGCCCGGATGTCCAGGGCCTCTGGGGTGCGGGTCCACGACGCTGCGTCGCCCGCGTGCAGATCGCGGCCTTCCACCTGAACCTGGCCCTTGGCAACCTGCAGCCACAACGAGCGCCCGGCATCCGGGTGGAACGAGACGCTTGCGTTCGGCGAAATCCGGCCCGCGTAGAGGTCCGCGTCCTGGTGGACCTTGACGGATTCGTCGCGACCGTCATGGGAGGCGACCAGGTGCAGGCGGTCCTCGAGATCGGCGGGCGCAAACGCGCGCTGCTCGTAGGACGGCGCAATCCCTTCGCGTTCCGGGAACAGCCAGATCTGCAGGAAATGCACCGGATCGGTTTTCGACGCGTTGAATTCCGAGTGCGTGACCCCGGTGCCCGCGCTCATGCGCTGCAATTCGCCGGGACGGATCATGCCGTGCGTGCCCATGCTGTCGCTGTGTTCGAGTGCGCCTTCGAGCACCCACGACAGGATTTCCATGTCGCGGTGTGAATGCGTCCCGAACCCCTTGCCCGGCTGGACGCGGTCTTCGTTGATGACGCGCAGCGCGCCGAAGCCCATGTGGGCCGGGTCGTGGTAGTTGCTGAAGGAAAACGTATGGCGGCTGTCGAGCCAGCCCAGGCGGGACTGGCCACGTTCGGCGGCGGATCGGATGGCGTTCATGGCTGGAACTCCCGTTGAAACATGCACACACCTTATGCGCCAGGCGCGAATCTGGGTAGACTCCGGGCGGCGAACCCGGTGTTCCGAAAAACCGAACACCCGATGGCATGGGAGGCACGTTTCGTGGACTACAATCTGGCCGACATCCGCGCGTTCGTGCAGGTCGTCGATGACGGCAGCATCACGGCCGCCGCGAACCGCCTGGGCATCGCGAAATCCAGCCTCAGCGCGCGCATCACGCGCCTTGAGGCGGCGTTGCACGTCCAGTTGTTGCACCGCTCCGCCCACGGTGCCGCCGTCACGGATGCGGGGCGGCGTTTCCACGCGCGGATGCTGGATTTGCTGGGAGGCATCCAGCAGGCCGCGGACGAGGCCGCCGGTGGCGATGGTGCGCTGGCGGGGAACCTGCGCATCACGGCGCCCGTGACGTTCGGCGCCCAGTATCTGGGGCGCGCCGTATTCGGGTTCGTGGCCCGCCACCCGGAGCTTGCGATCACGTTGAATCTCGAAGATCGCTACGTCGACCTCGCTGCCGAAGGCTTCGACCTGGGCGTGCGGATCGGGCGTCTGGCGGACTCCTCGTTGATGGCGCGGCGCATCGCGCGCAGCCCGCGCGTGCTTTGCTGCAGCCCCGACTATGCGGCGGAGCGCGCGCTGCCGAAACGGATCGAGGACATCCAGCAGCATCCTTGCATTGCATACGGCAACGCAAGTTCGACGCCGTTCTGGCAGTTCGCGTCGGCGCGACGCGGCGGCGAGCCCCGCCAGATCGCTGTGCGCGGCCGCGTCTACACCAACAGCGGCGAGGGCATGCGTGATGCGGCCGTGGCCGGGCTCGGCCTCGCCATCCTTCCACTGTTCATCGCCGGGCCTGCCCTGGCGGCGGGTCAATTGCAGGTGGTGTTGCCGCGCACGCCGCCCACCGAGGACGCGATCCATGTGGTCTATCCACCCACGCGTTACGTCAGCCGTGCCGTGCGCCGGTTGATCGACACCCTGGTGGACCACTTCCGCGACTTCGAGTGGTCGAGGAACCGTCCGCGACAGGGATGAAGACGGCCAATGTCCGCCCTGGCCGTACGCAAGTCATCGGGTCTGGTGGGCGGTGCAGGGATCGAACCTGCGACACCTGCCGTGTGAAGGCAGTGCTCTACCGCTGAGCTAACCGCCCACGCGAGCCGGGAAGTCTACGGTGGGCGCGATTTTCGGTCAATCGGCAACGTTGCGGTTGCTACAATCCGACGGTTCGCCACCTCGGATCCCGACCATGGAACACATCCTGCACGCGCTCGTCAATTTCCAGATCACGCCATGGAAGGCGGTGGGCTTTCTCGGCGCGGTGATGTTCGCGAGCCGCTGGTTCGTCCAGTTTTACGCGACCCGGAAACGCAAGCGGGTGACGATGCCCATGGCGTTCTGGGTGTTGTCGATATGCGGAAGCGTACTGGTGCTGGCGTATTTCACCTTCGGCAAGAACGACTCGGTTGGCATCGTGCAGAACCTGTTCCCGGCGTTCGTTGCCGTCTACAATTTGATCGTGCACGTGCGGCACCCGGATACCGGCAAGTCCGGAGGGGCTCCGGCCTAGCTGGCGTGCCTCGGTTGCGCTAGGATCGCGCGGGCGTCTGCATCCATGGACGCCGGAGGAGACGGCGCGGGCGCCAGGCTTCGGCGACCCGTGTTCAGGGCTCGACGGCCCGTTTCAGCACATGGGGAATGACATGAACGCGCAAGTCGGTACTCAAGGCGGCACAAGTTTCGGTCCGCGGGATGCGCAACCGGTTTCGCTGGGAGACTGGATCCTGACGTTGATTGTCCTGGCGATTCCGCTCGTCGGGATCGTCATGCTGTTCGTATGGGGATTTTCGAGCGGCACGAATCCGAGCAAGCAGAACTATTGCCGGGCCGCCTTGATCCTGGCGGCGGTGTTCCTGGTGTTGTGGTTGCTGTTCATGATGACTTTTGGTGCCGCGCTGTTCCACGCCGCGCAATCGATGGGTGGCCCTTCGCTGTAAGCGCCGGCCACACTTGTTTCGGCCGGGGCGGGCAATGACCCGCCATCCGGCTCACGCCACGGCGGGCGCCCGCCTGGATCGCAGGCGCCGGGTCAGTCGGGATCGTAGTCGAGGTTGGCCGACAGCCAGCGCTCGGCCTCGGCCAGCTTCCAGCCCTTGCGTTTGGCGTAATCCTCGATCTGGTCTTTCGTCAATTTGCCCACCACGAAGTACTGGCTGTCGGGGTGGCTGAAGTACCAGCCCGATACCGCCGAGGCGGGATACATCGAAAAGCCTTCGGTCAGTTCGATGTCGGCGTTGTTCGTCGCGTCGAGTAGTTGGAACAGCGTGGCTTTTTCGGTGTGGTCGGGGCAGGCCGGGTAGCCCGGTGCGGGACGGATGCCGCGGTATTTTTCGGCGATCAGCGCTTCGTTGCCGAGATCCTCGTCCGACGCATAGCCCCAGTATTTCCGGCGCACCTCGCGATGCATGTATTCGGCCAGCGCCTCGGCGAAACGGTCGGCCAGGGCCTTCAGGATGATCGACGAGTAATCGTCGTGGTCCTGCTTGAAGCGCTCGAGGTGGTCCTCGATGCCGAGCCCGGCTGTCACCGCGAACCCGCCGATCCAGTCCTGGACGCCCGTGTCCTTCGGAGCGATGAAATCGGCGAGGCACAGGTTGGGGCGCTCGCTTGGCTTGTCGGCTTGCTGGCGGAGGTGGTGCAACGCGATGTGTTTTTCCGAGTCCCGGGTCCCGGGTCCCGAGTCCCGTTTCTGAACACCATCCCCACCCCGGCCCTCCCCTTGAAGGGGAGGGGGAGAAGCTGGACGGCCCTCCCCTTGAAGGGGAGGGGGAGAGGCTGGATGGCCCTCTCCTTGAATGGGAGGGAGCGTAAGCTCGAGATCGTCCCCCACCCGCGAGACCGGCCAGAAGCCGATCACCGCTTTTGCACGCAGCCATTTCTCGTCGATGATCTTCTTGAGGATCGCCTGGGCGTCGTTGAACAGCTCGGTGGCCTGCGCACCGACCTTGTCGTCGGTGAGGATCGCGGGGTAACGCCCGTGCAGTTCCCAGGCCTGGAAGAACGGCGTCCAGTCGACCACCGGCAACAGGTCCCTGAAGTCGATGTCGTCGAACACCGTGATGCCGGGCTTGGCGGGCGCGGGCGGCGTGTAGCCCTTCCAGTCGAAGCTGGCCCCGTTGGCGCGCGCGGCGTCCAGCGATACCAGCCGTTTGCGCGGGCCACGGTTCTTGTGGCGTTCGCGAACCTCGGCGTACTCGGCGCGCACCTTGGCCAGGAAGCCGTCGATCAGCTCCCTGCTCACCAGCGACTGCGCCACGCCGACCGCGCGCGAGGCGTCCTTGACCCACACACAGGCGGTTTCGTAGTTGGGTTCGATCTTGATGGCGGTGTGCGCGCGCGACGTGGTGGCGCCGCCGATCAGCAGCGGGATCCTGAAGTCACGGCGCTTCATTTCCTTGGCGACGTTGGCCATTTCCTCGAGTGACGGCGTGATCAGGCCCGACACGCCGATCATGTCGGCGTGTTCCTCGATGGCGGTGTCGAGGATCTTCTGCGCGGGCACCATCACGCCGAGATCGACCACGTCGAAGTTGTTGCAGGCCAGCACGACGCCCACGATGTTCTTGCCGATGTCGTGCACGTCGCCCTTGACCGTGGCCATCACGATCTTGCCGTTGGACTTGCCGACGTCGCCGCTCTTTTTCTTTTCCTCTTCCATGTAGGGCAGCAGGTAGGCCACGGCCTTCTTCATCACGCGCGCGGACTTCACCACCTGCGGCAGGAACATCTTGCCCGCGCCGAACAGGTCGCCGACCACGTTCATGCCGTCCATCAGCGGGCCTTCGATCACGTCCAGGGTGCGCGTGACGGTCTTGCGGACTTCCTCGGTGTCCTCGACGACGTACTGGTCGATGCCGTGCACCAGCGCGTGTTCCAGCCTTTTCGCGACCGGCAATTCCCGCCACTTGAGCTTGTCGCCCTCGTCCTTCTCCTGCGAGCCGCCCTTGTGCCGCTCGGCGATTTCCATCAACCGCTCGGTCGCGTCCGGGCGCCGGTTCAGCACCACGTCCTCGACGCGCTCGCGCAGTTCGGGATCCAGGTCGTCGTAGATCGCGAGCTGTCCGGCGTTGACGATGCCCATGTCCATGCCGGCCTTGATCGCGTGGTACAGGAACACGCAGTGGATCGCTTCGCGGACGCGGTTGTTGCCGCGGAACGAGAACGATACGTTGGACACGCCGCCCGAAAGATGCGAGTGCGGGAATCGCTTCTTGAGTTCCTTGGCGGCCTCGATGAAGTTCACCGCATTGTCGGCGTGTTCCTCGATGCCGGTGCCGATCGGGAAGATGTTGGAATCGAAGAAGATGTCCTCGGGCGGGAAACCGACTTTCTCGGTCAGCAGCCTGTAGGAGCGCTCGCAGATTTCGATACGGCGCGCCACGCTGTCGGCCTGGCCCTGCTCGTCGAACGCCATCACCACGGTTGCGGCACCGTAGCGCAGGATCTTGCGGGCGTGTTCCAGGAACTCTTCCTCGCCTTCCTTCAGCGAGATCGAGTTCACCACGCCCTTGCCCTGCAGGCACTTCAGTCCGGCCTCGATCACGGACCATTTGGAAGAGTCGACCATCACCGGGATGCGCGCGATGTCGGGTTCCGCCGCGATCAGGCGCAGGAACTTCACCATTGCGGCCTCGGAGTCGAGCAGGCCCTCGTCCATGTTGACGTCGAGGATCTGTGCGCCGTTTTCGACCTGTTCGCGCGCGACCTCGACAGCCTCGTCGTAGCGGTCTTCCTTGATCAGTTTCTTGAACTTCGCCGAGCCGGTCACGTTGGTGCGTTCGCCGACATTGATGAACAACATGTCCGGCGTGATGACCAGCGGTTCGAGGCCGGACAGGCGGGTGTAGCGGGGTGA
>DASUKQ010000131.1:0-7244 GCA_036278635.1 Rhodanobacteraceae bacterium
GGACTCGGGACTCGGGACTCGGGACTCGGGACTCGGGACTCGGGACTCGGGACTCGGGACTCGGAAAGATCATAACCCTCCTATCGTCACTCCGGGGGCCGCACGAGGCGCGGAACGCGGAAATCCATTTTGTTTTCACACGATGACAAACGTGGATTACTCGCCGCATCCGCGGCTCGCCCTTCGGGCCATCGGCTATGCCGATTTTTCGCTACGGCATCTGCGTGCGCAGTCCGGATCGCGGCTACGCCAAGTCCGAAATGACGACGTTTCCATTTGACTGTCACGCCCCATGCCCTGGCTCGAACTGCAACTGACCATCGATGCCGCGGCACGACCGCACGCCGAAGCCGCGCTGGAAGACCTCGATGCGTTGTCGGTGACGCTGGTGGATGCCGATGCGGATACGGCTGACGAAGCCGCGATCTTCGAACCGGGCGTGGGCGAAACGCCGCTGTGGAAATCGTTGACGCTGCTCGCGCTGTTCGAGGCCGATGCCGACCGCGACCAATTGATGCACGCATTGCACGGCGCCTTGCCGGAACTTCCCGCCGATCGAGTCGCCTTCCGGGAAGTCGAAGATCGCGATTGGGAACGGGTGTGGATGGACCGCTTCCAGCCAATGCGATTCGGCAAGCGATTGTGGATCTACCCGTGGAATATCGAACCACCGGGCAACCCCGATGTCGACACCGCAATCGTGCGGCTCGATCCCGGCCTCGCCTTCGGCACGGGCACGCATCCGACGACTGCACTGTGTCTCGAGTGGCTGGACTCGCTCGAAATCGCGGGCAAGACCCTCATCGATTATGGGTGCGGCTCGGGCGTGCTGGCGATCGCCGCGCTGAAGCTGGGCGCGGCGCACGCAATCGGGATCGACAGTGACCCGCAGGCGCTGACCGCATCGCGCGACAATGCTGTGCGCAATGGAGTCGGCGGAGCGCTTGCGCTGTCGACGCCCGCGGGGATGCCGGACTCCCCGCGCGGTGACGCACTGGTCGCCAACATCCTCAGCAGGCCGCTGCACGAACTCGCACCGCGCTTCGCTGCACTGTGCAACCATGAAGCAGCGTTCGCACTTTCGGGCATTCTTGCCGGGCAGGAGGCTGAACTACTGGAGCGCTACCGCGCCTGCGGCTTTCAGAATCTCGTTTCCTCGGAGCGCGGGGAGTGGATTCGCATCAGCGGACGCTTCGGGAAGCACTGAGGCGCGACTGCTCGATGGCGCGACCCGCTGCGCGCCGCCATGCTCCATTGTTGCTACGCTTCTCCCGAGTCCCGATTCCCGATTTCCGATGTACACCCAGTGCCCGCAATGCCTGACGGTCTTCCAGATCGACGAAGATGCCTTGCAGGCTTCGTTCGGCATCGTGCAGTGCGGGCACTGCGCAACCCGCTTCGATGCACTGCGCACCCTCAGCAATACGCTGCCACCCGCGCCGAACGCTCCTTTGGGCGAACACGATTCCGCGGAACGGGTCCCCACCCTCACCGACGCGGTGCCATCGAATTCGTTCGTACCGCCAAGGGAGATTGCCGCACCACCCGAGGCGCCCCCTCCGGAATCGGTAGCGGGCGAAGCGGGTGCGCACGCGGTCGCCATCGACGTCCCGCTGCCGGAATCGGGCCAGCCGGTACCCTGCGGCAGCCCGGATTGGTTCGCGGACTTCGAGACCGAGCTCACGAGTTCGCTGATCGCCGACGCTACCCGCACCGAGCCCGATAGCACGGCCGGCGACAACGCATGGCAGGTGACCGACCTTCCTGCGCAGAGCCTTTTCTCCGGCCCGGAACCGCCGGTCGTGCTCGCCGATTTTCGGCTGTACGACGAAGAACTCGTCGACCAGGCCGCCTGGTGCGCATCGCTCGAAGACGCCGGAGCCCTGGTGAGTGGCGCGCCGGATGCCGGTGAACCGGAACTTCCCGCGCCAGGCAGTGAAGGCGTTGAATGGTCGGCCGACGGGATTGCCGCGCCGACACCCAAGGAGACTGAGCAGGCAACCACGGGCGAGGCCGGAGCAGTAACCCGAAGCGAACCCGACACTCCCGAAGAGGCTTCGCCCGCCGAACCCGCACCGGCGCCCATGCCGCGACGCGAAGCGTTGCCAGCGAGCCTGTTCCTCGTGCACGAAGCGGCGGATCCCGACCTCGCGGAAGCGGCCGACCCCCGGCAGCCGCAAGCGCCCCTCGCGGAGCAGCCCGAAGTCCCCGAACCCGCTTCTTCGGACGAACCCGCGCCCTCGGACGAACCCGTGCCCCCGCACGCGGAAGTCATATCCGATCCCGCGGAACCGCTGCCGCCGGTCTATGTCCGTCCACGCAGGCGCCGCACCGCCGGTGTGGCGTGGGCGCTGGGTTGTTTCGTCCTCATCGTGGTCCTGGCCGCACAGGTCGCCTGGAGCAAACGGGTGGAGCTGTTCCGGGATCCCGCGAGCCATGCGTGGACCGCGCGCGCGTGCCAGGTGATCGATTGCCATCTTCCACCTATCCGGGACCTCGCGAAGCTCGAGTTGGTATCGCGCGACGTGCGTCCCGACCCGCGCGTCGCCGGTGCCCTGACCATTACCGCGACCCTGCGCAACGATGCCCATTTTCGCCAGCCGTGGCCGGTGGTGGTGGTCGAGCTCGCCGATCTCGACAACAATCCGGTGGCCATGCGGCGTTTCCGTCCTGCCGAATACATGCCGGATCCGGTCCGCCGCGCCGCCGGCATCGCCCCGGGGGCCACCTCGGCCATCGCGTTCGAAGTAGCCGATCCCGGCAAACGCGCGGTATCGTTCCAGTTCAATTTTGAATGAACGGGCACTGCGCAGCGCAAGCATCCGCTGCTAGACTCGCGTGTTCGCACGCACATGGATTCGTGCTCGCGCACCTTCCGAAAACAAACGCTTGATGGGCAGCTCCACGTCGAACGCAATGGCACCCCGCAGCCAGGCCGATGGGCCGGCGCGCGGTGCGGTGGGCACCCTCGGCGAATGCATGGCCTCGAGCACCCGTCGCTACCTGGCCGACCTCAACGGCACGCCCTGCCGCGAGGGTTTGTACTCGCGGATGCTGCGCGAGATCGAGCTGCCGTTGCTCCGCGAGGTTCTCGCCTGGAGCGGCGGCAACCAGAGCCGCGCCGCCGAGGTTCTGGGAATCCATCGAGCCACGTTGCGCAAGAAGCTCCGCGAACTCGGCATTGTCTGATTCACGAGGGTTAGGGGCTGTTGACGCCATGCCACGCGGCCGCGCCCCCCCGATCCAATCCGGGCAGGCTTGGCCATTCGTTCGCGGGGCAAGACAGAACGAGGAAAATGTATGTCGATACATCGACGAGCGATGACGCAGCCAGGCGGGCAAATGGCCACGGCCCGAAAGGCTGTTTCAAGGGGCCCCAATCCATGACAGGAATCGGCACCGTCACCACGCGCCGGGCGCTCGTCAGCGTTTCCGACAAGACCGGACTGGTTGACCTCGGGCACGCGCTGCAGGCCCTCGGCATCGAGATCGTTTCCACCGGCGGCAGCGCGCGCAGGCTGCGCGAAGCGGGCGTGCCGGTACGCGAAGTCAGCGATGTCACCGGATTCCCGGAAATCATGAATGGTCGCATCAAGACCCTGCACCCCAAGATCCACGGCGGTCTGCTCGGCAGGCGCGGTGCCGACGAAGCCGTGATGCGCGAGCTCGCGATCGCGCCCATCGACCTGCTCATCGTCAACCTCTACCCGTTTGCGCGCACCGTCGCCGATGCGGGGGCCACGTACGAGGAATCCATCGAGCAGATCGACATCGGCGGTCCGGCGATGCTGAGGGCCGGTGCCAAGAACCACGAACGCGTGGCCGTGGTCTGCGATCCGGCGGACTATCCGGGATTGATCGAAACGCTGCGCCGGGACGGCGGCACCTCGCTCGGACAGCGCCGCCACTTCGCCGCACGCGCGTTCGCCCACACCGCGCGTTATGACGGCATGATCGCCGACTGGTTGGCGGCGCGCGCCGATGGCGAACCCACCGCAGCCTATCCGCCTACGCTGCACTTGGCATTGCGCCGTGCGCAGGAATTGCGCTACGGGGAAAATCCGCACCAGGCCGCCGCGTTGTACGTCGATGACAGCGCCTCGCCCGGCACGGTCGCCGGCGCCAGCGTGCTGGCCGGCAAGGAAATGTCGTACAACAATCTGGTCGATGCCGATACTGCGCTCGAATGCGTCAAGGCTTTCGACAAATCGCCCGCTTGCGTGATCGTCAAGCATGCGAACCCGTGCGGGGTTGCGCTCGGCAAGGATCCGGTGGACGCCTACGCGCGCGCCTTCGCGTGCGATGCCACATCCGCTTTCGGCGGCATCATCGCCTTCAATCGGCCGATGGACGGGGAGCTGGTGCAGCGCATCCTCGCGAACCAGTTCGTCGAGGTGCTGGTGGCGCCGGCGTTCGACCCGGAGGCGCTGAATGCACTTCGCAAAAAGCCCAACGTGCGCGCGCTGGCCACCGGCGAATGGCCCGCCGCGCCAGGCGTTGCGCAGCGACAGATCCGCAGCGTCGCCGGCGGCGTGCTGGTCCAGGATACGGACGTCGATACCCTGATGCTGTCCGACCTCAAGGTGGTGACGCGGCGGGTGCCCGACGCCGATCAGTTGCGCGACCTGCTGTTCGCCTGGCACGTCGCGATGTTCGTGAAATCGAACGCGATCGTGTACGCAAAGGACGGCGCCACCGTCGGCATCGGCGCCGGCCAGATGAGCCGTGTAATCAGCGTGCGGATTGCCGCGATGAAAGCGGCCGACGCAAAGCTCCCCACCGAGGGCAGCGTAATGGCTTCCGACGCGTTTTTCCCGTTCCGGGACAACCTCGACCTCGCCGCAGGCGCCGGCGTGCGCGCCGTGATCCAGCCCGGAGGCTCGCTGCGCGACCAGGAAATCATCGACGCGGCCGATGCACACGACATGGCGATGGTGTTTACGGGTACCCGGCATTTCCGACACTGACGGGCGCAGCGATTGGAGGTGAGGGACCAGGGATTGGGGAATAGGGCTGGGGATGGGAGGCCGCCGGAGCCGAACCCGCCCCTCGCCCCTCGCCCCTGCTCCCTGCTCTTCTGCTCTTCTGCGCTGCTACGCTCCGGGGCATGCGCTACGAGCTCTACTACTGGCCGACCATCCAGGGACGCGGGGAGTTCGTTCGGCTCGCGCTGGAGGACGCCGGCGCCGATTACGTCGACGTCGCGCGGCTACCCGAGGGCTCGGGCGGCGGCGAGGCGGCGTTGCTGCGCTGGCTGGATGCGCCGCCGGTCGGTCATCCGTCGTTCGCCCCGCCTTTTCTCAAGGCCGGGCGCAGCCTGATCGGCCAGACCGCGAACATCCTGCTGTTCCTCGGGCCGCGGCTGGGACTCGCGCCGGGCGACGAAAGCGGACGGCTGTGGGCCCATCAGTTGCAACTGACCATCACGGACCTGGTGGCCGAGATCCACGATGCCCACCACCCGATCGCGGGCTCGCTCTACTACGAGGACCAGCGCGGGGAAGCGAAGCGCCGCAGTTCGCACCTGCGACGCGAAAGGTTGCCGAAATATCTCGGCTGGTTCGAGAGGGTGTTGGCGGAAAACCGCCGCGGACGCCAGCGTTGCCTGGTCGGCAGCGCCGTCACCTACGCGGACCTGTCGCTGTTCCAGATCATCGCCGGCCTGCGCTACGCGTTTCCCAGGAGCATGCGGCGGCTGCAGGACGGCCTGCCGCTCTGCGTGGATTTGCACGACCGCATTGCGGCGCGGCCGAACATTGCGGCCTACCTCGCGTCGCCGCGGCGGATCCCCTTCAGCAACGACGGCATCTTCCGGCACTATCCGGAACTGGACGGGTGAGGCGATGTGTTTGGCCGAACGCACGGCCAGGGATGGTTAGGCCGGCGCCCAGCCCGGATGGTTGCCCGGATGACTAGCCGCCGCTCGTCGACGCTTCGGCAGGCGCGCCACTGGCGGGTTTCCTGGGACCGCCCCATTTGTAGATGTCGTAATACACGGGCGAGACCGGTCCGAGCTTGGGGTCGTGCATCAGGCTCCCGTTCGTGCTGTTGTAGTGGTAGGTCTGGGTGACGCCATTCTTGGGGATGATGCGTACCATGTAGACCCGGCCGCCACGGCGGTATTCCTCGATGGTGTCGCCATTGGCGTTGGTATGCACGCTGACGCCGGCCGTTTGTCCATTCGCGTCCCGCTGGCGCGCGGCCGGCGCGATCGACGGCGGGATGCCGGTGTCCGGCAACGGAACCGACTGCGGTTTCGCGCCCGGTTCGTTGATGCCCGGGGGCGGCAACGCCGATCCCGGCGGCGGCGGCGCCGAGGACGCGGCCAACACGTTCTGCGCGTGCGCGGCCGGCATCGCCAGAACCGCTGCCGCGAGGATCCACCACGCCTGCGTTTTCACGGTCTGCCTCCGTGCCATTCGCCTGTTGCCAGCATACCCACACGATGTGACCGCAACGTGTAAGCGCACATGCGACAATTCCGGGATGCCCAAGCTGACGCTCATCGACGGCTCGAGTTACCTGTACCGCGCCTTTCACGCCTTGCCGCCACTCAGCAACGCCGCGGGCGAGCCGACCGGCGCATTGTTCGGCGTGGTCGGCATGCTCCGGGCGGTCCTGAACGAGCAGCCGGATTTCGCCGCGTTCGTGATCGATGCCCCCGGCCGGACCTTCCGGGACGATCTGTATCCGGCGTACAAGGCCACCCGCGCCCCGATGCCGGATGACCTGCGTTCGCAGGTCGCGCCCATGCTCGCGATCGTGGAAGCGCTCGGGTTCCCGATCCTCAACGTGCCCGGCGTGGAGGCCGACGACGTGATCGGCACCTTGGCGCAACGTGCCGCAGCGGAGGGCATCGACGTCGAGGTATCGACGAGCGACAAGGATTTCGCGCAACTGGTCGGTCCGCGCGTCACCCTCGTCAACACCATGACGCGGTCGAGCCTGGACCGTACCGGCGTGATCGAAAAGTTCGGAGTGCCGCCGGAACGCATCATCGATTACCTCGCGCTGATGGGCGACAGCATCGACAACATCCCGGGCGTCGCCAAGTGCGGTCCCAAGACCGCGGCCAAATGGCTGAACCAGTACGGCACGCTCGACGATGTCATCGCGCGCGCCCACGAGGTCGGCGGCAAGATCGGTGACAACCTGCGCGCCGCCCTCGCGCAACTGCCGCTCTCGCGACAGCTCGCCACGATCCGGACCGATGTCGCCTTGGAGGCCGGCCCGCAAGACCTGCT
>DASUKQ010000132.1:0-20767 GCA_036278635.1 Rhodanobacteraceae bacterium
CGAGTGCCGCCGCGGTTGCGGAACGGCTGTGGTCACCGCCAGGCGTGCGCGACGTGCCGTGGATGTACCGGCGCCTGCACGTGGAGAACCTGCGGCTGGAGGCGCTCGGCCTCACGCAGATCCGCAACCAGCAGGTGCTGCTGCGACAGCTCACCGGGGGCTACGACATTGGCCCGCTCCAGGTGTTGGTCGACGTGATTTCGCCGGTCCGCGGCTACCAACGAAACGCCAGCGACACCTACACCATCTATTCGCCGCTGTCGTCGGTCGCGGATGCCGCCACCGGGAATCCATGGGCGGCCATCCAGTTCACGGAAGCGGTCAAGGCCTTCGACGCGCACCCGGATGCCGCAACGGAGCAGGAGATCCGCGCCTATCTCGAGCAGTGGATTGCGAACGATCCGGCACTGGAAGATCTGATCCATCGCTCGCCGGCGCTCCACTCGGTCACGCCCTTGGCGCATTCGCTGCTGGCGTTGTCGAAAATCGGCCTGCAGGCGCTGGACTACATCGATCAAGGGCAGCCGGCGCCGTATGCGTGGGTCAGGCAGACCACGACTGATTTCCTGCAGGCACGCGAACCGGCGGCCGAAACGAAACTGCGGATCGTCGATGCCGTCGAGCAACTGGTCGTCATGTCGGTGAAGGCAGGGCCGCACTGACGGGCATTGTGCTGGAAGTCACAGTGACGACTGGCCGATGAAATCGGGCGTCGCCGCGCGCAGGCTGGGGTTTGGAACGGGTCGGCTGACGCCGAGGAGTGCTTGCCATGAACCGACGAATTGGATTGCTGGTTGCAGCGTTCGCGATGGCTGCGGCAATGATGGCCATGGACGCGACAGCCAGGGATGCGGGGACGGTCACCCGGACCTTGCAGCAAAGCGTCAATGTGCCGGCCGGCGGCAGCGTCACGGTGGAAAACCTCGTGGGGCACATGCGCGTCGTCCAGGGCAACGGACCATTGCAGATCGATGCAACGGTGGTGGCGGGCGGGGATCAGGCGCAAGCCCTGGCGCAGAGCGTCAGATTCGACGTGTCGCAGGATCACAACCAGGTGAGCGTGCACGTGGACTATCCGGTGGCGCACTACGACACCTTCCTCTACCAGCCGCAAAACGCCGGACCGTACGCCTCCGACGAAGTCTGCATCGTCGGAAAGCTGATCTGCTTCCACGGCACGTCGAGCAGTACGCTCTCGTACCAAGGCAGGCAGGTGCGCGTGAACCAGTCCGCCAAGGGCGGATCCGGGGCGCCCCTGTACGTGGACGTCGTCGTTCATGTGCCAGCCAATGCGTCCGCGAAGTTCAGCAACGCAGTCGGACTGCTGGAAGTCGACGGCCTGACGAACGACCTCAATCTGGTCGCGATGGGTGGCAGCATCCGAGTCCAGAACACGCGGGGACGGCTCGACGTCCGAAGCGATGGCGGCGACGTTTATCTGAACGACGTGACGTCGCCCAATGCCCGGATGCGCAGCGACGGCGGGGATCTGACGGGCCGCCACCTGAGTGGTGACCTGCATCTGATGGCGTCCGGTGGCGACATCAAGCTCGCCACCGTGGCCGGCAAGCTGTCGCTGTCCTCCGGCGGTGGGGACGTGCGCATGGATGGCGACCTTGCATCGCTCCGGTCGCTAAACGCGCGGTTGGGAGGTGGCGACATGGATGTGTCGGGCGATCTGGCAGGGCTGGATTCGCTCAGGGCCGAGAGTGGCGGCGGAGATATCGAGTTCCACACGAGCAATCTGTCGATGCACCTGGATGCATCGACGGGAGGCGGCAGTGTTCACGTCGACCTGCCCGGCATGCGCAACGTCGACCGCAGCCCGGAGCACCTGTCCTGCGACGTCGGCAAGGCCACGGGCACGGGTGTGCTGCACGCCGGCGGGGGCGACATCACCGTCACACAACCGTGACCGCAACCCGCAAGCGAAACGTACGGAATCGCGATGGATCGCACCCACAGCGATACCGCTCGACGTCCGGTAGGCGAACGAGGCTGCGCCAGCCCGAGCGAGGATCGGAATAAAAGCATTCTGCGCGGCGGACCGACCAGCCGCGGCTATTTTGCCGTAGCCGCATCCGCACGCTGCTTCGCAAGCTGTGCTTCGAAGCTCTTGCGCGCAAGTTCCGAATAGGAACGGCACCCCGTGGGATCGAGCATCGCCTGCGCGTCGCCTCGTTCGCGCTTGGCGACGCGCGCCCAGAAGTCCACCATGTCCGGGTGCGGAGCGAGCGGGACGTCGCAGGGCAAAGCCGCGACCACCCCGAAGCTGTGCTCGAAATCCGCGACGACATTCGGGTTCCTGTGGTTCCCGACCAGTCGGAAGCCGGGTGCCGAAAGGCTGCCGACGTCGACCATGTGCAGGCAGCGCGTGCCTTGGCATGATGTCCATGTCCATGTCGTGTTGCCCCGCGTATGCCCCGGCGTCGCGTGCGCGGTCAGCACCAGGTCACCCAGGTGCAAATGCCCGCCGTCCGTTGCCGTGCGCGCCACGTGCACGGGTGGAAATGGAAATCGGTCGCCGTATTCGGGATCGTCGCGCCCACCGCGCTCCAGCAACGGAGCATCCGCGGCACTCGCGATCACCTTCGCGCCCGTGTCACGCACGAGTTCTGCGATACCCCCGGCATGGTCGGAATGCGCGTGCGAATTGAGGATCCATCTGATGTCGTGCAGATCGATGCCGAGGCTTCGGATATTGGATTCGATCAGCGGAGCTTCCCCGGGTACGCCGCCATCGATCAGGACATCACCCGTGGGTGCGGTGACGAGGAAGACGCCGAGGCCGTGGGGCCCGACATACCAGGTGTTGCCATAGATGCGAAACGGCTTTTGCGGAGCGGTCCACGAAGGATTTTCCGCGATGTTCCTTTGCTCGGACGCGGGCATGCGGAATGGCTTCCGCGGGGCCATCGAAGAGGAATCGTGCGCGGCGTTCCTTTGCGCCGACGCGGGCACCTGCGCATGCCCGCCCTGCACGATCAGACCCGGCAGGAGCATCGCGGCGATCAACAGGCGCATGGTCACCCCCCCGCGGTGGGAACGTACAAGATCGCCGTCGCGATGCCGTTTCGCTCGGAGTACAGGCGCCGCCACCCCTCGCGGATTCCCGCTCAGTCGTTCGGCAACCACCCGGGCCGCCTTGAAATCCAGAGGGCGCCGAGGGTGCCCACGGCACCGGAAAGCAGGTACAGGCCCACGTAATCCACGCCGAGGAACTGCGCCAACGCGAGTCCGACCAGCGGTGCGAAACCGGCACCGATCAGCCAACCCAGGTCCGAGGTGATCATCGCGCCCGTGTAACGGAACTCGCTGCGGAAATTCGAATTGACCGCGCCGGCGGCTTGGGCGTGCGAGAACCCGAGCAGCGCAAAACCGAAGATGATGAACAGGTAGCCTTGCACCGTGCCGCCGGAAAGCATCAATGCCGTCCAGCCGCTGTAGATGGCGATCAGCACGCCGCTCACGGCCAGGGTGGTGCGACGGCCGAAGCGGTCGGCGAACCAGCCCGACAGGAACATGCAAGGAATGGCCACCAGCGCACCGAAGATCTGCACCAGCAGGAAACTGGTCGTCGACTGCTTGGTGAACATCAGCGCCCACGACAGGCCGAAGATCGTCACCAGGTAGGCCATCGCGTAACTGGCCAGCGGGGCGAAAGCCCCCAGCGCGATGTTGAAGCCTTGCGACCGGACCAGCGCACGCATCGAGGCCGGCTCGAGGTCACGATGCTCCATCTGTTCGGCGTAGCGGGGCGCCACCACCATCCGCAGCCGCGCGAACAGCGCCACCACGTTCACCGCGAATGCGACGAAGAAGGGATAGCGCCAGCCCCAGGCAAAAAAGTCATCCGGTGTCAGGCTCGACCAGATGTAGGCGAACAGGCCGGCCGCCAGGATGAACCCGATCGGCTCGCCAAGCTGGGTCAGCATCGCGTACCAGCCGCGGCGTTCCCGCGGCGCCACCAGTGCAGCGAGCGAGGCCAGGCCGTTCCAGCTTCCGCCGAGTGCAAAGCCTTGGCCGAAGCGCAACAAGGCCAACGCCACGATGGCCCACCAGCCGAGCGTTGCATATCCGGGCATGAAAGCGATGCCGGCCGTCGCCATGCCGAGCATGAACAAGGCGAGTGTCAGCTTGGTCGCGAGGCCGAACTGGCGATGCAGCACCAGGAAGAACATCGAGCCGAGCGGGCGCGCTATGAATCCCAACGCGAAGATCGCGAAGGAATAGAACATGCCATCCAGTTGGCTGGCGAACGGGAAAAACGCCTCGGGGAACGCCAGTACGCAACCCAGACCGAACACGAACACGTCGAAAGACTGGGAAATGCGTCCGACGATTACGCCGACCGCCAAGTCTCCCGCCGTGACGTGCCCGTTGTGCGGCGCTCCTGCATGCGCACCGCCGGGTGCAGGAGGAGTGGTCAGGGGATCGCTAGTGGACATGCGTCTGCGTGGCAATGCTGAAACGATGACGGCACGTCGGGGTGGCGTGACCCGGTGCGCCGAAACAGGGTCGCGGCGTCGCCGGACCGAAGCCATGACGCACATCGGTCGGCGAGGAGGAAGTGACGGAGTATCATAAGCCGGTTTCGCTGCAATCCCAAGTGCAATCATGCTCCCGAAATGCCTGCGCAGCCTGCTGCTGTTCCCTCTCCTGCTGCTGGGCGGTTGCAACCTGGTGCTGCTGGATCCATCCGGCGACGTCGCCCGGCAGCAGAGCGACATCATGATCGTCACCACGATCATCATCGCGCTGATCGTGGTGCCGGTATGGCTGTCGGTCTTTGTCGTCGCGTGGCGCTATCGCGCATCGAACAAGCAGGCCCGGTTCGATCCCGGTTGGGATCATTCGCCGCAGCTCGAACTGGTGGTGTGGGCGGTGCCGCTGCTGTTCATCGTCGCCGTCGGAGCGGTCAGTTGGATCGGCACCCACCAGACCGATCCGTACCGTCCGCTCGACCGGATCGCGGCGGGCAAGCCGGTCGCGGCCGACGCCAAGCCGCTCGACGTGGACGTGATATCGCTGCGCTGGAAGTGGTTGTTCCTGTATCCGCAGTACGGCATTGCGACGGTGAACGAAATGGCCGCGCCGGTGGATCGGCCGATCCGGTTCCATCTGACCGGCGACACCATGATGGATTCGTTCTTCGTGCCGGCGCTGGTGGGCCAGGTCTACACGATGCCGGGCATGCAGACGGTCCTGCACGGTGTCATCAACAAGCCCGGCGAGTACAAGGGTTTTTCCGCGAATTTCAGCGGCTCGGGCTTCACCGACATGCGCTTCGAGTTCTACGGAATGGAGGCGCAGGATTTCGACAAGTGGGTGGCCAAGGCGCGCGCGGCGGGCGGCGACCTCGATCTCGCGGCCTACGAAAAGCTGCGCCAGCCCAGCCGCGCCGAGCCGGTGCACTACTACGCGAAGTTCGCCCCCGATCTGTACGACCGCGTCCTGGACTTGTGCGTCCAGTCCGGAGGCGTCTGCAAGAACCAGATGAAGGGCACCGGGCCCATGCAGAGCATGCACGCCTACCACGGCCATGCCATGAAGATGCCGCCCGAGCCGGAACCGCCTTCCGGCTCCACGTCGGGCGGACACTGATCGTATCGAAGAGATTCAACCATGCTTGAAGCCATGCCCCATCGCGCCGCCCTCTGGAACTTCCTGTTCGGGCGGCTGACGATGAAATCGTTCCCGTTCCTCAACCCCGACACCGAAGGCCACATCCTGCTCGTCACCTTCTTCGTGGTGGTGATCGTAGGCGTGGCGATCGTTGCGGCGATCACGAAGTACCGCAAATGGGGCTACCTGTGGCACGAGTGGTTCACCAGCGTGGACCACAAGAAGCTCGGGATCATGTACATGATCCTCGGCACGGTGATGCTGCTGCGCGGGTTTTCCGACGCGATCATGATGCGCGCGCAGCAGGCCTACGCCTTCGGCCCGCACATGGGTTACCTGCCGCCCGACCATTACAACCAGATCTTCTCGGCCCACGGCGCGATCATGATTTTTTTCGTGGGCATGGCTTACATCGTGGGGCTGATGAACTACATCATGCCGCTGCAGATCGGCTCGCGCGACGTGGCGTTCCCGTACCTCAACAACCTGAGCTTCTGGTTCACCTGCGGCGGCGCGGTCATGTTCATGACCTCGCTGTTCCTCGGCGACTTCTCGATGGCGGGCTGGCTCGGCTACCCGCCGGTGTCCGAACTGCAGCAGGGACCGGGCGTCGATTACTACATCTGGGGTCTGCAACTGTCAGGGGTGGGCACGCTGCTGACCGGCATCAATTTCGTCGTCACCGTCCTCAAGATGCGCGCGCCCGGCATGACGCTGATGAAGATGCCGGTGTTCACCTGGACGACGCTGTGCACCAGCGGCCTGATCATCGCGACCTTCCCGGTGCTCACCGCCACGCTGTTCCTGCTGGCGCTGGACCGCTACGCCGGCACCCACTTCTTCACCGACGCGTTCGGCGGCAACCTGATGATGTACATCAACCTGATCTGGGTGTGGGGGCACCCGGAGGTGTACATATTGATATTGCCGCTGTTCGGCGTGTTCTCGGAGATCGTGCCGACGTTCTCCGGCAAGCCGCTGTTCGCCTACTCGTCGATGGTGTATGCGACTGTCGCGATCATGATCCTGTCGTACCTGGTGTGGCTGCACCACTTCTTCACCATGGGATCGGGCGCCGACGTCAACTCGTTCTTCTCGTTGACGACGATGATGATCGCGATCCCGACCGGAGTGAAGATCTTCAACTGGCTGTTCACCATGTACCGCGGCCGCGTGCGTTTCACCGTTCCCATGCTGTGGACGATGGGCTTCCTGTTCTCCTTCCCCATCGGCGGCATGA
Organism: Rhodanobacteraceae bacterium; assembly: GCA_036278635.1. Taxonomy (GTDB): domain Bacteria; phylum Pseudomonadota; class Gammaproteobacteria; order Xanthomonadales; family Rhodanobacteraceae; genus 66-474. The sequence continues at coordinate 6,866 of DASUKQ010000132.1, forward strand.
CCGGCGTGATGCTGTCGGTGGCGCCGGCGGACTTCCTGTTGCACAACAGCTTGTTCCTGATCGCCCACTTCCACAACGTGATCATCGGCGGCGTGGTGTTCGGCGTGTTCGCGGCCGTGAACTTCTGGTTCCCGAAGGCCTTCGGATTCAAGCTCGACGAATTCTGGGGCAAGGCCTCGTTCTGGTTCTGGCTGGTCGGGTTCTGGGTGGCGTTCGGGCCGTTGTACGTGCTCGGCCTGATGGGCGTGACCCGCCGCCTCAGCCACTTCGACGATCCCAGCCTGCAGCCGTACTTCGTCGTCGCCGCATTCGGTGCGTTCCTGATCGCGCTCGGCATCCTGTCCTTCATCATCCAGATCTACGTGAGCATCATGCGGCGCAAGGAATATGCGGTGGACGGAGATCCCTGGGACGGCCGGACCCTCGAGTGGTCCACTACGTCGCCGCCACCCGAGTACAACTACGCGTTCATCCCGGTCGTGCATCATCGCGATGCATGGGCGACGATGAAGCAACTCGGCTTCACGCGTCCGCGCAGCGGCTACAACGACATCCACATGCCGAAGAACACGCCCACCGGCATCGTCGTCGGCGCGCTGTCCTTCGCCTGCGCGTTCGGCCTGGTCTGGTACATCTGGTGGCTGGCTGCGCTGTCGCTGCTGGGCGTGATCGTCGTGAGCATCGTCCACAGCTTCAATTACCACCAGCACCACCATATTCCCGCAGACGAGGTGCGCCGCTTCGAATCCGGTAATCCGCACGCGGCAGCACAGGGCGCAAGCGCATGAACACCACCGCGATCGACACCGCTCCCCCGGCGCCCGAGCAGTACTACGCCCTGACGGAGTCGCCGCCGCACAACGGAACCCTGCTCGGGTTCTGGATCTACCTGATGAGCGACTGCTTCATCTTCGCGTCGCTGTTCGCGTGCTACGCGGTGCTCGGCACCGAATACGCCGGCGGCCCGACCGGCGCCGAGGTGCTCGACTTGCCCGGGCTCGCGCTGAACACCGCGCTGCTGCTGGTCTCGTCGGTGACCTTCGGCTTCGCGATGCTGGAGATGGCGCGCCTCAAGAAAGGCGCAATGCTGGGCTGGCTTGCCGTGGCCGGACTGCTGGCGGCGGCCTTCGTCTCGCTAGAGATCAATGAATTCCTCGGCATGATCGCCGAAGGCGCCGGTCCCGGCCGCAGCGCCTTCCTGTCCTCGTTCTTCACGCTCGTCGCCACCCATGGCCTGCACGTGACGCTCGGGATCCTGTGGCTGATCGTGCTGATGGTGCAATCGATCCGCTTCGGCCTCACCGAGGACAATGTGCGCCGGCTGCGCTGCCTCAGCATGTTCTGGCATTTCCTCGACCTGGTGTGGGTCGGCGTTTTCAGCTACGTCTATCTGGTGGGAGTGGTGCGATGAGCCAGCCTTCGTCCGGTCACGCGATCCCGCACGGCGACCATGATCCGATGCATGAACACCAGGGCAGCCTGCGCGGCTACCTGACGGGTTTCGTGCTCGCGGCGATCCTGACCGTCATTCCGTTCTGGCTGGTGATGGGGCACGTGATCCCGAACAAGCAGCTCCTGATCCTCGCGATCCTGGCGCTGGCCGTCGTGCAGATCTTCGTGCACATCGTGTTCTTCCTGCACCTCGATACGCGCTCGGAAAGCGGCTGGAACATGATGGCCTTCATCTTCACCGCCGTGCTGGTGATCATCGTGCTCGGGGCGTCCATCTGGGTCATGTATGCCGAAAACGCGAACATGATGCCGATGTCGTCGCGGTACGAGCAGAACCCGATCAGCCACCAGCCGACCACCCACAAACCGGCGCAGTAAAAGCCGAATCATGATCCGCCGTTCTGGACGACGCACGAGGCAAGCCGCGGGGCCCGCAGTGCTCTTGTAGGTTGGTGCTGACCCCGGACGTGATCCGGTGGAAACCCAACGCGGGCCGCAGCTCAGCCCCCGCGCGGCATGCCGAGCAAGATGGGAGCTTCTTCAAGATCCACACGATGTCGCCACGCTCGCGCCCAGGAACCGCCAAGTCCATCCTCGGGATGACGCTGCTGGCGGCAGTGTTCGTCGCCTTCATCCTGCTCGGCAATTGGCAGGTGCGGCGGTATCACCTGAAGCTCAGGATCGCGCGGGACATCGCCACGCGTGTCCACGCACCGCCCGTGGACGCGCCCGGTCCCGCAGCGTGGCCGCGGATCGACGCCGGCCACGGACAGTACCTGCATGTCCGTCTGCGTGGACGATTCCTCGGAAGCCAGACGCTCGTGCATGGCTCGAGCTCACGGGGCTACGGCTACTGGGCGATGGCGCCGCTGCGCACGGGCCGCGGGTTCATCGTGCTGGTCAATCGCGGTTACATCCCCTCGGAAGTTTCCGGCACACCCGCCTCGGCGAAGATCGCGCCGCCCGACGGCGAAGTGACGCTGACCGGGCTGCTGCGCCTCACCGAGCCGCACGGCGGCTTCCTGCGGCACAACGACCCCGCCGCGAACCAGTGGTACTCGCGCGACGTCAGCGCCATTGCGGCGGCCGATCACCTGGGTTCCGACCAGGTGGCGCCGTATTTCGTGGACGCCGACGCAACCGTGACTGCCAACGCACCGCCCATCGGCGGACTCACCAACATCCAGCTCTACAACCACAGCTTCGGCTACGCGATCACGTGGTACCTGCTCGCGTTGGGGACGTTGGTGGCGGCGGGCGTGCTGGTCCACTACGAATGGCAGACGCGCAGCGGATGATGCTGCGTCCGGCGCGATATTGCCCCGCATTCGATCGCCGGGGATCGGCGGCCGAGCGTGCCGCTGTTCCGGACTATCGGACCACCGCGCGATCGCGTGCGTCGCTGTCCCATTTGGGTGCATTGCGGATCGCCGGCAGGACGTCTTCCGGCTCGGCGGCGATGGACCACATGGCGGCGTGCTCCGGGTTCATGAAGCGCTGTTCGATGACCTGGTGCAGGAACTTGTCCAGCGGCTGCCAATAGCCCAGCGTGTCGAGCAGGATGATCGGATTGAAGTAGAGCCCGAGGCGCTTCAGCGTGATCGCCTCGAACAGCTCTTCCAGGGTGCCGCAGCCGCCGGGGAGTGCGACCACCGCGTCCGAATCGGTCAGCAGCCGGTGCTTGCGTTCGCGCATGTCCTCGACGACCTGCATGTTGCCGATGCCGGGATGCTGCCATTCGAGGTCGGCCATGAAGCGCGGGATCACGCCGCAGACGTCGCCGCCCCTGGACAGCGCGCCGTCCGCCACCGCGCCCATGGAACCGGTGGAACCGCCGCCGTACACGACCTGGTGTCCGCCCTCGGCGAGCAGCTCGCCGAGCCGGAATGCTGCCGCGCGAAACCGCGGGTCGGCCTGGTTGCTGGAAGCGCAGTAGACGCAGATACGCATGGAGTAGTCGCGAGTGTCAGTCGTCCTGGTCGATGATCACGAGTGTGCCGTGGCTGCCTTCCGTGACGGCGTGCGGTGTGTTGGCGGGGACGATGTAGATTTCGCCGTCCGAAACCGTGACGATTTCGCCGCCGATTTCCAGCTTGAGTTCGCCGTCGAGTACCAGAAGCCCTTCATCGAATGGATGCGGCTCTTCGCCGGAGGCGACCCCGTCCATGCGCAACCTTGACGTTGGCGCCGGCGGCCCGGCCGATGATCTTCGACCGCCAGGTTTCGGGCAAGGTATCTGCCAGCGCGCGCAGGTCGGTTTTGCTCATGCGAGAACCCCCTGAGCCAAGTGGACGCGCCCCTTCGTCATTCCGCACCAGCCCGCGCAGCGGGCGCGATCCGGAATCTGCTCTTCGGATGAACCCGGAAGCAGTTTCCGGGTTCTGCGCTGCGCGCAGCCCCGGAATGACGACAAAGTTTATGCTGTCCCCGAGTCCCGAGTCCCGAGTCCCGAGTCCCAGCTTCACTCACCGCTTCATCGCGTTGAAGAACTCGTCGTTGGTCTTGGTGTTCTTCATCTTGTCGAGCATGAACTCGATGGCGGCCAGTTCGTCCATCGGGTGCAGGAGCTTGCGCAGGATCCAGATCTTCTGGAGCAGGTCCGGCGGGATCAGGAGTTCCTCGCGGCGGGTGCCGGAGCGATTGATGTTGATGGCCGGGTACACGCGCTTCTCGGAAATCCGGCGGTCGAGGTGGACTTCCATGTTGCCGGTGCCCTTGAATTCCTCGTAGATCACCTCGTCCATCTTGGAGCCGGTGTCGATCAGCGCGGTCGCGAGGATCGTCAGCGAACCGCCTTCCTCGACGTTGCGCGCGGCGCCGAAGAATCGCTTCGGGCGCTGCAGCGCGTTGGCATCCACGCCGCCCGTCAGCACCTTGCCCGACGACGGCACGACGGTGTTGTAGGCGCGCGCGAGGCGGGTGATCGAGTCGAGCAGGATCACCACGTCCTTCTTGTGCTCGACCAGGCGCTTGGCGCGCTCGATCACCATTTCGGCGACCTGCACGTGGCGCACCGCGGGTTCGTCGAACGTGGAAGACACGACTTCCGCGCGGACGCTGCGCTGCATCTCGGTGACTTCCTCCGGACGCTCGTCGATCAGCAGGATGATCAGGTGCACGTCGGGATGGTTGTGCACCAGCGCCTGCGCGACGTTCTGCAGCATCATGGTCTTGCCGGCCTTGGGCTGGCTCACGATGAGGCCGCGCTGGCCGCAGCCGACCGGCGCGATCAGGTCCAGGATGCGGCCGGTGATGTCTTCGCTCGAACCGTTGCCGCGTTCCAGATGAAACGCCTTGCGCGGGAACAGCGGCGTCAGGTTTTCGAACAGCAACTTGTTCTTGGAGGCTTCCGGCGGGTCGCCGTTGATGTCATCGACCTTGAGCAGCGCGAAGTAGCGCTCGCCTTCCTTCGGGTGACGGACGCGGCCGGTGATGTAGTCGCCGGTGCGCAGGTTGAAGCGGCGGATCTGGCTGGGCGACACGTAGATGTCGTCGGGACCTGCAAGATAGGACTCGTCGGCCGAACGCAGGAAGCCGAAGCCGTCCTGCAGGATTTCGAGCACGCCTTCGGCCCAGATGCTGCCGCCGGACTTGGCGTGGGCGCGCAGGATGTTGAAGATCACGTCCTGCTTGCGGGCGCGGGCGACGCCTTCCTGGATGCCGAGTTCCTCGGCGAGTTCCAGCAGCTTCACCGAGTTCTTCTGTTTGAGCTCGGTGAGGTTGATGAGGCGTTTCGGATCGCCGGCATCGGCCTCGTCGCCGGACACGTCCGCCGGCAGGCCGCTGGCATTGCCACCCTGGCCGTTGCCGCCGCGCGAATGGCGACCGCGCCTGCGCCGGCCGCGGTCGGGCCGGTTGCCGCGTTGCTGGGCCTGGCCTTCGCCGCCGTCATTGCCGGAGGAGCCATTGGATTCGGAAGCAGGGGCGGGCGCGCGGACGTCCTCGCCCTGTACGGTGTTATCGCTATCTGACACGGGATTAGCCTCGTCGGCGCCGGAGCGCGGGAGGGGGGAAAAGAAGGGGGGCTGGGCAAAAGCACCACCAGCCGCGGAACAATCTAGCATCACGCAGCGCCGGTGCACAAGCGCGGCGTAAGAGGAGGTTCAGGCGACAGGGCGGTGTTCGCCCTGCATCCAGCAAATCTGGCCAGTTGCGGTGGGGCCGGATCAAGCCGCGTCCGGCGGAAGACTCCCGGCATTCTGCCTTTTCGGCTCTTGGGCCCGGCCCCCGTTCGCGCCTACGCGCTCACACCCTGGTCCGCCCTACACGACCTTGTCGATCATCTGGGTCAACTGACCCTTGCCGACGGCCCCGATCTGGGTGGCTTCGACCTTGCCGCCCTTGAACATCATCAGGGTCGGGATCCCGCGGACGCCATAGGTCACGGGGGTCTTCTGGTTTTCATCGATGTTGATCTTCACGACCTTGAGCCGGCCCGCGTATTCCTTCGCGATGTCGTCCAGCATCGGCGCGATCGACTTGCAGGGTCCGCACCATTCGGCCCAGAAATCCAGCAGGACCGGTGTATCGGACTTCAAGACCTCCGTGTCGAAATCGGAATCCTTGACGTGGGTGATGTTTTCGCTCATGGGAGGACCTGGCTGGGGAACGGGAAATAGTTGGGGGCAGGGCGCGGCATTGCAAGCACGGGCACGCGGGGCATCCTGCTACAATAAAACAGTCACTTGTGCGTTTCGCGCGGATTCCACCGCGGCGACGCTGCCACGCAAGGCTGGCATTTGATCGCAACCGGGCGCCCGTATCAAGCGCGCCTTCGGTGCTCCGCCGGCTTGCGACGGGTTGTGGCATTCCTCTCCTACTGAACAATTCCGTGGCCGACCAAGTCCTCACCGATACCTTCTTCGAACACTTCGATCTGCATCCGCATCTCGCCGCCGGCCTCGCCGATTGCGGCTTTACCCGCTGCACGCCGATCCAGGCGCTGACCCTGCCGGTGGCGCTGGCCGGGCGCGATGTCGCGGGGCAGGCCCAGACCGGCACCGGCAAGACCTGCGCGTTCCTGGTGACGGTGATGAACCGGCTGCTCAGCCAGCCGGCGATCCCCGAGCGCAAGGACAACGATCCGCGCGCGGTGATCGTCGCACCGACCCGCGAACTCGCAATCCAGATCGACAAGGATGCGCAGGCGATCGGGCGCCACACCGGATTGCGTTTCGCGCTGATCTACGGTGGCGTGGATTACGACAAGCAGCGCCAGCAGTTGCGCGATGGCTGCGATGTGATCATCGCGACGCCCGGCCGGCTGATCGACTACTTCAAGCAGCACGTCTTCAGCTTCCGGGCGGTCGAGGCGACGGTGATCGACGAGGCGGACCGGATGTTCGACCTCGGCTTCATCAAGGACGTGCGCTATCTCCTGCGCAAGATGCCGCCGCGCGAGGAACGCCAGGGGATGCTGTTCTCGGCGACGCTTTCCTACCGCGTGCTGGAACTCGCCTACGAGCACATGAACCAGCCCGAGAAGCTGGTCGTCGAGACCGAGCACGTCACCGCCGACCGCGTTCGCCAGCAGGTGTACTTTCCGGCCAAGGAGGAGAAGATCCCGCTGCTCCTGAACCTGCTCGAGCGTTGCAACTCGCAACGCAGCATCGTGTTCGTGAACACCCGCGCGGCCGCCGAGCGGGTGACGCAACGCCTCTCGCGCCACGGTTTCCGGGTCGGCGCGCTGTCCGGCGATGTGCCGCAGGCCAAGCGCCAGCGGCTGATGGAGCGCTTCAAGAAGGGCGATATCGACCTGCTGATTGCCACCGATGTCGCCGCTCGCGGCCTGCACATCCCCGACGTCACGCACGTGTTCAACTACGACCTTCCGCAGGACGGCGAGGACTACGTGCACCGCATCGGCCGCACCGCGCGGCTCGGCGCCGAGGGCGATGCGATCAGTTTTGCGTGCGACCTGTACGCAATGAACCTGCCCGACATCGAGCAATACATCGGAATGAAGATCCCGGTGCAGGCCATCGAACCGGACTGGCTGACCGCGCCGCCGGCGCGTGCGCATGCCGATCGGGCTCGACAGGAACCCGCACCGGTCGCGGATGCTCCGCCGGCAGCCGAACCGGCCAAGGCCGCCGCCAGCAAACGCCGCCGTCGCCGCAAGCCCGGCGGAGCGCGCGCGGCTTCGCCCGCAGCCGGCGGTTGACGCGCAAGCCGCTATCCCGCCGCCGATCGTGCCCCAATGACGTCATTCCGGGCCGTTGCCGACTGTCTCGGGAACGGCCCGGAATCCGGTTTGATCAGTGTTTCACGCCGGATTCCCGGTTCCGCGCTGCGCGGTCCCGGAATGACGGCATTGTTGTTACGCTTTTCCCAATCCCCAATCCCCAATCCCTGGTCCCGAGTCGACCTTCAGCGAGTCGCCGCCGCCCCGCCGTGATCCATTTCGAATCCGTCCACAAACGCTATCCGGAAGGCCGAGAGGCCCTCATCGACCTCACCTTCCACGTCGAATCCGGCGAAATGCTTTTTGTCACCGGCCATTCCGGGGCCGGCAAGACCACCTTGCTGAAGCTGGTCGCACTGATCGAACGGCCGAGCGGCGGCGCCATCGAGGTGCACGGCCGCAACCTCGCGCGGCTCAGGCGGCGCGACATCCCGCGCCTGCGCCGGGACATCGGCATGGTGTTCCAGGATCACCGCCTGTTGATGGACCGCAGCGTCGCCGACAATGTGGCGCTGCCGCTGGTGATCGCCGGCATTCCGCGCGAAGAACGCGCCAGCCGCGTGCGCGGGGCGCTTGAAAAGGTCGGGCTCGCCGGGCGCGGCCGCGAGGCACCCGCCAGGCTTTCCACCGGCGAACAGCAGCGGGTGGGTATCGCGCGGGCGATCGCAGGACAGCCGTCACTGATCATCGCCGATGAGCCGACCGGCAACCTGGACCCGCAGTTGTCCGAGGAAATCATGCAGTTGTTCCTGGCGCTCAAGGCGATCGGCAGCACCATCGTGATCGCGAGCCACGACTTGCCGCTCCTGAAACGGATGAAGCAGCGGGTAATCGTGCTTGACCATGGTCACCTGATCGACGACGTGGCCGCACGGGAGGTGGCATGAGCGCACGGGCGACCATGGCTTCGGAGGTGCGCCGCACCCGTTTCGGCATGTGGCGGCGGCAACATGCGTGGTGCCTGCGCGACAGCCTGCGACAGGTGGCGCGCCGGCCGCTCGGCTCGGCGCTGACCATCGCGGTCATGGGCATCGCACTCGCGCTGCCGCTTGCGTTCTACCTGCTGCTGGCGAACGTGCAGCATCTCGCCGGTGCATTGGGCGATTCGCAGGCGATCAGCGTGTTCCTGAAATCGGGGCAGGGCGCCGAGCAGGCCGCGACGCTTGCGCAGAACCTGCGTGCCCGCCCGGACGTTGGGACGGTGGCGCTACGCACTCCGCAACAGGGGCTCGCGGAACTGGCGGCCATGCAGGGTTTCGGTGATGCCGTCCACGCGCTGCCGGACAATCCGCTGCCTTTCGTGTTGCTGGTCGATCCACGCACCGGCACCGATCGCGCACAGGTCACCTCGTTGGTGAAAGCGTTGCGCGCGATGCCGCAGGTCGACCAGGTCCAGGACAACGGCCAATGGCGCGCACGATTGGATGCATTGGTCGCATTGGGCCGACGGATCATGCTGCTGCTTGCGACCCTGCTGGGCGCCGCCGCGGTGCTGGTGATCGGAAACACGGTGCGCCTGGACATTCGCGGCCGCGCCGAGGAAATCGCGGTGCAGCAACTGATCGGCGCGAGCCCCTCGTTCGTGCGCCGGCCGTACCTCTATGAAGGCGCGTGCTACGGGATCGCCGCGGGGATCGTCGCGGTGCTGCTGGTGCTGGGGCTGGAGGCGGTGCTGGCAGCACCGGCGCGTGACCTGGTCGCCAGTTACGCGGGGCGCCTGCGCCTGGGAGGCTTGCCTTGGGGTACGCTCCTCGCCACGCTGGCAATTGCGCTGGCACTCGGCTGGCTAGGGGCATGGATCGCGAGCAGCCGGCAATTGGCGCGGACCGCGACCTGACCCGCAGCCATGTGCGTCACCGGCGGACCGGCATTCCATCCATCCTCGATCGCGCAGCCATGAACGACGTACTCCGCCACATCGCCAGCGACAATCCGCGCGTGATGGTGGTCGACGGTTCGAAGGTCGCGCGCACCCTGATCGCGCGCCTGCTGGAGAAGGAACTGCCGCGCGCCACTGTGATCGCCTGCGCCCGTGGTGCGGACGCGCAGCGGGCGCTCCACGAGGGCGTGGTGGACCTGGTGTCGACCGCGCTGCGCCTGCCGGACATGGACGGATCGACACTGGCGCAGTACGTGCGTGAGCACGCCACCCAGGCCTACATTCCGATCGTCGCGGTGTCCGGCGACGTCGAAGAGCGCGTGCAGAATCGCCAGCTCGGCGACGAGATCACCGATTATTTCGACAAGGCGGCGGGCTGCGAGGCGCTGGCGGAATTCATCCGCGGCTACGTCGCGCCGCAGGACCACGCCGAAGGCACGGTGTTGTATGTCGAGGACAGCCGAGTGGTGGCGATGGCCACCACTCGGATGCTGCAGCGCTACGGGCTGACGGTCCACGTCTCCGGAAGCGCCGAGGAGGGGGTCGAGTTCCTCGGCAACGCCCGTGAACGCGGCACCATCGGCGCGGACCTGGTGCTGACCGACGTCAGCCTGAAGGGCGAGATGTCCGGTGGCGACCTGCTGGAATGGATCCGGCGCGATCTTCGACTCGGCAAGGGACAACTGCCGGTGCTGGTAATGACCGGCGACGGCAACCCGGCCAACCAGGCGACACTGCTGAAGGCGGGCGCGAACGATCTGGTCGAAAAGCCGGTCGAGGAACGCCTGCTGATGACCAAGCTGATGTTCCAGTTGCGTGTCGCGCAGCGGTTGCGCGAACAACGGCAGGAATCCGTCCGCGAATGAATGCAAACGAACGCGAATAGCGAAAAGCGGAGAATCTGCTTTTGCTCGTCATCCCCGGAATTGCGAAGAGGGGTAGGGCGGGCAGTGCCCGCGTCTCGAGGTCCCTTGGCGGACAGTGTCCGCCTGAAACTGCTGGCGAGAAGTTCTGGTCTCGCCCGCGTCGTACGCCCGTCCGGAATGACGAAGCTGATTGCGTCCAGGCTTTTGCATTCTGGTTCATTCGCGTTTATTTGCGTTCATTCCCGGACCAGGGCTTTGCAACCATGACCGACGAACGCCTGAAACTCGAGCCGTCCTGGAAAGCGCGGGTGGGCGATTATTTCGATCGTCCGGAGATGCACGCACTCGGGGAATTCCTGCGCGCGGAGAAGCACGCGGGCAAGCAGATCTTTCCACCCGGTCCGCAGATCTTCGCGGCGCTCGACACCACGCCCTTCGATGCCGTGAAGGTGGTCGTGCTCGGCCAAGACCCTTACCACGGGCCGGGGCAGGCCCACGGATTGTGCTTTTCGGTCCGCCCGGGCGTGCCGGTGCCGCCTTCGCTCCTGAACGTGTTCACCGAGATCGAGAGCGACCTCGGGATTCCCCGGCCCGACCACGGCTGTCTTACGCCCTGGGCCCGGCGAGGCGTGCTGCTGTTGAACTCGGTCCTGACGGTGCAGTCCCGGATGGCCGGTTCGCACCAAGGCAAGGGCTGGGAAGGCTTCACCGACCGGGTGATCGACGAGCTGAACCGCGAACGCGAAGGCCTGGTGTTCCTGTTGTGGGGGAGTTATGCGCAGTCAAAGGGACGCCTGATCGATACGCGGCGCCACCGGGTGCTGGAAGCCCCTCATCCATCTCCCCTGTCGGCCCACCGGGGATTCCTGGGGTGCCGGCATTTTTCCAAGACCAATCAGTACCTTGAGAGCCACGGCCAAGCGCCGGTCGACTGGTCACTGCCGCCCCGGAGCGCCTTGGAAGCGTGACTTCTGGCGGCTTGTATTTCCTGTACTGATTGGTATACTTAGTGCATTAACGGCAAGGCAACCGCGGGCTCCGGAACGGGGAACCCAATGGAACCTTGACGCGGACTTGGCAATCGAATTGCTAAGGTGCCAACACAACGATTAGGGGTACGACCATGAGCGAAGCCTTGGTGGCCAACAATCTTCCCATTCCGAGCGTCGTAGGCAGCCTCGATGCCTACATCGGCGCAGTTCACCGGATCCCGGTACTCGAAGCCAGTGAAGAGCGCGAGCTCGCGCGCCGGTATCGCACGGATGACGATCTGGATGCGGCCCGCACGCTGGTGATGTCGCATCTGCGGTTCGTGGTCCACGTGGCGCGCGGGTATTCAGGTTACGGCCTGCAACTCGCCGACTTGATCCAGGAAGGCAACATCGGCCTGATGAAGGCGGTCAAGCGCTTCGATCCCGACCACGGCGTGCGGCTGGTCAGCTTCGCGGTGCACTGGATCCGCGCCGAGATGCACGAATTCATCCTGAGGAACTGGCGCATCGTCAAGGTCGCCACCACCAAGGCCCAGCGCAAGCTGTTCTTCAACCTGCGCAAGTCGAAGAAGCGCCTGGGCTGGATGAACATGGACGAGGTGCGCGCGGTGGCCGAGGACCTGGGCGTTCCGGAAACCACCGTCCTCGAAATGGAATCGCGCCTGTCGGGACGCGACGTGGGCTTCGACGCGCCGGTCGACGGCAATGACGACATGCCGCCGGCCCCGGTCGCCTACCTCGAAGACCACGGTGCCGATCCGTACCTGCAGGTCGCCGATGCAGACCAGGAAGAGCACCAGCTCGATACCTTGCAGCACGCGCTGGCGAAGCTGGATGACCGCACCCGCGACATCATCCGCCGCCGCTGGCTGGCCGAGGACAAGGCCACCCTGCAGGATCTCGCCGACGACTATGGCGTCTCGGCCGAACGCATCCGCCAGCTCGAAGCGAACGCGATGAAGAAGATGCGCGGGGCATTTGCTGCCTGAGGGCAGGGAGCAGGGAAGAGGGAGCAGGGGCGAAACTGCCCAGCTCCCTCACGCGAAAAGCGCGGCGCCTGCCGCGCTTTTTTTGTGGCGCACTCGCGCGATCCAGGCGACGACGATTCCCGCTTTTGTAGGTTGGCGCTGAGCAACGCGAAGCCCAACGTCATCGTGCGTCATGCTGGGCTTCACTGCATCCAGCCAAACCTGCTCATTGCTCTCTGCTCCCTTCCCTGCTCCCTGCTTCAATACAAATCCACCGGGTCCACATCGATCGACCACCGGAGGCCACGCGGCTGCGGGAGCGCGTGCAGCCGCGGAAGTCCGTCGGCGAGTGCCTGGTGCAGCGGCGCCCGCTGCGCTGATTCCAGCAACAGTTGTGCGCGGTGGCGTCCGGCCAGCAGCGGCATGGGCGCGGGCGAGGGCCCGTAGATGCGGAAAGCGGAGGCGCCATGCTGCGCTCCGCCACTTGGCGCAATCGAAGGTCCAAGCGCCGTACGCGTGGCGTTCATGAATCCGTCCAGCACGTCGCGCTGCCTGCATTCCGCGCGCAGCAGCGCGAGATACGTGAACGGCGGCAGCCCGGAGGCCAGTCGTTCACCGAGTTGCAGTGCAGCGGCGGCGTCGTATCCGCCCTTGAGCAGCGTCGCCAGCAATGGATGTGCGGGCTCGTGGGTCTGCAGCCACACCTCGCCCGGCTTGTCCGCGCGCCCTGCGCGGCCCGCGACCTGCACGATCAGCTGCGCGAGCCGCTCGCCGGCACGGAAGTCGGCGCTGTGCAGTCCTTCGTCCACGCCGACGATCGCCACGGTGGTGAGATTCGGCAAGTCGTGCCCCTTGGCCAGGATCTGGGTGCCGACCAGGATCGCGGGTTGGCCCGTGGCGAGCTCGTCGAGCAGCTTCGCGAACGCATCGCGCCTGCGGGTGCTGTCGCGATCGACGCGCAACACCGGCACCTCCGGATACCGGGCCGCCAGCGCCTCCTCCAACCGCTCGGTGCCGTGCCCCTGCGGGATCAAGGCGTCGGCGTGGCAGTTGGGGCACGTCTCCGGCGCGCGTTCACTGTGCCCGCAGTGATGGCAAAGCAGTTGCCGCCGACCGCGATACAACGTGAGCGGTTTCTCGCAACGCGGGCAGGCCGCATGCCAGCCGCAGGCGTGGCACAACAGTACTGGCGCGTAGCCGCGACGATTCCTGAACACCAACGCCTGTTCACCTCGGCCGATGCACGCATCGAGCGCCGCCAGCAGCGCCGGCGACAGCCCGTGGGCGAGCTGCAATCCGCGCAGGTCGAGCACGTGCACCGGCGAAGGCGGGCGTGCGTGCACGCGCCGGTGCAAGCGCAGCCGCACGTAGCGGCCGGATTCGACGTTGGCTAGCGTCTCCAGCGACGGCGTCGCACTGCCCAGCGCGATCGGGATGCGCAGTGACTGCGCGCGCATCAGCGCGAAATCGCGCGCGTGGTAGCGGAAACCTTCCTGCTGCTTGTAGGAGGTGTCGTGTTCCTCGTCCCCCACGATCAGGCCCGCGAGGGGCAACGGTGCGA
>DASUKQ010000133.1:0-10127 GCA_036278635.1 Rhodanobacteraceae bacterium
TGGAAAAGGCGTTCGGCGACTGGCAGGCACCGGCGACGCCCGTCCCGGCCAAGAACCTCGCCAAGGTCGACTATCCCGCCCAACCGAACGTGTACCTGGTGAACCGTCCGGGCGCCCAGCAATCCGTGATCATCGCGGGCCTCGTCGCGCCATCGACCAAGGCATCCAACCACCTCGAAATCGGCACCATGAACGGGGCGTTCGGCGGGACGTTCACCTCGCGCCTCAACATGAACCTGCGCGAGGACAAACACTGGGCGTACGGCGCCGGCAGTTTCAGTCCCAATGCAATCGGCCAGCGGCCGTTCCTGATGTACGCGCCGGTGCAGACCGACAAGACCGCGCCCTCCGCGGAAGAGATGCTGAAGGAAGCGCGCACGGTGATCGGCGAGCGGCCGCTCACCGACAAGGAGATCCAGAAGGTCAAGGACAACGACATCCGCAAGATGCCGGGCCAGTACGAAACCGCGCAATCGGTGTTGAACGCCCTCGAAGGGATCGTCAAATACGACCGTGCCGACGACTACGTGCAGACGCTGAAGGATCGGATCGAGGCGCAGACCGATGCCGGCGTCAACGCCGCCGCGAAGGAAGTGATCCATCCGGATCACCTGACCTGGGTGATCGTGGGTGACTTTTCCAGGATCGAGGAACCGGTGCGCGCGCTGGATCTGGGCGAAGTGCACGTGATCGACGCCGATGGCAATCCGGTGAAGTGAAATCCGGGGCCCGGGACCCGGGACCCGGGGCTCGGGGCTCGGGACGCGAGAAGGCAGGTAGGGCGGAACCCGCGAAGCGGTTTCCGCCGACCCTGCACGTGGCGGAAGCGGCTGCGCCGATTCCGCCCTACCGGCTACCATGGACGGATGAGCGAATACGGATCCCCCGTCACCACCACGCACTTCGGCTATCGCGAAGTCCCCGTCGCTGACAAGCGGAAACTCGTCGGCGAGGTGTTCTCGTCGGTCGCCGGCAAATACGATGTCATGAACGACCTGATGTCGTTCGGCATCCACCGCCTTTGGAAGCGGCATTTCATCGCGACCTCCGGGATCCGCAAGGGCGATCGTGTGCTGGATCTTGCCGGCGGCACCGGCGACCTCGCGGCGTTGCTGCTGCCGGTCGTCGGCCGGGACGGTGAAATCGTCATTGGCGACATCAATTCCGCGATGCTGCACGCGGGGCGCGATCGCCTGCTGGATCGCGGCTTGCTGGAGGGCCTGCGCTGGGCGCAGCTCGACGCCGAGACATTGCCGTTCCCCGACGCAGCATTCGACGCGGTGACCATCGCCTTCGGCCTGCGCAACGTCACCGACAAGGACAAGGCGCTCGCGGAGATGCATCGCGTGCTGAAGCCGGGCGGCCGCGTATTGATCCTGGAGTTTTCACGCGTCAACCAGGACTGGCTGAAGCCGCTGTACGATTTCCATTCGTTCCAGGTGCTGCCACGCATCGGCAAGCTGGTTGCGCACGACGAGGCCAGCTACCGCTACCTCGCCGAGTCCATCCGCAAGCACCCCGACCAGGCGACATTGAAGGCGATGATGGAGGCGGCTGGTTTCAGCAATGTGCAAGTTCGCAATCTTTCGGCAGGCATCGTGGCGATCCATCGCGGCTATCGCGTTTAGTGCGATCGACCATGATCGCCGCATGATCTACTTGACTGCCGCAACGCCCCGCGGTCGTCAAGACCAGAACGGCCATAAAAGCCGCCATCCATGGCAAAGAGGTCCGTGGCCTGACTTTTCGCAACAGCCGCTTCGTATACGACATCCGGCCAAACGCACATGCGTGAGCTTTATCCCGAAATCAAGCCTTACCGCACCGAACGCTTCCCGGTCAGTGATCGGCATACGCTGCACGTCGAGGAATGCGGCATTCCCGGGGGTCTGCCGGTGGTGTTCCTGCACGGTGGGCCGGGGGCCGGGCTGGAGGGCTATCACCGTCGGTTCTTCGATCCGGCGCGTTACCGGATCGTGCTGTTCGACCAGCGTGGCGCCGGCAAGTCGACGCCGTTCGCCGACCTCGAGGACAACACGACCCAGGCGCTCATCGCCGACATCGAGAAGCTTCGCGTGCATCTCGGAATCGAACGCTGGCTGGTGTTTGGCGGCTCGTGGGGTTCGACCCTTGCGCTGGCGTACGCCGAGGCCCATCCGGAACGCGTGACCGCGCTGGTGCTGCGCGGCATTTTCCTGGGACGTCCCGAGGAGGACCGCTGGTTGTTCGAGGAAGGCGGCGCCTCGCGGATATGGCCGGAAGCCTGGCAGCGTTTCGCGTCGGCGATCCCGCCCGGCGAACGCGGGGACATGCTGGAGGCGTACTGGAAGCGCCTGACTTCGGATGACGAAGCGGTGCGCGTTGCGGCCGCGCGTGCGTGGGCCGCGTGGGAAGGCAACGCGCTCACCCTGGAGGAATCTCCCGAAACCGTGGCCGAATTCTCCGAACCGGGGGTCGCGGTGAGTTTGGCGCGCATCGAGGCGCATTTCTTCCGCAACGCCGCGTTCCTGGAACCGAACCAGTTGCTCCGCGACATCGACCGGATCCGTCACGTTCCCGCGGTCATCGTGCACGGCCGTTACGACATCGTCTGCCCGGTCAAGACCGCCTTCGACCTGCATGCCGCGTGGCCGGAAGCGGAGTTCCACGTGGTGGTGGCCGGTCACGCGGCGTCCGAGCCCGCAATCGTGGACAAGCTCATCGAGGCGACCGACCGCTTCGCGGACCGCCTGTCTTGAAATCGAAAGCAAGAGCAGGCTGTCCGCGAATCAACGCGAATCAATGCAAATAGGGCAAACAAGGCAACGCCAGCGGACCAAATGACCGCTCATTTGCGTTCATTTGCGGGCTGATTTTCCGTTGTGCACAGAGGTTATGCGACGGCACGCAGGTCCTGGGTGAGCGTCCCCCACTGCGCGACTTCGGCCTCGTGCGCCGCGTCGCGCCAGGTTTCGGCCAGTGCGGACGCGTACCAGCCTTGCATGGACGGCAACGCCAGCAGACGTCGAGCGTAATCGTCGCCGCGGTCGCCGAGCGGCGGCGAGTAGGTCTGGATGCGGAACGCGACCGGCGCATAGAACGCATCCGCCGCGGTGAATTCGGCGCCGGCGAGGAACGGGCCACCGAAACGCGCGAGCCCTTCGTTCCACAGTTCGTCGACGCGCGCGAGGTCGCGCGACAGCGCCTCGCCGATCCGGTGCAGCTTCACGCGGATGCCGCAGTTCATCGTGCACTGCTCGCGCAACGCGGGAAACCCGGAGTGCATTTCCGCCGCCGCCGAGCGCGCGAAGGCACGTGCCGCGGCATCGGCCGGCCACACGCCGGGGTGGCTTTCAGCGACGTACTCGGCAATCGCCAACGAGTCCCAGACCACCGTGTCGCCGTCGACCAGGCACGGCACCTTGCCGCTGGGCGAGAACGTGCGGAATTTTTCCCAGCTCGAGCCCGTCTCGAACTGGACCAGCTTTTCCTCGAAAGGGATGCCGCGTTCACGCAGCAGCACCCACGGACGCAACGACCACGAGGAATAGTTCTTGTTGGCGATGTACAGGCTGAACATGGGGATTCCCGCGCGGCGGAGTTGCCGATTCTACGCCGCGGACGGGTGACGTTGGCCACGTCGCTCCGCACGCGCAAGGGCCGCGGGCGGCTGGCATACTCGACGTTCCATCGAACGACAGGAGCGTCCATGCGCCTACTTTCCACGCTCGCCCTTGGCGCCTTCGTGTTGCCGGTCGCCGCGCAGGCCACCGATCCGCATTCGTATGCGCAGCCACGGGACGTCGTCGTCAAGCACATCGGCCTGGCCCTCACCGTCGACTTCGCGCATGAGCGGCTCGACGGCGTTGCGACCTTGACGCTGGACTGGAAGAATCCCGACGCGCGCGACCTGGTGCTGGACACCAGCGCGCTCACGATCGCCTCGGTGGAAGCGCTGGATGCGCAGGGTCACGCACACACGCTGCCGTTCAAGCTGGCCGAGCCGGTCAAGGCGATGGGCTCGAAGCTCACGATCGAGGCGCCCGCGCACCCGCGGGAAGTGCGGATCGCCTATCAGACCTCGCCCGAGGCGTCCGGCCTGCAGTGGCTGGCGCCGGCGCAGACCGCGGACAAGCGGGCGCCGTTCCTGTTCTCGCAATCCGAGGCGACCCACGCGCGCTCGTGGATCCCGTTGCAGGATTCCCCCGCGATCCGTTTCACCTGGCACGCCCACGTCAGCGCCCCGAAGGACCTGCGGGTGGCGATGAGTGCGCCCAACGACCCGAAGCACCCGCTGGACGGCTCGTTCGACTTCACCCAGACCCATCCGGTGCCGTCCTACCTGATGGCGATCGCGGCGGGCGACCTGGCCGTGCGTGAAACCGGCCCGCGTTCGGCGGTATACGCCGAGCCGTCGGTGGTCGACAACGCCGCGCACGAGTTCGAGGACACCGAGAAGATGATCGAGACGGCCGAGACGTTGTACGGCCCGTACCGCTGGGGCCGCTACGACATCCTCGTGCTCCCGCCATCGTTCCCGTACGGAGGCATGGAGAATCCGAACATGACCTTCGCGACGCCGACGGTGCTGGTGGGCGACAAGTCGCTGGTGTCGCTGGTCGCGCACGAGCTCGCGCACTCGTGGTCCGGCAATCTGGTGACCGCTGCTTCGTGGCGCGACATCTGGCTCAACGAGGGCATCACGACCTACGTGCAGGGCCGCATCACCGAGGCGCTTTACGGCAAGCGCCAGGCCAACGAGGAGATCCTGATCGCGATCCGCAATCTCGAGAAGACCATCGGCAAGATGCCGGAAAACGCGCAGCGGCTTGCACCCGAACCGCGCACGATCGACGCCGACGACGAGCTTTCCGACGTTGCCTACGACAAGGGCTCGTGGTTCATGCGCACCCTGGAGGCGAAATTCGGCCGGAAGGATTTCGACGAATACCTCAAAGGCTATTTCAACCACTTCGCCTGGCACAGCATCACCACCGAGCAGATGCTGGCGTACATGAAGCCCAACCTGATCGAGAAATATCCCGGCAGGATGAGCTGGGACGCGGTGAAGGACTGGGTGTATGGCGCGGGGATCCCCGAGGACGCGCCGATTCCGGACTCGCCGCGCTTCGACGCGATCGACCGGGAGCGCAAGCAATTCCTCGACGGCCAGCTTGCGGCCGACAAGCTGGACGCGAAGACATGGAACACCCAGGAGTGGATGTATTTCCTCGACCGCCTGCCCGACGCGCCACCCCTTGCAAAGATGCAGGACCTCGACGCCGCCTGGCACCTTACCGGCACCCCGAACGCCGAGATCGGGATGCGCTGGTACGTGCACGCGATCGCCGCCGGCGACAAGGCAGTGTGGCCCGCGGCGGCCGAGCATGCAACCCGGATCGGCCGCCTGTACCTGACCATGCCGGTTTACAAGGCGTTCGTGCAGACCCCGGATGGATTCGCCTATGCCGAGCAGGTCTACGCCAAAGCCAAGGACGGCTATCACCCGTTGACCCGCATGGCGGTCGAAAGGCTGTTCGCCAAAACCCGCGCGGAGCAGGACAAGCCCGGGCCGCAAGCCGACGGCGGAAAGGACTGACCGTCGATGTCCGATCATTCGGGACGTAGCGCGATCGTTGCGCGGGTCGCGCGTCGCCTGAAGATCCTCGGCGGCGTGATCATCGCGCTGGCAGTGATTGGATTGGCGGTGTACTTCATCGTGCCGCGGTGGATCGTGGACGGGGCGATCGCCTGGCAGACCTGGCGCGACGGCCTGCACGAACACAGCATCGAGGTGGGCGACACGCGTTGGGTGTACGTCGCAGGCGGCAAGCAGGACGGGCCGCCGCTGGTGCTGGTGCACGGCTACGGCGGCAGTTACGCCGACTGGCTGCTGGCGGCGCGCTACCTCACGCCCAACTTCCATGTGATCATCCCCGATCTTCCGGGATGGGGCGATTCAACACGGAATCCGGGTGCCGACTACGGTTACGACGCGCAGGTCGATCGTTTGCACGCCTTCGTGGACGCGATGCACGCCGGCACGATCGCGTTGGCCGGACATTCGATGGGAGGGGCGATTGCCGGCCTGTACGCCGCGAAATATCCGAAGGACGTCGCCGTGCTGATCCTGATCGACAGCGCTGGCGTGCCGTTCAAGGACAACGACTTCGTACGCGAACTGAAGGCGGGCAAGAGTCCGTACGCCATCGACGATCGCGCCGGGTTCGAGCACCTGGAGAGCCTGCTGTTCGCCAACCCGCCATCACTGCCGCCGCGAATCGAGGATGTCTTCGTCGATCGCTCCAGACGAAACCGTGCCTTCGACGACAAGATGATGCGCGAAATCACGGCGCCCGATGCCCGCCATGCCCTGCAACCCAGGCTGCCCGACATCACCGCGCCGACCCTCGCCATCTGGTGCAGGCAGGACCGGATGATCGATGTTTCCGCGCTGGACGCGATCCGCAAGGGCCTCACCCACGCGCCCAGCATCGGCGTCACGGAGTTGAACGGTTGCGGGCACATGTCGATCATGGAAAAACCGCAGGAAGTCGCCGACTCGATCACCCGCTTCGTCCTGCTGCCGGCCGGTATCCACTGAACACCACGGCGCTTGCGCCAACCCGCATCCGACAAGGACCTGCATGGCACGGAACGGCGCATGTGACGCAGTGGCGACGGACGAGACACGGCCCGACCTCGGACGCATCCCCGGCCGGTTCGGCCCGCGCTGGCTGCGCGGTTACGTGCTCGGCAAGCTGCGTTACGACCCGGCGTACGCGGCGGTCGCGGAATACCTCGCGTCACGCACACACGCGCTGCTCGACGTCGGTTGCGGACTGGGCCTGCTGGGCCAGTACCTGCGCGCGTGCGGTCATCACAACGATTACCTTGGCGTCGACGTCGACGCCGGGAAGATCGCCGCGGCGCAATGCGCGGCACGCGGCCTGTGGCCGGAGCTGGCCTTCGCGGCCATCGAAGCGGGGCGGCTGCCCGCGTTCCGGGGCGACGTCGCCATGCTGGACGTACTGCACTACATGCCGCGCGATGCGCAACAGGTGCTGTTGCGCGAGGCCGCGTCGCGGGTCGCGGACGACGGCCTGTTGATCGTGCGCAACGTGCTGCGCGAAGCCAACTGGCGGTTCCACTTGACCCGCGTCGAGGAAGCCTGGCTGCGGGCGTCGGGCTGGATGCGCACGCCGGTCGGCCACTATCCCGATGCCGACGACATCGGCGGCCCGCTGCGCGCGTCGGGACTCGCGCTGTCCATCACGCCGCTGTGGGGCCGCACGCCGTTCAACAGCCATCTGGTCGTGGCCGCGCGCGACCCCGCGCTGCTGCAAGCGGAGGCGCGCATCGAGCCGTGACCGCGGTTCGCGCGTGCACGGCTGCGGTGCAGGCGCCGGGCGCCGACCGTCGCTCCGCAGGGCCCACGGCGCGCCCCGGCGGCGTGTCAGCCGCGTGCTTCGACCAGGCGTTCCATTTCGGCTTTCAGGATCGCACCGTGCTCGCGCAGCCAGTCGCGTTGGGACTGGTAGCCCGGCATCAGGGCTTCGACGCGCGCCCAGAAGCGCGGCGAATGGCTGCGCACTTTCAGGTGGCACATCTCGTGCACCAGCACGTAGCGCAGCGCGGCGGGCGGCGCCAGCGCGAGGGCGAGGTCGAGGGTGATGCGGTCGCGGGCGTCGAGGCTGCCCCACAGGCTCTTCAGCGACTTGATCCGCACGCCGGTGGGCGCGGCGTCAAGACGCTCGACCGCGTGAGCCATCCAGCGCGACAGGTCGCGGCGCATCTGGGTCTCGAGGAACGAGGCGAGCAGGTTGCGCGCGGCGGGCATCGCGTGGGTGAACGGACGCGGCACGTGGATGCGCAGCTCGCTGCCACGATCTTCGATGCGGGGATATTCGCTTTCCCGCCAGGTGAGCTCGATGCTTTCGCCGCGCAGCGGAATCAGCGTGGGCACGCCGGCACGCAATGGCGGCGGCCCCCGGCGCGGGACGCGCATTTCCGACAGCTTGCGTTCCAGCCAGTCGCTGTTCTCGCGCAGGAACGCGTAGACCTGCGCCGGGTGGGTGCCACGCGGATACGACACACGGGCGCCGTGCGGGGTGACCGACAGGCGCAGGCGGCGCGCGCGCGGGTGCATGGCCTTGAGCACCTTGATGGTGCTTCCCCTGCCCGTCGCGAGTTCGAGCCATTCGCCAGTCATTGTCGTCTTGCCTGAAGCGGATGATCCGCTAGTCGTCCTTCGCGTCCGGGCGCTGCAGCCCGAACCATTTTTCCATGCTGCCGAACAGCCGTTCCAGTTCCAGCGTCATCAGCGCGAAACGCGCATCGAGCTCGGCTTCGGCGGAGTCGCGGCCGTCGGCGTCGAGCGAATCCTGCACGACGTCGAGAAAGCGCAACTTGCGGATCACCAGATCTTCGCCAAGGACAAAGCTGGCGCGATCCTCGAACTGCAAGCCCAGCTGGAACACCTGCTTGCCTTGTTTCAGATGTGCGCGGACCTCGTTGCTTTCAAGCTCCTGGTGGCGACAGCGGATCACCGCGCCGCCGGCCGGGTCGCGCAATTCGCACTCGTCGCCCAGCGTCAGCGCATCCGGCAGCTTGCCAGACCCGAGCCAGTCCGTCATCAGGGCGCGCGGGGTTTCGGCGGCGGCCAGGGGCTGGGCCGGGAAGCTGCCCAGAGCCTCGCGCAAGGCGCCCAGGGCTCCCTCGGCCGCCTTGCGGCTGGCCGTGTCCAGCACCAGCCAGCCGTTTTTCGAATCCAGCCAGGCGTCCAGTCGCGAGGGCCGGACGAAGGCCTGGGGCAGCAGGATGTCCAGGATTTCGGCCTTGATGGCCCGGCGCTGGCGCCCGCCGATCGGCCTGCCGCGCCGCTCGGCCTCCTTGCGCAGGCGCTTGCCCAGTTCGGCGTTGACCACGGCCGCAGGCAACAATTTCTCCTCCACGCCGAGGGTCACGAGGGTGGCCTTGCCGACCGTGTGGCTCAGGGCTTCGGAATCGGGCCCGAACGGCGATACGAAGCCCCGGGTGGCGGCCTCGAGCGGGCCGCAGGGGCGCAGCGCGTGCGCGGCGAGCGCGTCATCGAGCTTCGCGAGTGATTTGGCGGTGGAAGACGAAAAGCGGAACAAGGTGAGGTTGCGGAAGAACATTTGGGAGCCGGGAACGGGGAATGGGGAATCGGGAATGGAGAATCGAAATTCGCGATGATGGCTTGGTACGGGTCGGGTCGGGGTTTTGCGATTCCCGATTCTCGAATCCCGGCCATCCAGCCGCGCGTGAGCATGCGGCCGCGATGTCTCACGGCGCGAGCCCGGCGACGCGAAATCGAACAGTTCGGCATCGGGCAGGTGCGGATTGGGGGTGGGAGGCGGCCATGGACCGGTCAGTTTAGCGGGCCCGACGCCGGCGCTACACTCCGCCCATGCAATCGGGCAACGACCCTGCGATGCTGGTCCGGCGCCTTGCGGAATTGCGCGAGGAACACCGCGACCTCGACGCCGCCATCGCCAGGTTGGCGGGTGATCCGGCGTGCAACCAGTTGCAATTGAGTCGGCTCAAGAAGCGCAAGCTGAAGCTGAAGGACATGATCGCGTATTTCGAGAACAAGCTCATTCCGGACCTCGATGCATGAACGACGGGGCCGGGAACCGGTGCGCGTGACCGGCAGCCGACCGGCATCGGTGCACGCCTTGGCCCCCGTCGTGCTCGAAAACGATCACGTCAGGCTGGAACCCTTGGTGCTGGACCACGCCGCCGCGCTGGAAGCGGCTGCCGCGGATGGCGAGCTGTGGAACCTGCGGGTCACCCACGTCCCGAAGCCGGGCGCCATGCAGGCGTACGTCGAGAAGGCGCTGGCGATGCAGGCGACCGGAGCGGCGCTGCCTTTCGTCGTGCGCGACAAGCATGACGGTGCGGTCGCGGGCTCGACCCGCTTCTACGACTTCGACCCCGATGTCCCGCGCGTCCTGATCGGGCACACCTGGTACGCGGCCACCCGCCAGCACACCCACGTCAATACCGCGTGCAAACTGTTGTTGGTCGATCACGCGTTCGATACGCTGCATTGCGCGGCCGTGGGCTGGGAGACCGACATCCTCAACACCCGCTCGCAGCGGGCGATCGAACGCCTGGGCGCGCAT
>DASUKQ010000134.1:0-10982 GCA_036278635.1 Rhodanobacteraceae bacterium
GGGCTGGCGATCGTCCGCCGGCTGTGCGAGCTCTACGGCTGGCGGGTGACGCTGGCGCCACGGGCGGAACGCGGGGCGGTCGCGACACTCGATTTCGGGGGATCGGCGGAGGCCTGATCCGGCTGCCCCGGAAGCGTCGACCCCGGCCCGGTTTCGGTGCCCGCGCCGGGCGTATACTCGGCCCCGCTGCGGCGGTCGCCCGCGCCCCATGGGGAATGTGGGCTTGCGGGGCCGGCCGGCGTAGGGCACAGTGATGCCGGCTGCCAAAGATCCGGCGGATGGTGCAAGACATTCTTGGGAGGGGGGTTCATGGATATTGCGGAACTGCTGGCCTTTTCAGTCAAGAACAAGGCCTCGGACCTGCACCTGTCGGCGGGGCTGCCACCGATGATCCGGGTGGACGGCGACATCCGCCGCATCAACCTGCCGGCGCTCGAACACAAACAGGTGCACGCGCTGGTGTACGACATCATGTCGGACAAGCAGCGTCGCGACTACGAGGAATTCCTCGAGACCGACTTTTCGTTCGAGATCCCCGGCCTCGCGCGTTTCCGCGTCAACGCCTTCAACCAGAACCGCGGCGCGGGCGCCGTGTTCCGCACCATTCCGGCCGAAGTCTGGACCCTGGAAGACCTGGCGACGCCCAAGATCTTCAAGGACCTCATCGACCAGCCGCAGGGCCTGATCCTGGTGACCGGCCCCACCGGTTCGGGCAAGTCGACCACGCTTGCGGCGATGGTCGACCACGTCAACAAGAACCACTACGGGCATATCCTCTCGATCGAGGACCCGATCGAATTCGTGCACACCGCGCAAAAATGCGTGATCAACCAGCGCGAGGTGCACCGCGATACCCACGGCTTCAACGAGGCGCTGCGTTCGGCGCTGCGCGAGGATCCCGACTACATCCTGGTCGGCGAAATGCGCGACATCGAAACCATTCGCCTGGCGCTGACCGCCGCCGAAACGGGGCATCTGGTATTCGCGACGTTGCACACCAATTCGGCCGCCAAGACCATCGACCGCATCATCGACGTATTCCCCGCGGGCGAGAAACCGATGGTGCGCTCGATGCTGTCGGAATCCCTGCGCGCGGTCATTACCCAGACGCTGCTCAAGAAGGTCGGTGGCGGGCGCGTGCCGGCGTGGGAAATCATGGTCGGCATCCCCGCGATCCGGAACCTGATCCGCGAGGACAAGGTGGCGCAGATGTATTCGTCGATCCAGACCGGCCAGCAATACGGCATGCAGACCATGGACCAATGCCTGCAGGACCTCGTGCGGCGTGGCCTGATCACGCGCCAGGACGCGGCCGCGCGTGCCAAGGTCAAGGAAACGTTCAAATGAGTGCGGGACCCGGGACCCGGGACCGGGGACCCGCAAAAGGCGGAAGCGCGCGCTTGCGTAACGGACGCGCTGATCACAATATCCCGTTCAATTGCGGACGCGGTGACGAAGGCCGGGGTCGCGGAGGGTGCACGATGGTGCTCTTCCCGGTCCCCGGTCCCGGGTCCCGCGTCCCGGGAGTCAAACAATGAGCGCAGTCGATTTCTCATCCTTCCTCAAGCTGATGGTGCACAAGAAGGCGTCCGACTTGTTCATCACGGCTGGTGTCGCGCCGTCGATCAAGGTCAACGGGCGGATCGTGCCGATCACCCAGACGCCGCTGTCGGCGCAGGAAGCTCGCGACATGGTGCTGAACGTGATGAACCCCATCCAGCGCGAGGAATTCGAAAAAACCCACGAATGCCAGTTTGCGATCGGCGTCGCCGGGGTGGGCCGGTTCCGCGTGTCGTGCTTCTACCAGCGCAATTGCGTCGGCATGGTGCTGCGCCGGATCGAGGCCAAGATTCCGACGATCGAGGAACTGAACCTGCTGCCGATCGTCAAGCAGCTTGCAATGACCAAGCGCGGCATCGTGATCTTCGTCGGCGCCACCGGTGCGGGCAAATCGACGTCGCTGGCCGCGATCGTCGGCTACCGCAACCAGAACTCGACCGGCCACATCATCACGATCGAGGATCCGATCGAGTACGTGCACAAGCACGAGGGCTGCATCATCACCCAGCGTGAACTCGGGATCGACACCGACAGTTGGGAAAACGCCCTGAAGAACACGTTGCGCCAGGCGCCCGACGTGATCCTGATCGGCGAGGTGCGCACCCGCGAAACCATGGAGTACGCGATCCACTTCTCCGAAACGGGGCATCTCGTGCTCTGCACGCTGCACGCCAACAACGCCAACCAGGCGCTGGAGCGGATCGTCCACTTCTTCCCCGAGGAAGTGCGCGAGCAGCTCTACATGGACCTGTCGCTGAACCTGAAGGGGGTCGTCGCGCAGCAGTTGATCCCGACCCCGGACGGCAAGGGCCGGCGCGTGGCGATGGAGGTGATGCTGGGCACGCCGCTGATCCAGGACTACATCCGCAAGGGCGAGATCCACAAGATCAAGGACGTGATGAAACAGTCCACCAACCTCGGCATGTGCACCTTCGACCAGAACCTGGTCGAGTTGTACCACGCTGGCCACGTCAGTTACGAGGACGCGCTGCGCTATGCCGACTCGGCCAACGAGGTGCGCCTTGCGATCAAGCTGGCGCAGGGCGGCGACGCACATTCGCTGTCGCAGGGGCTGGGCGACGTCGAGCTGACGGAGACCACCGAACGCGGGCATCGGCTGTAGACGCGCATTGCGCGCGTGTGCGCGGGAGGGCGTCATGAAGGGATCGTTGCGTGTCGCAATGACCGCTTTCGCGCTGGCCGGCGCCCTGTTCGCGTCACACGCGTATGCGCGTGATGCAACCGATGCCGCGGCGGTTCGCGCGGTCGTGTTGCAGCAGGCGGACGCCTGGAATCGCCACGATGCCGCGGCCTATTCGGCGTTGTTCACGCCCGATTGCGATGTGGTGAACATCGTCGGCTGGTGGTGGAAAAGCCGCGCGGAGATGCAAGCCAAGCTCACGCGCGCGTTCTCATCCGTGTTCCGCGACAGCACGCTGACCTTCCGCGATGCCCAGGTGAAATTCCTGACGCCCGACGTTGCCGTTGCGCACGCACGCTGGACCATGACCGGCGCGAAGATGCCGCCGGGCATGCCGCCCCCCGGAGCGGGCATCCAGACGCTGGTCCTGAGACTGCATGACGGCAAATGGCGGATCGCCGAATTCCAGAACACGTTGAGCAAGCCGCAACATCCGTTTCCAGCTGCGCCGCAAGCGACGCGCTCCGGCTCCATGTAGGGCGGTCGTTCACCGCCGGTCCCTGACTTGGCGGACTGTCGCGACGCGAAGCCGGTTCAGCGATGCGTGATGTCGGCTTCGAAATGCAGGCCCTTGTCGTCCAGCCGGACGTCGGCTTCGACCGAACCGATAATCTTGCCCATCTGCTGGAACGCGGCAACCTGCTGTTGCACCTGGGCCTGGTTCGCGGTGGGCGCCATGACGGCGAAACGACCCATCCAGCTTCCGAGGACCCCGTACATCTTGCCGTCGAAGTGCATCCGCAGCAGGCGATCGCCGTCGCCGGCCGGGGCGCCGAGCGTGCGGGCCAGTTTCGCGTCCTCGCCGTCGCCCGCGCCGATCGCGAGGGCATTCGCGTCCGCCGCGATCCAACCTTGCTTGCCGCCCCCGAGCATGGCCGAGAACCGCGGCGGCAGCGCGAAGGCCACCGGCTTGCCGTCGGTCGGGATGGTCTTGAGTGCGAATTGCGGCAGGGTCTGCTGGATCTTCTGCGCCAGCGCGGCCGGATTGGAACTCGCGACCAGCGCGCGCCCGGCAATCTGCGGACCCGCGTCCCACCGGTCCAGCACCACGCGGAAGCCCAGCACGGACGCCGCTTCGGGTGGCAACCGCACGGGCGGGTTGGCCGCAGACCTGGCAAATTTGTTCAAGGACCGCAGCGCCGGGCACTGGTAGGCCTTTTCAGCCGCGGCCCTGGCGCGGTCCCGGATGAACGCTTGCCATTTCTGCACCGGCAGGGCCATCACCATGTCGAACATGGAATCGTTCGACGTCTCGTCCATGCCCGGCACCGGCTGCTTCAACGCGGTCAGCGCGCCGAGCAGCGATGGCGACAACTGCACATCGATGCTGCCGCTCGCTTCCTTGGTCGTGTAGGTGTGCATGCCACCGCTGATCAGCGGGACCTGATCGGCGAGCGAGGCGAACTCGCTGGCGCACGTGGGGTTGGCGAGCGAGCCACCGAGGTCCCTGGTGAATTCCTGCGTGATCGCGTTCTTGCCATCGAACAGGTTGGCAAAAAGCCTGGGCACATCCACGTAGCCGGAGAAGCCGGAATCGAGATAACCGTAGCGGCTGTTGATCCCGGCGAGGCGGTCCGCCGCATTGCGGGTCGGTTTGGTCAGACCCAACAATTGCTTCAGCAGGGTGGGGCTGGCGTTCGCGGGCGCGACGGTGATGACCAGTTGCCGGTCCTCGATCGCCACGAGGAAATGCACCTTGTCGTCGGCGCCGCCAAGCACCCAGTACGTCTGCTTGTCCAGGGTTGCGGTCGGCGCGGTGACGCCCGCGCGTTTTTCCACGCGCGCCCAGAACGCCTTGAAGGTGTCGGGCGAGTCCAGTTCGACGCGGGCCACCGGCACGTCGCCGATGCCGTAGATCGCGAACGACGGGGATTGAGGAAATCCGGTGGCCTGTACCAGGTCTTTCCTCGAGTGGATCGTCGCGAGTTCGGCTTGAAGGGCATCAAGGATCCGCGCGGCCGTGGGCGCTTTCCGACTGATCCGTTCGGCGAGCTGACCGAGTCCGCTGGTTTGCCCGGACAGGTCACGGGTCCATGCGTCCAGAACATCCACGGGCACGCGGTCCAGGTTCGCATACACATAGGGGGTGTCTGCAGGCGCGAACGTGATCGGTGCATTGGACGCGACGTGCTTGCTACAACCCACGAGCACGAGGGCGCAAACGCAGCCAGCCGCGAGGACTGCGTGGCGCAGGACAGGACGCATGGATTTCTCCTTGTTCCCCGAAAGTGGCAGGATATCGAAAAAGTGTCGCCCTGCGCGCTTTCAATGGGTCGGATCGGGTCTGTGACCGTCAGCGCGGATCATGCGGGCGTCGCGAGGAGGTTCGCCAGCACCGCCATTCGCACCGCCACGCCATTGGATACCTGATCGAGGATTCTCGATTGCGGACCGTCGGCGACGTCGGCGGCGATCTCGATGCCGCGATTGATCGGCCCCGGATGCAGCACCTGGCAATCGGGTGCAGCCAGTCCGAGCCGGCGCGCGTCCAGCCCGTAGCGCGCGTGGTAGTCGGCGGGGTTTGGGAGCTGGGCGTCCTGCATGCGCTCCCTCTGGATGCGCAGCATGATCACGACATCGGCGCCTTCGATCGCCGCATCGAAGTCCGTTTCCCTCGCGCAATGGGGAAACGCGTCCATCGACTCCGGCAGCATCGCATCGGGGGCGCACAGCCGGATGTCGCGGACCCCGAGCGTGGTCAACGCGCACGCGTCCGAACGCGCGACCCGCGAATGGCGGACGTCGCCGCAGATCACGACGCGCAGGGCCTCGAAATCGCCGCGCCGCTGGCGGATCGTCAGCGCATCCAGCAACCCCTGGGTCGGGTGCGCGTGG
Source organism: Rhodanobacteraceae bacterium (assembly GCA_036278635.1). Taxonomy (GTDB): domain Bacteria; phylum Pseudomonadota; class Gammaproteobacteria; order Xanthomonadales; family Rhodanobacteraceae; genus 66-474. Next base: position 5,597 of record DASUKQ010000134.1, read on the forward strand.
GTACCGTCGCCGGCGTTGATGACCACGACCTCGCTGATGGCATGCTCGGCGAGGTATTGCGGCATGCCGTTCTCGTTGTGGCGCACCACCAGCGCGTCGAGGCGCATCGCCTCCAGCGTGTGCAAAGTGTCGAGCAGGCTTTCACCCTTGCTGGTCGACGAGTGCGACAGGTCGAAGTTGAGGGTGTCGGCGCCCAGCCGTTTTGCGGCCAGCACGAACGAGGTACGGGTACGGGTGGACGGTTCGAAGAACAACGTCAGCACGGTGCGTCCGGCCAGCAGGCCGCGCGGTGCGCCATCGCCGCGGAAGCGTTCCGCGCGATCGAGCAATCCCGTGATCGCGTTGCGGTCGAGGTTTTCGAGGGTCAGCAGGTGGCGCATGGATTTCCCTTTTTTGCGATCATCCTTGATCGCTGTTTCGCCGAATCAAGGGCCGTAACGGAGATTTCAAAGCTGGACGGATCAGAACGGCCATCAGAGCCGCCGTCCATGGCCAAGAGCGCCATGGCCTGACTGTTCACGACAGCCGCTTCGATCCCGAACCCCGTGCCTGGCAATCACTCACGTTCGAGGTGCATCTGGGCCAACCAGCTTTCAAGGATAACCGCTGCCGCGAGCGAATCGATGTTTGCGGCGTCGCGGCGTCGCGCGGCGCCAGCCGCGCGACGTGCCGCGAACCGGCTCGCTGCTTCCTGCGAGGTGTGCCGTTCATCCACGAGGTGCACCGGCAGGCCGCTGCGTGCGGCCAGCGCGTCCGCGAATGCGCGCGCGCCGCGCGTGGCCTTCTGCTCGCCGCCGTCGAGGGTGAGCGGCAGGCCGATGACCAGCGCCTCGGGTTTCCAATTCGCGAGCAACGCGTCGACACGCGACCAGTCCGGTTGGCCGGCCTGGGCGGCGAGCGGCGCAAGCGGTTGCGCGGACTGGCTGATGCGATTGCCACTGGCGACGCCGATCCGGCGCGTGCCGAAATCGAATCCCAACACACAACTCATGCGCGGCCGGAGTACGAAGTCAGATTCGCCGGGTTGATCCCGACCAGAGCCACGGCGGCGCCCCAGCGTTCGTCCAGCGCGGTGTCGAACAACACGCGGTCGTCAGCCTTCACCGTCAGCCACGCGTTCTCGCGCAACTCCTGTTCGAGTTGGCCGGCGCCCCAGCCGGCGTAGCCCAGCGTGACCAGCACCCGGCTCGGCCCGTCGCCGTCGGCCATGGCCGCGAGGATGTCGCGCGACGTCGTGACGGTGAGCCCGTCGTTGACCCGGTAACTCGAATCCCATTCGCGTTCGCCGGTCGCGTGCAGCACGAAACCCCGTTCGGGTTGGACGGGACCGCCCGCCAGCACGGGTGCGGCGGCGACTTCCCGGCGCTCGCAGGGCATGTGCATCTGTTTCAGCACGTCGCCGAGGCTGTAGTCGGACAGGCGGTTGACGATCAGGCCCATGGCGCCGTCCTCGTCGTGCTGGCAGACGAAGGTGATGCCGCGTGCGAAGTTGGGATCGCCCATGCCGGGCATGGCGATCAGGAAATGGCCGGTGAGCGATGGCGTATCCGGGCGCGACGTCCGCGATTTCCGGGGCGGGCCGCCATCGCCCTTGCGGGGCGATGTGGTGCGGCGGGCGCGCGACGGCTTGCCCGATGCCTGTTCGTTGGCGGGCGAATCGACGGGGTCGGGCCCTTTGCGTGACGGGTGCTTTGCCATGGATCCGATTGTAACGCCGATGGGTGCAGGATCAGCGTGAATCCACGGCGCGTGTCTCGAGATGATTACCAGGCAGGAATTGCCATGTGCGGGTGATCACAAGTTCGTTGTAACGATTGCCGTTGGCATCCCGGTCCTGCGGGATCCGGGGGAACGGCGCCGCGAGATGCACGATCCGGATCGCGGCGTCGTCGAGGACGCGATAGCCGGAACTGTGATTGACCGTCACGTCGCGCACCTGGCCATCCATGCCCAGCACCACGGTCAACACGACGTCACCGTGGAGGTGCCGCATGCGCGCGGCGTCGGGGTAGTTGAGGTTGCCGATCCGCTCGATCCGGTGTACCCACGCCACCTGATAGGCCGCGTACGCCACGTTGCGGGTATTGGCCGAGATGTATTTCCTGCGCGGACGCCGCGCATAGGCTTCCTGCTCGCGCCTGACTTCCTGCGCGAGCCGAGCCATTTCGAGCCGTTGCGGCACCGCGATGGGGGCCTCCCTCCGTGCGGGCCGGGGCTGGTCACGGGTGTCGCGCTCGTCCGCCGCGCGACGGTCGGCGTGACCGGTGGTGGTGAGGACGTGCGGGCCACTTTCCGTCTGTTGCTTCGGCGCCGCCGGCATCACCGCGACTGGCGCGATGCCGGCGTTTGCGACCGGCAGCGGGCCGGAGAACGGGGCGCCGGGTCGGTGTGCCTTGTCCCGGTCGCCGCCACCGGCATTGTCGGCCTGGGCCAGGAAGTCCGCCTTCGTGGGAGCCTCGGCATTGGACGTGTTGACCAGCGTGACTTCCAGCGTCGGCAAACTCGGTGCAGGTTTTGCGAAATGAAACCCGATCCCCAGGATCACGATGCCGTGCAGCAGCAGCGAAAACAGCAACGCCACGCCTAGGCGGTCGGCGTGTCCGGAGGCATGCGCTGCCGGGGCTGCGATCGCGTTCATGACCGGGACCCGGGACCCGGACTGCGGCGGCAGGATGCCGGAGCGCACATCGGCGTAGCCGATGGCCCGAAGGGCGAGCCGCAGGAGCGGCGAGTTTCCCGGGACCCGATCGGCAGGATAGTCCTCGACTCAGCGCGGTTGGCGTACAGGCTGGGTGTCAGAGCGCACATTGGGCTATCGCGCCGCGGGCTTCCAATCGCGCCGGGTCCCGGGTCCCGGGTCCCGGATCCCGCCGCTCTCGATGGCATCAAACACCATCCCCGCGATATTGAGCCCGAACTGCGCATCCAGCTCGCGCACGCAGGTCGGCGAGGTGACGTTGACCTCCGTGAGCCAGTCGCCGATCACGTCCAGTCCGGCCAGCACGATGCCGCGCCGGGTCAGTTCCGGCCCCGCCTGCGCCGCGATCCAGCGATCGCGTTCGGAAAGCGGCTGGCCCACGCCGCGGCCGCCGGCCGCGAGGTTGCCCCGGAAGTCGGTGCCCTGCGGGATGCGTGCGAGCGCGTAGGGCACCGGTTCGCCGTTGACCAGCAGGATGCGCTTGTCGCCGGCGGCGATCTCCGGGATGAATTTCTGCGCCATCACGAAGTGTCGATCGTCGCCCGCGAGGGTTTCCAGGATGGAATTCAGGTTGGGGTCGTCGCCGCGCGAGCGGAAAATTCCGCGTCCGCCCATCCCATCCAGCGGCTTCAGGACCACTTCGCCGTACTCGTGCGCAAACCGGCGAAGTTCCGCCCGGTCGCGCGCCACTAGCGCCGGCGCGCAGCATTGAGGGAACCATTGCGCCGCCAGTTTTTCGTTGAAGTCGCGCAGCGCCTGCGGGTTGTTGACGACCTGCGCGCCTGCGCGTGCGGCCAGGTCCAGCACCAGGGTGTCGTAAAGGAATTGCGCGTCGAAGGGTGGATCCTTGCGCGCCAGGACGATGTCCGCGGCTTCCGCCAGCGGCTGCCAGCTTGCCTCCCCGAGGGTGAACCAGTCGCTGCGGCTGTCGCGGACCTCGAGCGGCGCCAACCGCGACCAGGCTACGCCGTCGCGGACGGCCAGGTCGCCCTGCAGCATGTAGCGCAGCGGATGCCCGCGCCGCTGCGCCTCCAGCAGCAGCGCCAGGGTGGTGTCTTTTTCGGGGTGGATGGCGCCAATGGGATCCATCAGCACCGCAATGGTTTGTGTCATGGCTCAGCCACCGGCGGTCGCATGGTGTATCTTGGCACACACGGTCGATTTTGCCGGGGAAGGCGTCCGGATCCGTCTTCAGGGGGGCGGGTCGCAGGGGATCTCTTTGGGAAGCAGCGTGACGGCCGTCACAGATAATCAGCGGTGTGGCATCCATGTTGCATGGACTCTCACCGCCTCCTCAGAGGTGGAACCCTGACCGTGAACGACAACGCAAACCACGATGGCCTGGCCGGGCTGAAGGTCATGGTCATCGACGACTCGAAGACCATCCGTCGCACCGCCGAAACCCTGCTCAAGAAGGAGGGCGCGGAGGTTTTGACCGCCATCGACGGCTTCGAGGCGCTGGGCAAGATTTCCGACTTGCGGCCCGACATCATTTTCGTCGACATCATGATGCCGCGGCTTGACGGGTACCAGACATGCGCCCTGATCAAGAACAACCACGTGTTCCGTTCGACGCCGGTGATCATGCTGTCCTCCAAGGACGGACTGTTCGACAAGGCGCGCGGGCGGATCGTGGGTTCCGAGCAGTACCTGACCAAACCCTTCACCCGCGACGAATTGCTGGATGCGATCCGGCAACACGTGGCGACCGTCAAATGACGCGGGTGCCGCAGCCGGCACGCGCATGGGGAATCCAATGGCACACATTCTGATCATCGACGACTCGCCCACCGACGTGAAGATCTTCTCGGGTGCGCTTGAGCGGGCCGGGCACAAGGTCACCGCGGTCGAGACCGGCGAAGCCGGGATCGCCGCGGCCCAGAAGGACAAGCCCGACCTGGTGTTGATGGACGTGATCATGCCCGGCATGAACGGCTTCCAGGCCACCCGCAACCTCACCAAGGATCCCCAGACCAGCGACATCCCGGTCCTCATCGTCACCACCAAGACCATGGAGACCGACCGCATGTGGGGCATGCGCCAGGGCGCCAAGGACGTGCTGGTCAAGCCGGTCAGCGAAAAGGACCTCGTGGACCACGTCAACAAGCATCTTCCTGCGCAAAGCTGAGATCGGGGATGAGCAAGAAACGCTCCCAGGACAAGCAAGGCGCCCGCAGCGCCGGCAAGCAAGGATCGCGGGACGCGGCACCGACCGCGACGGCGAAGCACGCGCAGCGTGTGGGCCAGCCCGAGGGTGCCTATGCATTGCTGGCCGATTACGAGCGCCGCAGCCTGGCGCACGATCCCGGGGTGCCCGAGCAGATCGAGGCCCCCGGCCTGTGGCGTGCGATCGGATTCCGGGTCGGCGAGCGGAACTTCGTCAGCGGCATCGACGAAGTCAGCGAAATCCTGATGTCGCCACCACCGGTTACCAGCATCCCGTCGACCCGGCCCTGGTTGCTCGGCGTCGCCAACGTGCGCGGCAACCTGATTGCGCTGGTGGACCTCAAGCAATTCCTGTTCGAGCAGCGCACCCACGTGACCGGACGCGCGCGCGTGCTGGTGGTGCGCCAGAGCGGCGGCAACGTCGGGCTGCTGGTCGACGAGTTGCTCGGCCAGCGCAACCTGACCGATGCCGACCGCGCGCACGCGGAAGGCGAGGCCGACGAGCGGCTCGCCCGTTTCGTT
>DASUKQ010000135.1:0-3312 GCA_036278635.1 Rhodanobacteraceae bacterium
GCTGGGTCGTCATGTCGTAGGTGGCCAGCGGTCCGTTGGGCATCCAGATCGCCTTGTACATCGCGTCGTGCGATTGCTGGTTGTCCAGCCCCAGCGCCTTGGCGGTGAAGTAGGCACGCTGGAATACCGGCCAGTCTTCGGTCGGGATGAACGACGCCGGCACGAAGTTCATCACCGCGCCCGGGGGCAGTTCGGCTTCGAGCTTGTCGATGTAGGGCTGGAACGCGTTGCACGCGGGGCACGCGAAGGAGAACACCTCGGTCACCACCACCTTGTCGGGCTGGTGGGTCGGTTGTGGGTTCGGGATGGCGAAGTAATGCTTGCCTTCGACCCATTGTTGCGGAGCCTGCGCGAATGCGGACCCGGCGCCGGCAACCAGCAGCAGGGCGACGATGGCGTGTTTGATCATGGTGGATCACCTTTGGGGGTCGCGGGACGCGAAAACCCCGTCAATGGGCGGGGTATCCGGTTGCATTGACCACGAAACAACCCCGCGGGTTCAATCGGTGGGCGGGGGAGCGGCCGACGATTGGGGTGCGGGTGCGGCGTGCAGGCCTTCGACGTAGCTCGATACCGCCGAAATGTCGTGTTCGGTCAGGCGCTGCGCGATGGTCGGCATGATTTCGGCGTGCGCGTCGCTGCCCCAACTGGTGCCGTCGTGCCAGGCCTTCAACTGGGCCTGCACGTAGTCGGCGTGCTGGCCGGCGACATTCGGCACGCGCCAGCCGGGATTGCCCGCGCCGTCGGGGCCGTGGCAGGCCATGCAGGCTGGCACGTCGCGGCTCGCATCGCCCTCGCGGTAGAGTTTCTCGCCGTCGCCGGCCAGTTTTTCGTCCGTCACGCCCGGCAGCCGCTTCTGCCCGGCGAAATAAGCCGCGATGTCGTGCATGTCCTGTGGCGACAGGGCCGCCGCCATGCCCGCCATGATCGCGTTCACGCGCACGCCGCTCTTGAAGCGCATCAACTGGGTGACGATGTACTGCTCGTTCTGGTCGGCCAACTTGGGATACTGCGGGTCGGTGGAGTTGCCGTCCATGCCGTGGCAGGCGCCGCATGCGGCGGCCTTGGCCTGGCCGGCCTTGGGATCCCCGGGTTGGGTCTTGACGGCCGCGAGCTTGGAGAATTCGGCTTCGGCGGTCTCGGCAGCGCTCGCAGCCTGGGCAGGGGCGCCCGCACTGGCGCTGGCCGCGGGCGCGGTGGTGGCAGCGGTGGCCGGCTCGGCCGCGGTCTGGGTCTGTGGCGCAGACAACACGGCAAACGGCGCCGCGGCGGCGATCAGGACAAGCAAGGCAAGCGGACGCCGAAAACCCATAGAATCCTCTCTTTCCCCAAGGCATGGATGCTGACGCCACGCGCCAGTGTGAACCGCCGGATTATCGCCGCGGCGGCAGACACGGTCAAACGCGTCATCGCGACCGTGGATGGGCCGCGAGCCGGGCGCGGGGACGCGAACGAACATCCATGGCAAGGTGATGGATCTTGCCGCTGGGCGGGAATTGCCCCCGGGCCGCACTGCGAGCCTCTTGCGCGGTCACGGTCGGGCGTCCCCGATCCGGCCACGTACCACCCCGCTGCCTTCAAAAATCACGTCCAGAATCCCCCGAGGTCGCCATGGTTGCTTCCGCCAATCCCCTGCAGGGCGCCGCATTCGTGCTGGCCGCGCACCGGCTGGACCAGTTGCCCCCGGATGACGGCATGGAAATTGCCTTTGCCGGGCGTTCCAATGCCGGCAAGTCCAGTGCCATCAATGCCCTGTCCGGTCTCGCGGGATTGGCGCGGACCAGCAAGACGCCGGGGCGAACCCAGCAATTGGTGGTGTTCGAGCTGCCCGATGGGCGGCGGCTGGTCGATCTGCCCGGGTATGGCTATGCCAAGGTTCCGCCGACCTTGCGTGGACACTGGCAACGCACGATCGATGCCTACCTGCGCGCACGCCAATCCCTGCGCGGACTGGTGCTGATCGCCGATGTGCGGCATGCTCCGACGGCGTTCGACCGGCAGATGCTGGCGTTCTGCTCGGCGATCGAGCTGCCGTGCGTGGTGTTGCTCAGTAAGGCGGACAAGCTGGCGCGATCAGCATTGCGGACCCGCCAGCGCGAAGTCGACGGCGTGATCGCGAAGGAGAACTGGCGCGCCGCGACGATTGCATTTTCGGCAACCACCGGGGTGGGCGTCGAACCGGCGCGTGCGGCGGTGGCGGCGTTGCTGGATTGATGCAAGACCGGCATACCCCCGCGCACCTTCCGGTGCGCGACCCCTTCGTGTGGAAGGGGGTAGATCAACTTGATGTCGCGGCGCGAAGGGATGGTTGCACTTGAAGCTTGCGTGCCTTTCCTCCCCCTTCGGCACGAAGGGGGATCGAGGGGGATGGCTTTGAACCTCCCCCTTCGGTACGAAGGGCGGAGCGAAGCGAACGCGCGCGTAGCGCGGGAGGGGATGGCTTTGGCTCTTGCGGATTTCGGTTCGCCGCCCCATCTTGCCATCCTGATCTTTCGAAGGCGCGCGCATGTCCGGTCCCAGCCAGGTAGCGGAACAACCGATCGAAAACCGTGCGAGCCTCACCGAATATCTCGCGGCCGGGGGTCGCCCAGCGGAGAAATGGAAAGTCGGCACCGAACACGAGAAATTCGTGTTCCGCACCGACGACCTGAGGCCGCCGCCCTATGCGGGTGAACGGGGCATCGGCGCACTGCTGGGCGGCATTGCCGAGTGCGGATGGGATCCGGTCGAAGAGGAAGGCAAGCTGATTGCGCTGACCCGCGGCGCGGCTTCGGTGACGCTGGAACCTGCCGGGCAACTGGAACTTTCCGGTGCGCCGCTGGAAACCATCCACGAAACCTGTTGCGAGGTGCAGGAACACCTGGACTGCGTGCGCGTGGCCTCCGAACCCTTGCACCTGGGCATCCTCGGCATGGGTTTCCAGCCGAAGTGGAAGCGCGAGGACATGCCGTGGATGCCGAAGGCGCGCTACGCGATCATGCATCGCTACATGCCGAAGGTGGGTTCGCTGGGGCTCGACATGATGACCCGCACCTGCACGGTGCAGGTCAACCTCGACTTCGCCGACGAAGCCGACATGGTGAAGAAATTCCGGGTGTCGCTGGCGCTGCAGCCGGTTGCGACCGCGCTGTTTGCCGATTCACCGTTCACCGAAGGGAAGCCGAACGGGTTCCAGAGTTATCGTTCCCACATCTGGACCGACACCGATCGCGATCGCACCGGCATGCTGGATTTCGTGTTCGACGACGGTTTCGGTTTCGAACGCTACGTCGATTACCTGCTGGACGTGCCGATGTATTTCGTGCACCGGAA
>DASUKQ010000136.1:0-25102 GCA_036278635.1 Rhodanobacteraceae bacterium
CACAGCGAGCAAACACGCCCCGGCACAAAATCCGATGACCTCGCGACGACGCTCTTCACGTCGCGCGCTCGATACGATCATGCTGAAGGCGCCCAGCACCGGGAAATCGCCGGACTCGCGCAGACCCTTCAGGCTGACGAACACCGGCCGGATCAGGTGCATGAAATACGCAAATCCCACGCCAATGACTACCGCCAAGCCGAACACCATCAACAGCAATAGCCCGCGATGGGGACTCGTGGGCAGCAGCGGAGCGATGGGTGGATTGATCACACGGAACTTCAGGTTGTTGCCACTTTGCGTCGCGTCCTGCGAAAGCTGCGCCGTGTTCAGGCGCGCTACCAGTTCGTCGTACTGCTTTTTGACCACCTCGTAGTTGCGCGTCAGTTGCTGCAAGCGGGTCTGTACATCGGCGATCTTGTCGGCCTTGGCGTGGAGATCGTCGATACGCGCTTTCTCGGCGGCGATCTGCGCGGCTAGCCCCCGCGCAATGCTCCGGCCGGGCGCGTCGCCCGCTCCGGCAAATGAGGTGCTCTCGGGATGCTTCAGCAGCGCAGCACGTCGGCCCTGAAGGTCCTTGATCATGCGCCGGGTCGTTACGACATCCGGATACTGATCGGTGTAGCGCAGCAGAAGCTTGCCCAACTGCTCCTGGTACGCCGCGATCTGGCGATCGACATCCTGGACTCGCGGATCCATGCGCGCCACAGCCGAACCGCCGCTGCTCGCGACCACCAGGTTGTACTGGGCCTGCAGGTTTTGCAGCTTGTTTTCTTCGTCCTGCAATTGCGCGTAGTAGCTTCCGCCGCCACCGCCGAGGATGTAGGCAGCATTGTTCTTCTTGAAATCCGAGATTTCCCGGTCCTGCTGGTTCAGGCGCTTGCTGTATTCCTGAACCTGTTGCTGCAGGAAATCCTGAGCCTGCGCAGTGGATGCACTGTTGGCGCCTGCCGTCTTGTTCATCAGTATCGTCAGGAAGCCCTGGACAACCTTCTTCGCCATTTGGCGATCCGGATCGCTGTAGCTGATGTTATAGAGATCCGCGGTGCCGGCGTTGCGGATTTGGACGGAACTGCCCAGCCGCGCCAGCAGATCCTCCTTGTCCGCCGGAGTGGTGGCGCGTACCGACAATCCCGTCTTGTCTGCAACCTCCTCGAGGTTGGGTCGCGAGAGCAGCGTATGGGTAACCACCTCCAGGCGAGCCCGAGGGTTCGGCTGCACCGTAATCCCGTGCAGCAACGGATTCGTCAGCGCCTCCGTATCTGCATAGACCTGCGCTGTCGCTTCATACTGGTTCGGCAGGCTGAACACCAACAAGGCGCCCACGATCATCACGCACCATGCGACGACCAAGGCATGCCAGCGATAGCGCCAGGCGGCGCGCACCTCCAGCAGAACTATTTGATACAGCTCGTGCAAATCGATCGATGGCTTCTGCATGGTTTTCCCTGCCCCTGTGTCGGCGTTGCTGCCCAGGCAACCAGGCCGGCGTCAGAACAATGATTGCGGAATGATCAGGATGTCGCCCGGCCGCATCGCCACGTTGTCCTTGATCGACCCGTTCATCAGGTCTTCGAGCCGAACCGGAATGGTCTTTTCCGAGCCGTTCGGCAGGTGGCGGACGATCTTGGCGCTATTGCCCGCGGCGAATTTGGTCAGGCCGCCAACGTCGATCATCACGTCGAGCAAGGTCATGCCGCTTCGGTAGGTCAGCGCCATGGGCTTCGCCGCCTGCCCAACCACGCGCACCTGCTGGCTGTAGGTGCCCACGAAACTCTTGACGATCACGGTGACGATCGGAGAACGGATGTATTGACCCAGATCCTTCTGGAGGTCGGAAGCCAACTGGTCCGGGGTCTTGCCGGCAGCCTGGATGGACTGCACCAGCGGGATCGAAATGCGCCCGTCCGGACGCACCGGCACCGTGGTGGAAAGGTTCGGGTTGTCGCGCACATAGATCTCGAGCTGGTCACCCGGACCGATGATGTAGCGCTCGGGGGCCTGAGCCGCGGTGCCGAGATCCTGCACGGTCGGTGCCGTGCTGCAGGCACCCAGAAGCAGCAATGCCGCGGTCATGATGAGCCACACGATGGGGTTACGCGGTAGCGGTCTCACTTGGTTCTCTCCTTTTTCAGCGGGCGCCGCGGCCGAACAACACGACTTCGACGGTTTGGACCAGGATGGCCAGGTCGAACACGAAGTTGTGGTTTTTCACGTAGAACAGGTCGAACTTGAGTTTTTCCTCGGCATCTTCCAGCGAGGAACCGTACGGATAGCGCAATTGCGCCCAGCCGGTCAGTCCGGGTTTCACACAATGCCGCAACGGGTAGTAGCGGATCCGGCTGTTGAAGTCGTCCACGAACTGGGGACGCTCCGGGCGCGGGCCGATGATGCTCATGTCGCCACGCAGCACATTCCACAACTGCGGCAACTCGTCGAGTCGCGTCTTGCGAATGAACCAGCCAACCCGCGTCACACGATCGTCGTTCCTGGTCGCCCAGCGTGGCACACCGTCGCGCTCTGCGTCGATGCGCATGCTGCGGTACTTGATCACGGAGAACGTCCGGCCGTTCTCGCCGATGCGCTCCTGGTAGTACAGGATCGGTGCACCTGGACCGGATTCCATACGGATTGCCAGCGCTGTAAGAAGCATCAATGGCCAGGACAGGGCCAGCACCAGCAAAGCCATGGCCACATCGAAGGCGCGCTTGACGGTGCGACGTACGGGTGAGGTATTGAAGCCGTTGGAAAACACCAGCCAGGAGGGATTGGTGAGATCCATCTTGATCGTGCCGGCCTCGCGCTCCACGAAATCCGCCAGCTCCGTGACCGCCATGCCGCGTTGCTTGCACTCGAGCAGGGCTTCGACGGGGAGCGTGCCGCGGCGGTCGTCGGGGCCGACTACGATTTCGTCCACGCCCAGCCGGACCAGCCACGGGCACAGCGGGCGGTCGGGAAACTGCAGCGAGGCACTGGGTACACTGACGGGGTCGTTGCCCACCGGCACGTAGCCCACGATCTTGAATCCGCGCTGGTCGGTCCTGCGCCGCATCTTGCGGACCACGGCTGCGACGCGCTCACCGGCGCCGAGCATGATCACGCGGCGCTTGAACAAGTCGGCGTCGACGAACGTGAGGAACAGCATCCGCCACAAAGCCACCACGAGGTAACCGAACACCAGCGCGATGGACAGCACGCCACGTCCCACGTACGCGTCAGGATAGGCGTAGTACAGCACGGTGAGCACGACGCCGCCCAGCACGAACGCGACGCCTTGGCGGCTGAGTCGCCCCAACCAGCCGGCGCGCAAGTGGACCTGGTACAGGCCCAGCGCCGCCATTGCGGCGATCACGACGCCAGCCACCAGCGGCGCGCGCCAGCGCAACATTTGGCTGAAGGCAAGCTGGGCGTCGGCGTCGCCCCAATAGCGCAGCATCACAGCGGCGTACACGCCGCTGGTCAACATTCCGAACTCCACCGATACCAACAACAGCTGCCAGTGCAGTGCTCTTTGTCGGAACAATCGATACACGTCGATGCTCCCTTCCTTGTTGTGTGCCCTGCGTTCGGTGGTCAGCCCGGTCGCGAGTGGGACGGTTTTTATACCACAAATGTGACGTGGATCAAGTTTCTGCCTGAACGTCAGCAAAAGGCAGGTGCAAGAAGCGTGCCCCGGATGCCGCGTTGGCGCGCATCTTTTCGGATGCCGTTCCATGTATCTTGTCGGCTTTCCACGACGCCCCCGGACCATGTGCGGAATCGTTGCCGGCTGCACCCAGCGTGATGTCGTCCCGATCCTGCTCGCCGGCTTGCACGCGCTCGAATACCGCGGCTACGACTCGGCCGGTCTCGCGGTGGTGGAAGAGCGCCGGCTGACCCGACTGCGAACCCCGGGCAAGGTCGCCGCCCTCGATGCGCTGTGGCAGGCCTCACCCACACACGGGCGCACCGGCATCGCGCACACCCGTTGGGCCACCCATGGTGTGCCCAACGAGGCCAATGCCCACCCGCACGTCTCGCGCGACACCGTGGCCGTGGTGCACAACGGAATCATCGAGAATCATGCGGAGCTTCGGGCCGAGTTGTCCGAGGCGGGCTACGCGTTCACCTCGGAAACCGACACCGAAGTCATCGCGCACCTGGTGCACAAGCTGGTCGCCGGGGGCAAGGCGCTGCGGGAGGCCGTGTTCGAGGCGACCCGTCGCCTGCGCGGCGCCTACGCCATCGCGGTGGTCCATGCAGATATGCCCGGCCACGTGGTGGGCGCGCGGCGCGGCAGTCCCCTGTGCGTCGGCGTCGGCATCGGCGAGCACTTCCTGGGGTCGGACGTCCAGGCGCTGATCCAGGTGACCAATCGGATCGTCTATCTGGACGAGGGCGACACCGTCGAAATCACCGCCGATTCACTGTCGATCCAGGACACGGCGGGCCGCCCGGTGATCCGCAGGGTGCGCGAAAGCGACCTGTCGCTGGACGCCGTCGAGCGCGGCGAATTCCGCCATTACATGCTCAAGGAAATCTTCGAGCAGCCGACCGCCGTCGCCAACACCCTCGAAGGCCGGATCGCCGATGGGCACGTGCTGCCGAACATTTTCGGGGTCGGCGCAGGCGAGCTGTTGCAGCGGGTCCGGCACGTGCACATTGTGGCCTGCGGCACCAGCTTCCATGCCGGGATGGTCGCGCGCTATTGGCTCGAGGGCATCGCAGGGATCCCCTGCACCGTGGAAGTCGCGAGCGAATACCGCTACCGGCATGTGGTGGTGATGCCGGATACCTTGTTCCTGGCCATTTCCCAATCCGGCGAAACCGCGGACACGCTGGCGGCGCTGCGCGATGGCCGGGCGCGCGGCTATCTTGGCTCGTTCGCGGTCTGCAACGTGCCCGAATCGAGTCTGGTGCGCGAATCCGACCTGGCACTGATGACCCGCGCGGGCCCCGAAATCGGCGTGGCATCGACCAAGGCGTTCACCACCCAGCTCAGCGCGCTGGCCCTGCTGGTGCTGGAACTCGCACGGATCCAGGGGATTGCAGAGGACAAGTTCGCCGAACTGGTCGCCGAGATCGAGAGCTTGCCGCGCAAACTGGCCGATGCGCTGAAACTCGACCCAATGGTCGCGAAGCTCGCCGAGGCGTTCGTCGACAAGCATCATGCGCTGTTCCTCGGGCGCGGCGCGAACTACCCGGTCGCGATGGAGGGTGCGCTCAAGCTCAAGGAGATTTCCTACATCCACGCCGAAGCGTATCCCGCCGGCGAACTCAAGCACGGTCCGCTGGCGCTCGTGGACGAGGACATGCCGATCATTGCGATCGCGCCCAACAACCAGTTGCTCGAGAAGCTGAAATCGAACCTCGAGGAAGTGCGCGCGCGCGGTGGGCAGTTGTACGTATTCGCCGATGCCGGCGCCGACGTTTCACTGAATGGCAGTCGCGGAACGCTGGTGAGCGTGGACGCCGGCGGCAATTTCATCGCCCCGGCCGTACTCACGGTGCCGCTGCAATTGCTCGCCTACCACGTCGCCGTGCTGCGCGGCACCGACGTGGACCAGCCGCGCAACCTCGCCAAATCCGTCACCGTCGAGTAGGCCGGATCAAGGAGCGCAGCGACGGATCCGGCAGGTGCCCCCGCGGCCATTCGACATCGCCGGCTCCGCCTTCGGCTTGCGCCGGCCTACGCGCCACCTGGCGAAATCCGTGACCCTGGAGTAGCGACGCGGGACCGTCGATTTTTTTCGATCAAATGAGAGTGATGGCCATCCCTAAAGGTCGTCATTCCGGGGTTGCCCGCGCTCTTGACGGGCAGAACCCGGGATCCATCTCTGGCGTCGACACTTGGAGCCGGATTCCGGGTTCCATCGCCGATCGAGCCGGCGATGGCCCCGGAATGACGGTCTTCTTGTGGCCGGTCTGCTATTTCGGATGTGATTGAGGCTCGACGTCCGCGAGAAAGGAAATTGCATTCAAGTCCACGTTGCCGCCGGAAAGCACGAGCCCCACCCGCCGACCGGCGAAGCGTGCCCGCCGTGACAGCAAGGCGGCCAGTACGGTCGCCGAGGAGGGCTCGACGGTCTGTTTCAGCTCCATCCACAGGAGGCGCATCGCCGCCAGCGTGGCATCGTCGTCGATGGGGATGACCTCGATGTGATGCTCGCGCAGCATCGCGAAATTGGGTTCGCCGATGGTGGCGCGCAGCCCGTCGCAGATCGTCTCCGGGACAACGTCGGTGACACGCCGCCCGCGCTCGAGCGACCGGAACGCATCGTCGGCGCCGGCGGGTTCGGCGCCGACGACGTCCACGGATGGCGCCAATGCGCGCAACACGATGGCGCAGCCGGAAACCAGTCCGCCGCCGCCAACCGGCACGACCACTGCGTCGAGATCGGGCGCCTGCTGGAGCAGCTCCAGCGCCGCCGTGCCTTGTCCGGCGACTACCCGCGCATCGGCAAAGGGGTGCACCAGGGTCGCGCCTGTTTCGCGCTGCACCTTCGCGCAGGTTTCCTCGCGCGCAGCCAGGGTGGGCGCGCAAGGGTGCAGGATGCCTCCGGCACGCTCGATGTTGGCGAGCTTCGCGGCGACCGCGCCCTCCGGCACCACGATGTGCGCGGGAATGCCACGGGTCGCGGCGGCGAGCGCCAGCGCCGCGCCATGGTTGCCCGAGGAGTGCGTGACCACGCCACGCGCTGCCTCGGCTTCGGACAGCGTCCAGACCGCGTTGCACGCCCCGCGGAATTTGAAAGCGCCGCCGCGTTGCAGGTGCTCGCATTTGAAAAACATTTTCGCGCCGGTCTGCTCGTCGAGTGCGGGTGCCGTCAGCACCGGGGTGACGATTGCGTGCGACGCGATCCGCGCCGCGGCAGCGCGGATATCGACCAGCGTCGGGGCCGTGAAGTGATTCATGCGCGAGGGGACAAGGCCGGAAAAGCGGCATTGTCGCACCGTCGGATCGGGCGCCGCTGTAAAATGGCCCGATGGACACGCAAGCCAGCAGCGAGGCGCAAGCCCGCGATACGGTCGTTCGCCTCGCCGATTACCGGCCGCCAGCGTGGCGGGTCACGCACGTCGAACTCCATTTCGACCTCGCCATCGACGAGACCATCGTCCGCTCCAGGCTCACCCTCGCACGTGACCGCGACGAGCCGTTGCGCCTCGATGGCGAGAACCTGGAGCTGATCGAGGCGCGGCTCGACGGCCGGCGGCTCGACGCCAGCGAATACCTCCTCGATGCGGCGTGCCTCACGATTCCCGGCGCGCGCGACGGCAGCGCGCTGGAACTCGACGTCCGCATCCAACCCGCACGCAACCGCCAGCTATCGGGCCTGTACCTGTCGGGCTCGCACGACGAAGGATTCCTGTTGACGCAATGCGAGGCCCAGGGATTCCGCCGGATCACGTTCTTCCCCGATCGTCCGGACGTGCTGGCGCGCTACGACGTCACCCTCACCGCCGACAAGGCGCGCTTCCCGATCCTGCTGGCAGGCGGCGAGGAAGCCGGGTCCGGCGACTTGGAAGGCGGGCGTCACTTCGCGCGCTTTGTCGATCCGCACCCCAAGCCGAGCTACCTGTTCGCGCTGGTCGCGGGTCATCTCGAGAAGATCGAGCGTCCCTATCGCACCGCCGACGGGCGTGACGTGAGCCTGCGCCTCTGGGCCGAGGCCGACGCGATCGACCGCTGCCATTACGCGATGGACGCGCTGGAACGCGCGATGCGCTGGGACGAGCGCACGTATGGCCGCAACTACGACCTGCCGGTGTTCAACGTCGTGGCGACCCACGATTTCAACATGGGCGCGATGGAGAACAAGGGCCTAAACATCTTCAATTCGAAGTACCTGCTGGCGGACCCCGACACCACCACCGATGGCGAATACCGCCGCATCGAGGCGGTGATCGGGCACGAGTACTTCCACAACTGGAGCGGCAATCGCGTCACCTGCCGCGACTGGTTCCAGCTTTCGCTGAAGGAAGGTTTCACCGTGTTCCGCGAGCACTCGTTCTGCGAGGACATGCATTCGGCCGCGCTGAAACGGATCGAAGACGTCGCGACCTTGCGCCGCGCGCAGTTTCCGGAAGACGCCGGTCCGCTCGCGCATCCGGTGCGTCCGGCCGAATACCAGGCCATCGACAACTTCTACACGGCGACGGTCTACGAGAAAGGCGCCGAACTCATCCGCATGCTGGCTGGAAAACTGGGCCCCGAGGCATTCCGGCGCGGGACCGATCTGTACTTTTCGCGCTTCGACGGGCAGGCGGTGACGATCGAGGATCTACTGGGTGCGCTGGGCGAAGCGAACGGGGTGGATCTCTCGCCGTACCTCGCGTGGTATGCGCAGGCGGGTACGCCGGGACTCCGCGCGCGCGACGAATACGATGCTGCATCGAAACGTTACACGCTGACGCTTTCGCAACACACGCCGGCCACCCCCGGGCAACCCCACAAGCAGCCCCTGCCGATCCCGGTGAATGTCGCCCTGTTCACCGACGACGGCGGGTCGATTCCGTTGCAGATCGCCGACGGCACCGGCGCTGCCACCGGATCCGTCCTGGACTTCAGGCAAGCCGAACAGCGCTTTGTGTTCGAGAACGTGCCGTCCACTCCGACGCCGTCGCTGTGCCGCGGGTTCTCGGCGCCCGTGTGCGTCCGCTTCGATTACACGCCCGCACAACTCGCCTTGCTGGTGCTGCACGAACCCGAAGGTTTCGACCGCTGGAACGCCGCGCAGGAATTGGCTGGACGCGCCTTCGAAGAGGCGCTCGCGCGCCAGGCCGGACGCCCGGCCACCGATGCATGGCTGGACGCGCTGGCGCGATTGTTCGGCGGCCGCGCGGAAATCGATCCCGCGCTGCTGGCAGACCTGCTGACGCCGCCTTCGCAGCTCGAACTCGGGGCTCGCCATGCGCCGTATGACCCCGATGCCGTGCACGCTGCGCGCGAGGCGCTGGAAGCCGCGCTGGCACGGCGGCTCGGCGACGCCCTGGGCGCGGCCTATCGCGAACTCCATGCGAACGAAGCGGGTGCGCTCGACCAACATGCCGCCGCGCGGCGTCGCCTGAAGGGCCGGGTGCTCGTCTTGCTGAATCGCGTCGAGGGCGCCGCCGGTGCCGGGCTCGCCTTCGCGCAGTTTCGCGAAGCGCGCAGCATGACCGATCGCCTGGCGGCGCTGGCTGCACTGGTCCGCACGGGCGCACCACAGGCCGATGATGCGCTCGCGTCGTACCGCAGGCGTTTCGATGGCGACGCGCTGACGCTGGACAAGTGGTTTTCGCTGCAGGCCACCGTACCCACTCATGCCGCGCTGGAGCGCGTCCAGGCCTTGCAAACGGACCCCGCCTTCACGCTCGCCAATCCCAATCGCGTGCACGCTCTGCTGGGCGCATTCGCGCGCGCCAATCCGGTAGCTTTCCACCGACCGGACGGCGCCGGACATCGGTGGTTCGCCGACAAGCTGGCGCAAATCGACGCCGGCAATCCGCAACTGGCCGCGCGCCTTGCCAAGGCATTCGAGGACTGGCCACGGCTGGAACCGGGCCGGCGGGTGTCCGCGCAAGGCACGGTGCGCGAACTGTTGTCACGCGGTGGCCATTCGCCCGATCTGGCCGAGATCCTGACCCGGATGCTTGCGGCCGGCAACCCGGAACCGCGGCCAGCCAGCCGAACGTAGCGCGGATGGCGTGAAGCGACCGCGCTTCATCCGGGCTCCCGGTTTTGCCGCCCGCCCATCCAGTTGTACGGGCCCCTCAGGCACCTGCAAGCCTGTTCCCGAAGGTGTACCATTGGGTACAGGAATTCGATGCTGGCTGCGGAGGTACGACATGCGCGAAACCACTCCCACTCGGGCGGGTGCCCGCATGGCCCGTATGGCCGCCGTAGGTGCGGGAATTCTTCTGCTGGCCGGCTGTGCCACCGGATATTCGTTCGTTCAACCGGAAGGCGCGGGAAGCGGCGGCTACTACACGAGCGAGGCTCCCTACTCCGGACAGGGCTATTACGACTACTACGGCACCGGCCCTTACTACCCGGGCACGAGCGGGTGGGGCTACTACAACGGGACCTGGCCCTACGGTGGCGCCTATGGCTATTACGATCCGGGCTATGGCTATGGAGCCTACGGGCCGCAGTGGACGTTCAACCTCGGGTTCTCCAACGTCTGGAATTTCCCCGGTTACTGGGGGCCGTGGTACACGACTGGGGGCTGCTATTCCTGGTGCGGGAGCCATCATCATGGGCATGGCCATCATCACGATCACGACTCCGGTTCCTGGCACCCCGGAAACCCATCGGAGGTGGGCCAGACGGAGCAGGATCGGGAGCGCGCCAGGGAAATAACGGCGTGGCAGCACGATTACATGCGCGCGCCGCGCCGCCTGACGGGGGGTTCCGCGGTCAGGCCGGAATTGCCTGCCTACCTCCGTCGCCGCACGCCCGACGCGATGTCTTTTGGCGGCCAGCCTACGCGCGCAATTGCGACACCGGCCGCCATGCCGGCGCCGACTGCTTTCAGCCGCGCCCCGCGCCCGGCGGCTCCACGGGCGAATGTAGCCCCCGCCCCGCCCATCAGGCTGGCACCGCCACCGGCCGTGCAGCCCACGCGAAGCAACGCTGCAACCGCGACCAAGATTCGATAGCCCTCGCGGGACGCGCCAAAAAAACGGGGAGCGCAGCAAGGGCCGCGCTCCCCGTCCTCTCCCCCCGAACCCTTGTCAGTGCGAAAGGCCGATGATCATGTCATCCAGTTCGCACAGCCGCCTTTCCACCGACTGATTCGCCGCAGGCCGCGAGGCACCGGGGGGATGACACTCCCGGATTTCCTCCGTCTGCAGTTCGAGCTGCCCCATCCGGACCATCTCGTCGTGGTGCCGGCGGATTTCTTCCCACTCTTCGCTCGTCATCTCGTTGAAGTTCATTTCCGCGCCTCCTGTTGTTGCGGGAGCCCCTCTGGATCCTCTGAATCCTTCAAGTGGCGTTCATCCGCATCCGCTGATACTCTTTCGCCTTAGGGGCAGTCGCGATATCTTTTCGCCACTTCGGCATCCGATGTTTTTTCCCAATCTGGCGCCCGGAACACGGTTACTCTGGATTCCCCCTGTTCCTGATGACCGCCGGGCGCCAGTTCTCTCTTGCAACCCCTTCCTGATCGATTCCTGCCGACGCGGAACCGGATTTGGTTTGCCGGTTCCCTGCCGCTCGCCGCGGCTGCGTCGATGTGTGCGCGAAGTATTTCTGCACGCCGCATGCCAATCCATCGGGCATCGCGCCGTAGAATTGCAAGAGAATGTGACGGTTGCCGGTAGGCGACGGATTACGTGCGGCGTGCACGGGAGCCGTAACGATTGGCAACGTTTGTCTTTGCAACGGCCGCGGAAATCCACGATTCCGTGGACAGTTGCCGGTGCAATTCCCCGTTGCAATTGGAAACAAATGACGCACTGTGCCGGGTTGTGACGCGATGACGGTCGGCGCATTCGGCAGCGAAGTGCCTTGGGGCAAATGAACTCCATGCATTCTTACGACGTCATTGTTGTGGGCGGTGGCCATGCGGGCACCGAAGCCGCGCTTGCATCCGCACGTTGCGGCGCGCGCACTCTGCTGCTCACCCACAACATCGAGACGATCGGTCAGATGAGTTGCAATCCCGCGATCGGGGGGATCGGCAAGGGACACCTCGTCAAGGAAATCGATGCGCTGGGCGGCGCGATGGCGCACGCGGCCGATCTCGCCGGCATCCAGTGGCGCACGCTCAATGCATCCAAAGGCCCGGCCGTGCGCGCGACGCGCTGCCAGGCGGATCGCGTGCTGTACAAGGCCGCGATCCGCCGCATGGTCGAACAACAGCCGAACCTCGAAATATTCCAGCAGTCGGTCGACGACCTGGTAATCGAGAACGGCCGCGTCGCCGGCGTCGTCACGCAGATGGGATTGACGATCCCAGCGCCGCGCGTGGTGCTGACCGTCGGCACGTTCCTCGCCGGCAGGATCCATATAGGCCTGGAAAACCATGCGGGCGGCCGCGCAGGCGATCCGCCGGCGACGCGCCTCGCGCAGCGCTTGCGCGCACTGCCGCTCGGCGCCGATCGCCTGAAGACCGGCACGCCGCCGCGCATCGACGGACGCACCCTGGATTACTCGGCGTTCGAGGAACAGCCGGGCGACGATCCGCTGCCGGTGTTTTCGTACCTCGGTGCGCGTGACGAACACCCGCGACAGGTGCCGTGCTGGATCACCCACACCAGCGAGCGCACCCACGAAATCATTCGCGCCGGTCTCGACCGCTCGCCGCTCTATACCGGCAAGATCGAAGGCACCGGTCCGCGCTACTGCCCGTCGATCGAAGACAAGGTGGTGCGCTTTGCCGACAAGGCTTCGCACCAGATCTTCATCGAGCCCGAAGGCCTCGACGCGACCGAGATCTATCCGAACGGCATTTCGACATCATTGCCATTCGACGTGCAAATCGAACTGGTGCATTCGATCCCCGGGTTCGAACGCGCCCACATCACCCGGCCCGGCTATGCGATCGAATACGACTATTTCGATCCGCGCGGTCTGCAGCCGTGGCTCGAAACCAAAGCCATCGCCGGTTTGTATTTCGCGGGCCAGATCAACGGCACCACGGGATACGAAGAAGCCGCGGCACAAGGCCTTGTCGCGGGAGTGAATGCCGCGCGCATGGCTCGCGGCGAACAACCATGGTGGCCGCGCCGCGACGAAGCCTACGCGGGGGTCCTGATCGATGACCTCACAACCAACGGCACGCTGGAGCCGTACCGGATGTTCACTTCACGCGCCGAATTCAGGCTGCACCTGCGCGAAGACAACGCAGACCTGCGCCTTGCCGAGAAAGGATTCGAGCTGGGCGTGGTGCCGCAGGCGCGCCTGGATGTGATGCGCGCAAAACGCGAGGCGGTGGAACGCGAAACCGCGCGCCTGCGATCGCTGTGGGCGACGCCCTCCAATGCACTCGGCGCGGCGTTGCAAACGCGATACGGCATCGCACTGGCGCATGAAGTGAACGCGCTGGATCTTTTGCGCCGTCCGGAACTCGACTATGCGGGGTTGACATCCACCGGAGGTTTCGGTCCCGCCGTCGATCGCGAAGAAGTCGCGGCACAGGTCGAGGTGCAGGCGAAGTATGCGGGGTACCTCGATCGCCAGCGCGATGAGATCGACCGCCAGCGCCGCCACGAATCCACCCCGATTCCGGAAACCTTCGATTACGATCGGGTGCGCGGGCTGTCGGCGGAGGTTTCGACGAAACTGAAGCGGGTACGTCCGGCAACCGTCGGCCAGGCGCGCCGGATCAGTGGCGTCACTCCGGCCGCGATCTCCCTGCTGCTGGTGCATTTGCACCGGCAGCGCGAGTACGCCGCCTGAACACGAGCTCCTGTAGGCCGGCTCAAGCCCGAAGCGCGGAGCCGGCGTTGCCGCGAGTGCAGCTCCAGCTCTGTGGCATTTGCCGGTTCTGTCGCTGCGCTCCTTGAACCTGCCTACGCGAGATAGCGGAATCTCGGCCGGCAAAAGGTCGCCTGCAGGCAGGCTCCTACTGGCAATCCGCGTTTGGACCGGGTTAACGCGCGGACCGCGACCATGATCTTGCGACCTGCGTAGTCCAATCGCGCAGTCCATTGCCATGGAGTAGTACACGATCGCCGGTCCGCACCGGCACGCCCACCACCGGAGGAACCTGTTCGCGGATGATCCGGGAATCCGCCGCCCATTGGACGGAGACCGTCTACCGGCCCTTGCGCCGCGTGGGGCGGCAGGTCTGGGGACAGGGTGTTTCGCGACCGCCGCGCGCGGCCCGCAGGCCGGATCGCTTCCCTGCGCTGGACAATGCCCGCTTTGTACTGATCGCGCTGGTGGTAGTCGGGCACCTGATCGAACAGCTGGTCCACACCGGGCCCGCGGCCGACGCGCTGTACCGGTGGATTTACCTGTTCCATATGCCGGCGTTCGTGCTGATCTCCGGGGCGCTCTCCAGCCCGGTGCTGACGCGGCGGCGACTGGTCCGGATCGTGACGGGGCTGTTGCTCCCGTACGTCCTGTTCCAGACCCTTTATCCGGCGTGGGATGCATGGCTGTTCGGCACCGGCGACTGGTCGCAAGGGTATCTGACGCCGTACTGGCTGCTGTGGTACCTGCTCAGTCTCGCCTGCTGGCGGGTCATGTTGCCGGTGTTCGCGCGGCTGAAGTATCCACTCCCGATTGCGCTGGCCATCGCATTGGCCGCCGGCGCGGTGTCGTGGATCGGCTATCCGTTTTCGCTGTCGCGTACCTTGGTGTTCTTCCCGTTGTTCCTGCTGGGTTTCCGGCTGCGGGCGTGGCGTTTGCAGCACCTCGGCGAAACGGGGATGCGCAAGGGCTTGGCAATCCTGGTCCTGGCGGGCACGGCTGCGGGCGCCTGGTTCCTGCGCGATCTGGATCCGCAGTGGCTGTACGCCTCGGTCGACTACGCGACGCTGGGCGTCACCTCGCTCGCAGGGGCGGGGATTCGTCTTGGGCTGCTGGTGGCCTCTTCCGCCTGCGCGCTGTCCGTCCTCACCCTGGTTCCGCGGCGACCGCGCTGGGCTGGCGCCGGGCGCCGGAGCATCGACGCCTATCTGCTGCACGGCTTCCTGGTACGTGCGGCGCTGGCCGCAGGCGGATTTGCCTGGCTGGATGGCGCAATGCCGGAAGGCGCCGCACTGGTCGTTGTGATTGCAGCGGCCTGGATGATTGCGGCAATCCTGTCCACCCGCATGGTTGACCGGATGGCGCGGCCGTTGATGCATCCCGCGGACTGGACCATCGAGACGTGGCACGGCATTCCCTGGCGTGCCATCCGCGCGCGGGTGCACGCACTCAAACGCCTTTACTGACGCGGCCCTGAGCCCCCAACGGACCGAGTGGATCGCCAAGGCGGAGGCCACACGCCTCCCTCGGCCGTGAACTACAGCATTCGTGGCCAGATGGTGGCACCCGAGTTCATGCTCCCGTATCGCTACTCTTCCAGGCGATTCGCCAGCGCATTCAGTGCGGCGTACAGGGCGCCCCCGATCGCCGTCCTCAAGAGCCATGAAGGCAAGGCAGACATCGTTCTGTCGAACGTGCCGGTGCATGCCTGCAGGAGGGGCGCGCGCGCCGCTTTCGCGCTCAACGGAGAAGGTGAGGTTGTGTACGGTTGCGAAAGATCGAGCATTGATCATTTTTCCGTCTGCTGGAAGGGCTATGGCTGCCACAGGTACCAATCGAGCAAATGGGACAGGGTTGCCCTGACCAAGCCCGCTGCACCGACTCCATCGCGGCAATAGGCGCTGCTGCAGTGGGACCGGGAACGCTGCCGCCATCCACGGCGCATGCGGAGTATCCGCGCAGGTTGTCTTCCGACACGATCGCCAGGCGACTGCCCCTTCCCTGCATCCCGTCGGGACGTCCTCATCCCCATACGCCGGCGGATGGAATAAAACAAACGTCTGTACTACGCTTGGCGCGTCCGCCGTCCGGCCATTTGGGAGATGCTCCTCCATGCTTCGCCCCCGTCACCTTGCCGGCGCCGTGGCGCTGGCGCTTGCGAGTTCCGCGGCCTTCGCGCAATCGGCCCCGCAGCCGACCCCGGCTTCAACGCACGCCGGATTGTTCGACAATGTCGTGGTATTCGGCGACAGCCTGAGCGACAACGGCAATCTGTCGCTGGCGTCGGGACTTCCGCAGATCATGCGGTTCACCACCAATCCCGGACAAACCGGCATCGAGAACGTCGCCGATTATTTCGGGGTGCCGATGACGCCGGCACTGGCGGGCGGGACGGATTTCGCATTCGGCGGCGCGGGCGTCATCAACAACTCGCCGGGCACGCCCTCGAGCGTGCCGACCCTGCCGTCCCAGCTCGGCATGTACCTCGAGGCCACCGGCAACCGCGCGGATCCGGACACGCTCTACTCTGTGTGGGGCGGTGCCAACGACGTGTTCTATGCGGCAACTTCCGCAGGCGCGGCAGCGCAGGCGCAGCAACTGATCCAGCAGAACATCCAGCAGCAAGTGCAACTGGCCATTGCCGGTGGCGTGATTCCGGACGATCCGGCTGCGATCGCTGCATTCACGGCCCAGATCACGCCCACGGTCACGCAGGCGGTCATCACGCAGGTGGAAGCCGGTGCGGGTGTGTCGACCCTGATGGACCAGGACCAGGTCACGGCCTACCTGCAGCAGGCGGCGACCACGGAACTCGGCATGGTCGGACAACTCGGCCAGGCCGGCGCGCGCTATGTGATGGTGTCCAACCTGCCCAACATCGGGCTCACTCCATCCGGTCTGGCGCAAGGCCCGACGGCCGCAGCCCAGCTCACCGGACTGTCGCTGATCTACAACAACGCATTGAACGCGGGGCTAGCAAAGACCGGCGTCAACATCATTCCCGTGAACACCTTCGCACTGCTCAACGAGTTCGTCGCGGATCCGGCTCGCTACGGTTTCACCACCGTCACGGCACCTGCCTGCACCGGCGGCGACGGCAGTTCGTTCGAATGCCTGCCGGCGGGAACGCCCGGGGCAACGGTGACCTACCAGCCGGGTACCGAAAGCACCTATCTGTTTGCCGACGGCGTGCACCCGACGACGGCAGCCCACGCAATGCTGGCGCAGTACGCGGAATCGATCATCGTCGCACCGGGCGAGATGTCGCTGCTCGGCGAGGCGCCGCTGCAGGTGAATGCCGGGCTCAACCGCTCGGTCATCGAGCAGGCCAACACCAGCCTGGCATCAGCGCCCGGCGGCGGGATGCGCCTGTGGGCGAACTATCAATTTGCGCGCCAACGGCTCGACGCGCAGGTGAATTCACCGAAGAGCAGCAACAACGTCAACACCTTGAGCATCGGCGCGGATGTCCATCCGTCCGACTCGCTGACGGCCGGCCTCGCCTTCACGGCGGGCCAGCAGAAGGATGAATTCGCCGGCAATGCAGGCGGCTTCAAGCTGCAGGACCTGCTGGCAACCGGTTACGTAATGTGGAACTGGGACAACCAGGGCTACTTCGGCGCGATCGGCAGCTTCGGGCATCTCGGCTACAGCGACATCCATCGCAACATCCCGATCGGCCCCACCACCCGCTACGAGGACGCCAACACTTCGGGATCGCACCTGGCGCTCGCGTTGACCGGCGGATGGTGGGTCGACTTCGGCAACTGGCGCACCGGCCCGTTCGCCGATCTTTCCTGGCAGCACATCCAGGTCGACGGCTTCAGCGAGAATGGCGGCGACGCCACCGCGATGACCTTCGGCAAGCAGGATCGCCACGCGGTGATCGGCACGCTCGGCTGGCAGTTGACCGCCGACCTGCAGGCCGGCCAGGCGCTGCTGCATCCGTTCGCACGCGTGGCGTGGAACCATGACAGCGACGCCGATCCGCGCGGGGTCACCGCAGGGCTCGTCACGATGCCGGGCACTTTCACGCTGCCGGGCTTCGTCCCGGACAGCAATTGGGGGAGCGCGGGAGTCGGGCTCGCCGCCGATTTCACGCCGAACTTCTCGGGCTGGATCGGCTACGAAGGACGCTTTTCGGATTCGAGCCAGCGCATCGACGGCCTGAACATCGGTGCGAAGTTGCGCTTCTGAGCGGCTTTCACCCCTTCCGAAGGGCGGCGTCGCTGCGCAATAGTGGGATGCCGTCGCGGTACAAAACGTCCCCCTCGGCCTCTGAGGGTTTTCGCCACGAATGGCGATAAAGCCCTCTTCCCCGAGCGGCCGTTTCGCTCAGGGAGAGGCGGCCGCAGGTCGAGGGCGCAGCGCCGGTGGGAGGCGTGGGCATCGATCCCAGATGATCTTGTCGACGCGCAATAGACGACGGGGGTTCACTCCGCGCGAATGGCGTCGATCGGGCTCAGCGCAGCGGCCTGGCGAGCCGGGTAAATGCTGAAAGCCAGTCCAATGGCCGCGCACAGCAATGCCGACACGAGCACCGGCAAGGGCGCCCATGCCACCTGCCAGCCGGCGAACAGTGCGATCAGGTAGGCGAGCAGGCCACCGAACAGGATGCCGATGATCGCACCCACGGCGCAGATCACGATCGCTTCGCGCAGGAAGCGCAGCACGATGTCCTGGCGGCGTGCGCCAATCGCCCGCAACAGCCCGATTTCGCGCCGGCGTTCCAGCACGTTGGCCAGCATGATGTTCATGATGCCGATGCCGCCGACCAGCAGGCTGACGCCGGCGATCGCGCCCATCACGATGTCGAACATGCGTTGGGTTTGCTGGTTCTGGTGGAACAGCCGTTGCGGCACGATCAGCGCATAGTCGCCGGCTCCGCCATGACGGCGGCCCATCAGCGCCCCCAGCACCTGCGCGTCCGCGGCGAGCCGTGTGGGATCATCGATCCGCAGCAGGAATCGGTCGATCTGGTCTTCCATCGGTTCGAACTTGAAGCGCGCCTCGGCGCTCGCGAGCGGCACGAACACGCGGTTCGCATCCGAACCCAGCGATACGCCTTCGAAATGGTCCTTGCCGAGATCACGGTCGGCCAGCACGCCCACTACCCGCAACCACACCTGGTTGACCTTGACCAGTCCGCCCACCGGATGACCGCCGGGAAACAGTTCGCGTGCGGCTTGCGCGCCGAGCACGGCCACCGCCGCAAGGGCGTCATCGTCGGCTTGAATGAGCGCTCGGCCATCCGCGATTTTCAGCGAGGCCATCGCGAAGTACCCCGGGCTCACTCCACTCGCGAGGATGTCGCCGGAGCCCTCGTCGGAAAATACCGAGTGCACGCGAATATGCTTTTCCGCAGCGAAGCGGCTGGCGCCGGGCACCACGTCCAATGCCGCATGCGCATCGGCGAGCGTGAGGCCCACACTGCGGGTACGGACTTCCTTGAGCGCGTTGTCATCCTGTGGCGAGTGCGCCTCGACGATCAGGTTGTGCAGCCCGAGGCTCTCGACCATGTGCAACGCCTCGCGCCGGCTGCCTTCGCCGACGCCCTGCATCGCGACGATCGCGCCGACCCCGAAGATCAGCCCGAGCAGGGTCAGGAACGTGCGCAGCTTGCGCCGCGACAGGCCCTCGATCGCTTCACGCCACGGCGCCGGAATCGTCATGACCCGTTCTGCTTGCGCGAAAGGTCCAGCAACACCACGTCGCCGGCGGCGAGTCCCTGCGTCACCTGCGAGCGCGCCGGCCCGCGCACGCCGAGGGTGACGCGGCGTTGTACGGTGCGATCGCCTTCGCTCAATTGGACGACGGGATCGCCGTTGTCGCTCGCGAGCGCGAGGTTGGGCACGCTGAGCGTGTGCTTCGCGTCGAGCAGGACGACGCGTGCCGCGAAACGCTGGCCCGGTGTCCACCCGTAGCGCCGCGCGGCTTGGACGGGGATCGGCGCCTTCATCGAGACGAATTTCACCGGACTCTCGCGGCTGCGCGGTTGCGCAGTGGAAGCCACCCACGACAGTTTGGTGGTTGCGGTTTGCGAAGGATCGCCCAGCGGATGCAGTTCCACCGTGTCGCCCGCCGCGATGCCCTGTGCCTCCAGGCCGGGTACCCACAATTCGACTTCCAGCGACGCCGGATCGGGCAGGCTGGCAAACGAATTGCCCGCCCACATGGTGCTGCCGATGTGCGGGGTGTTGCCGCTCCAGTCCGCCTTCAGCACCAGCACGCCGGCATGGGGCGCGCGCACTTCCAGCGCATCGAGGTCGGCGCGCTTCTGTTTGGCGTTGAGTTCGAAGGTGGCGCGCTTGGCATCGATCACCGCCAGTTCGGCTGCGCCGCGATCCCCTGCTTGCCCGAGCTGCCAGGTCAGGATGCCTTTCTTGGTGGTCAGGAATTGCGCGTCCTGCACGCTGTCCAGGATCTTGTCGCGCGAGAGCGCCAGCAGGCTCGCGTGGGAATAGCGCTTGGCAATCCCCAGGTCGGTTTCGACCTCGGCCATCCCGACGTCGAGCTTGTCCCGTTGCGAATCGATGTCGGACTGCTTGCCCGCGCGGGCGAGCGCGTTGCGCTGCAGGTCGACCAGCGCTTCGGCAAGGTCCTGTTTGCTCTGCCGGGCCGAAAACCGTGCGATCAGCTCGCCCTTCTTCACCCGGCTGCCGTCCGGCAGGATCCAGGCGAGTTGCCGGTGCGTGAATTGCTGTCCGGGGACCGTAAGCGGGGTGGCGTGGGTGGAATGGAGTTCGCCCTGCGCCGCGACCGCAATCACCAGCGGCCCGGGTTCCACCTGCTCGGTCACGGACCCCTTGGGCGCCTCGTGGCTGCAAGCGGCGAGGGCGAGTGCCAGCAGGCATGCGCCGAATGCACGTTGCCACGACGGATGGATCGCGCAGGTCATGTTGGGTCCCCTTCTGCAGACCTGATCTCCACCCGCACGGGCTGCCCCGGCTTCAGCTTGGCGTGTTCCGCATCCAGCGTGATCCGCAGATCGACCACCGGCACCGGTTGCACCCGCGATTCGCTGTGGACGGTGTTCCCGATCCGGGCGATCTTGCCGGCCAGGATGCGGTTGCCGCCGCCGGTGAGCACCACCCGAACCGGCTGGCCGAGACGTACCCAGTCGAGGTCCCGTTCGGGCAGGCTCGCACGCACCACCAGGGTGTCGAGGTTGGGGATCTCGGCCACCGACATTCCGCGCCACACCTGCGAACCGGTGTCGATCATGTCGCCGTTCCACGCGGTGTGGTGCAGAAAAACACCATCGCGCGGCGCGCGCACCGTCAGCGACGCCATCTCGGATTTCATTTTCGCAACCTCACGCTCGAGGCGGGTGACATCGTCGTCGGCCACCCTTTGCTCGGCTTGGCGCGCCTGCGCGTCGATATGCGAGCGCTGCC
Source organism: Rhodanobacteraceae bacterium (assembly GCA_036278635.1). Taxonomy (GTDB): domain Bacteria; phylum Pseudomonadota; class Gammaproteobacteria; order Xanthomonadales; family Rhodanobacteraceae; genus 66-474. Next base: position 20,782 of record DASUKQ010000136.1, read on the forward strand.
GCGTCAATGCCAGCCGTCGCTCCGCCTTGTCGCGTTCGATCCAGAGTTTCTTGTACTCCATGAGGGCGACCGTTTCCTTGGGCACCTGGGTCTTGCGCTCGGCCTTTCTCGCATCGGCTTCGGCCTTGGCGACCGCGAGCGCATCGGTGCGCTCGCGATCGGCCAGTTCCAGCTTCAGGTTCTCCTGGGTCCGCCGCTTCTCGGTCAGCTCGCTTTCGGTCGCGGGCAGCTTCTGCGCAAGATCGCCGGCGGCGAAGGTCACGACCGGCTGCCCCTTCTTTACATGTGAACCGTCGGGTGCCATCTGGGTCACGTTCATCTGCCAAAGACCTTCGACCTCGGGCGGGATGATCGCGGTCGATTGGAGCGCGTGGACTTCACCGTCGGCCCGGATCAGCGTGGGGCGGGTGGTGGCGGCGTGCATGCGCTTCACGGCGAGGTCGGTTTGCACCCGCACGCTCATGCCAGGCAACAGGCGCAGCCCCGTGGTGCCCTTGTCGAGCCCGATGTCGATCGTGAAGTAACGGCCCTTGCCCCATTCGGGCTTGCCTTCGGAAGCGCCGGAGATGCTGCGGATCGTGCCCGCGGCAACCTTCCCGGGTAGCGCGTCGAACTGCAGCCGTACCTTCTGGCCAATTTCAAGGCCGCGGCGGTCCGGCTCCAGCGCCCATGCGCGCACTTCCCGGCTGCCGCTCGCCACCACCTCTCCGACCTTGCTGCCGGGATAGCTGGTGGAGCCTTCCTCGAAACGGGTGCCGTTGTCGATGGAGTTTTCTCCCTCGAAGGCGTGCACCACCACTCCCGCCATGTCCGCACGCACCGTGGCGCGGTCCACCATCTCCTGGTAGAAATCGAGTTGCAGCGAGGCCTTCTTCGCCTGCAGCTTGCCATCCTTGCGGCGCCGCGCAACGGCAGCGCGTGCGGCGTCGAGTTCCTCTTCCTTCAAGCTGACGTCGCGGCGATCGGTCTTCGCCGTTCCCTGGTACTTGTCGTACTGCGCATCCGGGATCAGGCGTTTGGGGATCGAGGCATCGATCGCCGCCTCGTCGCTTGCGGCCTTGGCGTCGGCGAGCGCCAGTTCCGCGTCGATGACCTTGAGTTGCAGGTCGGCGATGTCCTTGGCGGACTTGTCCTGGTCCTGGGCGATCTGGTCGCGCAGCTTGCGCAATTGCGAAGCCATGGTCCCAGCGTCGATGCTGAGCAACGCGTCGCCCTTCTTGACTTGCGTGCCGTCGGGCACGTAGAAGCGCAGCACCACCGGCGAACTCATGGACGGTGGCGTGAAGATGCCTTGCGCGCCGGCCGAACGCACCTCGCCGGTCAATACCGCAGCGCAGGCCGGCGCGGTTCCCGCGAGCAGCGCCAGCGCGAGCGCGCCTTTACGCCGCCACGGCATCTTCGATCCTGCCGTCGCGCAGATGGATTTGCCGTTCGGCCCGCGCGGCGACCTCGCGATCGTGGGTCACCATGACCACGGTCTGGCCGCCGGCGTGGATTTCCGCGATCAGCTCGAGGACGTCCGCGGCGCTGCGCGAATCCAGGTTGCCGGTGGGCTCGTCCGCGAGCAGCAGTGCCGGCCGCATCAGCAGGGCGCGTGCGATCGCGACGCGCTGCATCTGTCCGCCGGAAAGCTGGTTGGGACGATGGTCGAGGCGCTCCGACATGCCCATTCGATCCAGCAACTCCAGCGCACGCGCATGCAAGCCGGGATCGGGCGTACGCAGGAAACGTTGCGGCAGCAGCACGTTTTCGAGCACGTTGAGGCGGGGAAGCAGGTGGAACGACTGGAACACGAAACCGATCCTGCGATTGCGGAAATCGCTCGCACGTTCGTCGTCGAACGTCGAGACATCGGTGCCGTCGAGGCAGTAGCGGCCGCTGTCCGGATGGTCGAGGCAACCAAGGATGTTGAGCAGCGTCGACTTGCCTGAACCCGACGGGCCCACGATCGCCACATAGCGACCCGAACAGATCTCGAAGCTGATCCCGTCCAGAGCGTGCACCGTTTGCCCGCCCACGCGGTAATGGCGGTGGAGATGTTCCACGGTCACCATCGACGCCGTTGTGCCTCCCGGTGGCGCGTCCCGCCTCCCGGACGCCTCGCCATGAAACACGAAAACCGCGCTGCGTTGCAAGCCGCCGTCGCCGACAGCCGTCATTCGCCGGTCGCAGGCCCGCAAAGATGTGGTGCCGCTTTGCGACGAAGCGCGCCACCGGTAAGCTGAAGTCGCTGAAATTTGTACTCGTCGCGTTGCCGGCATTCCGCGCAACGGCGCTTCGGTTCCGTCCGTGCGGATCATGTTCAGCATGATGTAACCCGGCGCCTGACCGGCTGGGGCACTCCGAACGGCGCCGCGTTGCTCAGTGCGTTGTCAGGCACAGGCGGCGATCCGGCGCCGGGTCAGCCCAGGAAACCGAAGCCCAAGCCGAAACCGGGAAGCCCCGGACACGAGCGGGGGGCAAGATGGACGGCGCGCATGACCGATTCTGGCGGGCGCCGTTCGCTGCACGAACGGAAGCTGTTGCGCAGTCGCGTCACGAGCTCGTCTCTCAACCCGTGCCATCGGCGTTCGGGCGCGGCCGTGCGCGCCACGTCGAACGTAAATCCAGCCTTGGTCCCCTTCGCCAGCGAAGGGGAAGGCAATCCTCAGTGGTGCTTGGCGAACTTCTTGTACTCGGCCTCGGCCTGGTCGTGGAGCGCCTTGGCATCGGAATCGGAAAGCGTCGAGGTCGTGCCGTCGTTGACCTGTTCCTTCAGGACCAGTACGCCCTGGTCGTCCCAGCCGGCGCGCTCGGTCGAAGTCGCCGGCGCGTTCGGCTTCGGCATCTGCTCCTGCACGACCACCCACGGCAGTCCATTGCGATAGGCGTACTCGGTCTTCGTGAAACCCTTGTCGGCATGGTTGACCTGCAGGATGATGAATTCAACGCCGTGGACATCGCTGAACACCTGCCAGCTCCGCGATTCACCGATCTTGCTGGAGGTCCCGGACTTGACCTTCATCGCGCCGGTCTGGCGCTTGGCCTGCTGGAAATTGTCCATCATCTTTTCCGCGGGCGTCGGCTCCGCGGTCAGCGTGAGCTTGACCTTGGCCGGCTGACCGTGGGTCAGCACCGGTTGCTGCAGCTTGGTGGACCAGGTGCGTCCGTTGTCCTGCATCGTGGCCTGCAGCACGTACAGGTCCTTGTCGTTGATGGCCGATGGCGAGAACGGGATGTGGAACGCCTGCGGGAACTGCGGCGGATTGAAATCCTGGGTGTTCACCGTGACGCCCGGTTGCTGGGTCACGTCGACCAGCGAAAGCGTGAGCTTGGCCGCGGGCGTTACCGGGATGTTCTGCTTGTTGTCCAGCGTGACCGTGCCCGTCACTGCGGTCGCTGCCGGCGCGGGATTGCCCGCCGTACCCGAAGACTCGGACGACCCGGCGGTGGCTGACGAACCACCGGACTGGTTGGACGTCCCGCAGGCCGCCAGTAGCAGGGTGGCAACAAACAAGGGTGCAGCAACAAGCTTTCGCATGGGGATTCCTCAAAAAGTGAAACCGGCGCGCCAACTCCGGTCCGTCCCAGGATGAGGGCCAGCGCGAAAACGCAGGCCGGAATTTCGATGTTACCGCCGCTCGTCGCGCAACGAAAGCCATCGTGCGGGCGGCCGTTCATGATGTTCCGAGGTCAGGTGTCGCCGGCGCGTGATGGCGTCCGCCACCCCTCCATGCCTCGCCGGCGCCGAGTTCCTGCCCTCCCAAGCCGCCTGAGAGGATTGCAGACACCAGTCTTTCGCAAAAGTTTCCGCTCAGTTGCAAAACAGTTAAATTGGCGCTAACGTCCGTATGGCGGAATGTGATCCAGATCCTGTATGTGGCAAGGATTGCCGAAGTCTCAGGACGCACGAGCCGCAAAACCATCCCGGTCCGTCGACATGTCCATGGGCGTGACGGACAAGACCACTGAACTGTTCCAACTGGGGAGTACTCCTGATGAACCGCAAGCTCTTGGCCTCGGCCATCTGCGCCAGCCTGTTTGTGACGGGCGCCGCAGTTGCCCAAGACACCCCTGCGCCGCAGCAGACGCAGGACCAGTCCACGAACACCCAGAACACCACGTCTTCTTCGCAGGACCAGAACCAGAAGAAGACCAAGACCCTGAAGGCGATCACCGTCACCGGCTCGCTGATTCCACAGTCGCAGATCGAGACCGCCAACCCGGTGATCACGATTACCGCGGAAGACATGACCAAGAAAGGCTTCGCGAATGTCTATGAGGCGTTGCGCGCGCAGCCACTGTCCACCGGTGCGGTCCAGGACAGCACCTTCACGGCCGG